>JAPPJO010000148.1 GCA_028820325.1 Gammaproteobacteria bacterium | reverse complement strand
TCGAGACGATCCGGAGATCCGGGGCGCGGGCATCGGTAAAGCTGGCCCTTGAGTTTCTGGCGCTGACGGCTTGCCGATCGGGGGAGGTGCGCGGGGCTCGCTGGGCGGAGATCGACATCGAGGGCGGGGAGTGGACGATCCCGGCGGAGCGGATGAAGAGCCGCCGGGAGCACCGGGTGCCGCTGTCGGGGCGGGCGCTGGAGGTTCTGGCCGAGTCGAAGGCGAACGCGCCCCGGTCGGAGTTGGTGTTCCCGTCCGCGAGAGGAGTGCAGCTGCAACCCACGCCCCTCAGCGCTCTGTTCAGGGACTTGGGGATCCCGGCCGTGCCGCATGGGTTCCGTTCGAGCTTCCGCGACTGGGCGGCGGAGTGCACGGACGCGCCGCACGCGGTCATGGAGGCGGCGCTGGCGCATGCGGTCCGCAACAAGGTCGAGGCTGCGTACGCCCGCTCCGACCTCTTCGAGCGCCGCCGTGTCCTGATGGAGCAGTGGTCCGAGTATCTGGCGGGCCGGGACGCGGGGAACGGAGCCTGATGCGGCCATTCGGTCCCATCTACCCTCCACGACGGCCTCAGAGCCCGTTTCCGGCGATCCGAGGGGTTTTTCGGGGAATCTACGGGCCACAGGATCGCCGCTGACGCACGATCTCGGATCTTCGAGGGGTAGAAGGTAGGGCCGAAAGCGACGACGCGCAGAGCGAGCCGCCCGACGACGACGCACGGCGCAGCTTCCCGCGTCGGCCGGTAGAGACTGTTCCGGACGATGGCCGGTGGGACGTCTTTCGCGGGGGTCCCGCGGGGCTGGCTGACGGCCTTTTGGTCCGTAAGCCAGCCCACGCCACGTTGAACGTGGCGGACTGGCAAGGGGAGTGCTCCGCCCCCCTTTGACCCCCCGGATTTCCGCGCCGATTGCCCGTTGGCGCGGCGGATCTTGGCGGGACCCTCTTTGGTGTCCAGATGGAGGGGTGCCATCCGCCGGCGTCCGGAATTGGATGCGCGGCCTCCCACCGTCGAATGTGGGCGGACCGTTGCCGCGGTGAACCGTTGCCGTTGCAGAACGGAATGGGCGAATATGAAGACTCGCCGGAGCTGCTCCTCTGAATCCAATGGTTCGCAACCGCCGTGTACACGACCTGCATGTTCTGCAAGAAGCCCCTCGGCTCGAACGAAGTGCTGGAGACCTTCCCGGTCGGCCGCCGTCTGGCCTTCGACGCAGCCAAGGGGCGGCTTTGGGTCGTTTGCACCAAGTGCCAGCGATGGAACCTCACGCCGCTGGAAGAGCGATGGGAGGCGGTCGAGGCCTGCGAGCGCTTGTTCCGGGAAACGCCGCTGCGGTCGTCGACCGAGAATATCGGGATTGCTCGCCACCGCGAGGGCCTTGATCTGGTGCGCGTTGGCAAGCCGCCGCGCGGCGAGTTCGCGGCGTGGCGCTATGGGGATCAGTTCAGGAGCAGGTATCGCTTGGCCGCGCTCGGCGGCGTGGGGTCGGTCGGGTTCGCCTTGGCGATCACCACGTTGCCCGTAGCATTCCCGACCGGGCTCGCCATGGCCGGCTCTTGGGCGTGGATCGCTTGGAGCCGCTTGCGCCCTCTGGCCAAGGTTCGAGTAGGTGGCGGAGGTTCCGATGGCGGTCCGGTGACCCCTGAAGATGTCGCCGTCTTCAGGCTCCGCGCACTGCGTTCGATGCGGCTGCTGCCCGACGAGGATGAACGGGGATTCATGGTCGAGTTGAAAAGAGGCATACGCACGGCCGCGTTCCGGGGAGAGGACGCCCGCCGCGTAGCCGCAGCGCTGGTTCCGCGACTGAATAGACAGGGTGGCTCACGGCGTTCGGTTCAGCGCGCCGTCAAGGAGATCGAGACTGCGGGTCACCCCAATCGCTTCCTCACCGAAATCGCTAACCGGGAACCCGGGAATCTGGGCAGAATGCCCGTACCCGTCCGGCTCGCCCTCGAAATGTCCCTCCACGAAGAGCAGGAGCGGCGGGCAATCGAAGGTGAACTCTGGATCCTGGAACAGGCATGGAAGGAAGCCGAAGAGATCGCAGCAATCGCGGACAGCCTCCTCCTGCCCGCCGACACCGACGCGTTCTTCGACCGCCACGGTGACGACCGCTGAGGCGCCATGTACCCGACCTGCATGTTCCTCACGGGGCGCCCGGGAACGGGAGCGAGCCAGTCGCGCACTCCGCCGCAGGACGGACTTCCGGGGATCGAAGGGGCACGCCCCTCGCCAGCCCCAAGTGTATTACTTGGGGTAGACTGGCTTGAGCCCGGAAGAGTGGCTCAAGCCAGCCGCAAACGTCGTCTGAACCGTCGAGCAACCGAGGCTGCATCCTGGCCCGGTGCGGCCGGACGAAATAGCGACCGCGCTGACCGCCAGATACGTTTGCCGACAGTGACCCATCCGTTGTGGTCGAATCAATCCGGGAAGGACTGCGTTGCGAGTGGAGCCATCGTTGGAGACCCTATCCTTGCTTTGGGAGAAGATCGAGTCCCGCTTGGATTCGTCGTACGAGGGCTGGCGCGGTCGCGTTGACGGGTTCGGCCAGACGAATGCGGTGAAGAGAAGGTTGGCCGGTCAGGAGTGGAGCGATGCCGAGACCTTCGAGGCAATCCTGCTGGCCGTGTTGTCCAGCGACAGGGACTGGTCCAAGATCGAAGGGATTCTTCCGGACCTCCGGGAGGTGTTTTCGGAGTTTAGCTTGAGGCGTTATGCCAAGCTCTCAGAACACGACATCGGTCGCATCAATTCTTGGTTCGTTGAGCGCAGGGCAGGGTCCAGGAACTTGAAGAGGGACCTCTGCAATCTGGTTCACACCGCGCGAAGGCTCATGGAGTACAGCCGCGTTCACGGTTCGGCGGAAACCTACTTCGTCTCGCTGGTCCGTCAGAATCACAACGATCCCAAGCTCGCGGCGTTGCGGTTGGGCACTCCGGGAGTATACAAGCTTGTCTCCCATAATCATGCAGATTCTCGCGTGATTTGCACGACCGGGTCACGG
>JAPPJO010000038.1 GCA_028820325.1 Gammaproteobacteria bacterium | reverse complement strand
CGACCTCGACGCTCACCGTCTCGAAGGAGACGTCCTCCGGGAAGTCGCTGATCGTCACCGTGTAGGTGCCGGCCCGGAGCCCGGTGAAGGCGAAGCCGCCGTCCATGCCGGTCTCCATGATCTCGCCCATGGCGTGCTCGCCGTCGAGCGTGACCGTCACGCCGGCCAGCGTCTCGGGCTGGCCGTCGCCGCCGCTCATCATGGCGTCGGCCGCAACCACGCTGCCGACCACCGCGGAGGAGCGGATGTACTCACCGGCGAAGTTGAGTTGAACGTTCTGACCCTCGGTCGCGATGGTCGCGGACTGCGTCACCTGGGCGAACGTCGCGTCCTCGGGAAAGCCGCTGATCGTGACCGTGTAGGTCCCGGCTTCCACACCCGAGAAGGCGAAGTTGCCCCCCGCCCCGGTGGTCGTGGTGGCACCGGAGGAAAGGGTGGCGGTGATGCCGGCGGCGGCCGTGCCTTCAATCGTCACCGACCCGGAGATGGTTCCCACGGGAGTCGGCGGCGGCGGGGGCTCCACCGGCGGTGGAGTGCCCTCGTCGCAGGCAGTGAAGGCCAGCGCCACCAGCGTTGCCGTGGCAAGGATTTTGAGTCGGTTCATGGAACCTCCTGGGGTTGGGAATGAAAACCGGCCTGAAGTGGCTGGAAAGAGTCGCGTCCCCCGGGACTCGCAAAAGTGGTGCCAACTTTGAGATCTGCTTGTTTTTCAATCAGTTACGGACTGTACGCCCTACTCCACGGCATTCGACATCCACGAAAATCCTCGGATTATCGAAACCGACCACTGTTTTCTGATACGAAAAAAAGTCGATGCTATATACGAAAAAAAGTCGATTATCCCGGCAACCATGTTCTGCATAGCTCTTCGACTTCAGGAAGCGATCACCCGGTAAAAAGTCCGGTATAATACCCGGAAACAAATACAGGATGAAACCCGGTATCCTGACCGGCGCGACGAAACGGTGTTCCTCCCATATTGCGATAGTCGAGCGCATACGGGCAAGGGCTGACAAAATCACGGTCGCCCGCCCTGCACCGGGAGGCACGGATCAGATCGGAACGCCCCATCTACGCGCTGTATTGCAAGGACAACGAGCTTGGACTCCTGCTGCAGCGCGCGCTCGCCAGTGCATTGATCCAGCGGGTGAGTTCGAGAAGAGAACTCCTGGCCCCGTCCATCAGCGCCTGTCCGGTCGTATACGGACTCGCCACCTGCTCCGATGCCGACATCGAGTGGCTGCGGTCGGCTTCCAGGCCTCTCAATCCGCCCTGCGTCGTCGTGGCGCGGATCTCGGTCGAGTGCCTGCGACGATTGGATCCGTTGCGCTCCCCAGGGTTGCGGGTCCTATGGGCGGACGAGGCGGAGAGCCGACTTGTGGAAGTTCTGGAGGAGTTCGGGAAGCCGAGCTGGGATCCGATGCGCCGCCTCGGCCTGAGGCTGCTTTCCGACCCGTCCCTCAGACCGTCGGTCAGGGAGACGATCAGCCGGGTTTGCGGCCTGCACGACGACGCTGCCGCCACCCGGTTCGTCCCTGCGAACTCAGTTGGTCGGCTGGCGGGCGAGGTCCACCTGGCCGGGGCCACGCTATCGAAGTACTGGAAAGAGGACGCTCCGCTCCAGTGCCGTCTTAAGGAGTTCATGAACTGGGCCGTCCTCCTCTGGACCGTTCGCGCTCGCGCCGGAGCTGACTGGGACGTGATCGCCGACCACGTGGGGCTGCGGCGCCGCACGCTGGAAATCAACTTCATGCGGCTGGCCGGATGCACGCTCGCGGCGGCGGCTGAGGACCCGGAACGGGTCGTCGGGCGATTCAATCAGTGGGTCGATTCCGTCTGGGAGCCCCGAGCCGCCCACGGGTCGAAGAGGAACGATCCGGTTCCGGCGCGGGCGTCCTTCGAGCAGGCCGGATGACCGCGGGCGCATCACCCACCCGGCGTTACGTGGGCTGGCGCTGCAGGCTCTACCCGAGCCCAGCACAGGATGCGGCGCTGCTCCGGTGCAGGAACGGCCTGCGCGAACTCGCGAACGCCCTGCTCGCCAACTCCCAGCTCAGGTACGGGGAGACCGGACGCCGCCTGTCGCTGGCCGAGCTGCGCGCCTTTGCGCGCGAGTGGAAGCGGGAGCCGGAGCACCGGGCATTCCCCGCCAGCGCGACCTACCGCGTCGCCAGCGATCTCGACCGCGCCTTCCGCACCTGGTTCAGCAAGCCGGGAAGGCGCAGGCGCAGGGGGTTTCCCCAGATCAAGGGCATCGGACGAGAGCCCGGCATCTACTTCAGCAACCAGGGCATCTGTTTCGAGGGCAACCGCGTGTGGCTGCCGAAATTCGGCTCGGTGCGCTGGAAGGGCGGGAGCCTCCCGCGGGGCAGGCTCGCGGGGCCTCCCGGACGCAAGACCCTTGGCCTGCTCTCCGGGCGGGCCTGGCTGGATGCGGGCAACCGGTGGATGCTCTCGTGCCTGTTCGAGTGCGCGCCGCTTACCCCCGTCGAACCGAGCACGGAGAAGGCAGCGGTCCGTCAGAACGGCAAAGAGATCAGGGTGACGGTCGACGGGGAGGCCGTCCAGGTGATTCGCGAGAGCAGGGTGCTCAGGAAGGCGAGACGCCGCCTGGCGAGGCTCGAGCGGCGGCTGGAGCGATGCGCGTTCGGGTCCGAAGGCCGCAAGCGCGCCCTGGCCCGCATGCGCAACCAGGCGCGGAAGGTCAGGAACCACCAGGAGGACCTGCAGCACAAGACCACGACCGGCGTCGTGCACGACGCCCGCGAGATCGAAGTAGAGGGCGCGAGCAGCGAACTGCTGCGCCAGCTCGAATACAAGGCGGAGTGGCACGGCCGCCAACTGAAGGTACGGCGAGGCCCGCCGAAACCGGGGACTGGCAAGCCCCAACGCGCGCCGAGACCGGGGAGCCGGTCGCTGAAACGCGAATCGCGGACGCGAAGGCCGAAAGCCCTGTAGCCGTCTGCGAAGGCCGGAACGAATCAGGGGATGCGAAGGAGCGTCAGGGGCGGAAGTCGGGAAAGCCTTCCAGTGACAATACGCGCCGTACAAGGTCCGCCTGAACCGAGATGCCCTGTTTGCGGAAGATGTTCTCTATGTGCCAGCGCACCGTGCGTTCGGTGCGTCCCGTGCGCGCGGCGATGTCACGCGCGTGTTGCCCGGCGGCCACCATGACCGCCAGCTTGCTCTCGGCCGGGGTCAGGTCGAGCGCCGCCTGCACGAGGCGGGCATCGATCCTGGGCCGGCTCTCCGGGTCGGCAACCAGGACGAGTGTGGCGACCTGTCTCGCGCGCAAGTCCCGCCGGTGGACGGACACGGGGGTGACGTGCACCACCAGGTTTGTGCGGGATGACGAGCGCTCGATCATCATGGAGCCGGACGATCCGGGTCCGCCGAGCCGCGGCAGCGCCTGAGCCAGCAATTGCTGCAACTCGCCGTTGTCTCGAGGCGTCGTGGCACTCAGGAACCCGTCCCGGTCCGACAGCCCTTCGGCCTGTCGCAGCAGACTGCAGGCCCGGTCGTTCGCCGCAACGATCCGTGCGTTCCGGTCGAGTTGGATGACGCCGCAGCGGCTCTTGTCGAGTAACCCGAAGAGCGAGAGTCCCACCGCCCCCGCATCGGTCAGCGTCTGGCGCACTCGCACGAACTGGCGCACGTGCGGTAGCAGGCGCCCGACCGCAGCGACCTGAGTCGAACTCCAGCCTCCCGGTTCCAGGGAGTCCGCGAGACACAGCACGATGTTCGATCCCCCCGGCCCATCCAGCCGCACGTTGAGGCCGTTCTGCATCCCCGTCTTGCGCCGAGCCTCGGTGTACGCCGGCGATGTCGTCTTCTCCCGGTCGGTGTACAACTCGGCGGTGGGCACCAACGCCCCATTGGTCAGATGGCCGACGCGGGGAACGCTCTCATCCCGTTCCCAGTATTCGCTGAAGTATTCCCTCTCGAGGTCCTCGCGGCGCTCGCCATCGTGGCACAGCCGCATGAAGTAGAAGTGCGCGTCAGCCTGGGCGCGGCCGTCGGCGAACGCCAGGGCGTTGCCCCTCGTGCCGCTGATCTCGTTGATCAGCAACGCCGCCTCCAGCCAGCGCCCTTTGCCGAGCGCGGCCTCTTGTAGCGACACCACGCCGCGCTCGAATAGATCCTGTGGGTTCATGGCATTCGCCCCAAACGCGCGTCACCTGAACGCGCCTTCGCTCGACGATCTTCCCCGTCTGGGGTCTCCCCCAGCTCTGCATCGATTGTCAACCCCCCGCACGGTGTTAAATCTAACGCGTTTTTCATGGACAAGACGTATAAACCATCGCTATTCTCATGTCGATACGATGTATTCGCGGATCCAGCCACGAAAACGGATAGAGGACCATTGAACGACGTGCGCGAACTGAGGCGGGAAATCCGGTCGCTCAGGGACCGCTTCGCGCGGCTGAGCGGCACGGTGCTGCGCGTCAACTCGAGCCTGGATCTGGACACGGTGCTCCGGGAGGTGGTCGACAGTGCCCGTGCGCTGACGGGCGCCACCCAGGGCATTATGACGACGGTGGACGCGGACGGGCGGCTCGTGGATTTCGTGACGTCGGGCATGTCCGAGGAGGAGGTAGGGGCGCTGATGGCGTGGCCCGACGGGCCGCGGCTCTTCGAGCGGCTGCGCGACATCGGGCACCCGTTCCGGCTGGCGGACCTCACGGGCTACTTCGAGTCGCTCGGCTTTCCTCCGGGCCCGTGGTCCGCGCGCACGATGCAGGGCGCTCCGATGCGCCACCGGGACGAGCATGTCGGCACCTTTTTCGTCGGCGACAAGGCGAACGGCGAGGCGTTCACGCCGGAGGACGAGGAGATCCTGATGCTGTTCGCCTCGCAGGCGGCCGCCGCGATCGTGAACGCGCGGACGCACCGTGAGGTTGCGCGGGCGCGGGCCGATCTCGAGGCGCTGGTCGAGACGTCGCCGGTGGGCGTGGTGGTGCTGGAGGCCGGCAGCGCGCGGGTGGCGTCGGTGAACCGGGAGGCGTTGCGCATCGTCGAAGGGATCCGCACGGCGGGCTCGGTGACCGAGCAGCTCCTGGAAGTGATGACGTGCCGCCTGTCCGACGGGCGTGAGTTTGCGCTCGCGGATCTTCCGTTGGTCGGCCTGCTCGAGGGCGCCGCCCCGCTGCGGGCCGAGGAGGTCGAGCTGTCGGTGCCGGACGGGCGGAGCGTGCGGACGCTGATCAACGTGACGCCGATCCGTTCCGGGGACGAGGGACAGCTCGTCTCGGTCGTCGTGACGATGCAGGACCTGGCGCCGTTCGAGGAGCTCGAGCGGCAACGGGCAGGTTTCCTGAGGCTGGTGAGCCACGAGCTTCGTGCTCCGCTCGCGTCGATCAAGGGCTCGGCCGGAACGGTGCTCGAGGCCACCGGCCGCGCGTCCCGGGCGGAGATGATTGAGTTCTTCCGGCTCATCGACGCGCAGGCCAGCCACATGCGGGGCCTGGTCGCAAACCTGCTGGACGCGGGCAGCATCGAGGCGGGTACGCTCACCGTGGCGCCCGAGCCCACGAGCGTGGCTGCGCTCGTGGATCGGGCGCGGACCACGTTCCTGAGCGGCGGGATCCGGCACCCCGTGCTCGTCGAGCTCCCGCCGGGCCTGCCGCTCGCGATGGCCGATCGGGAGCGCATTGCACAGGTGCTGAACAACCTGTTCGCCAACGCCGCGCGGCACGCGCCCTCCTCGTCGCCGATCCGGGTCGAGGCAGTACGCGACGGTGCCCACGTGGCCATTTCGGTCTCCGACCAGGGCGGCGGCATCCCGCCCGAACAGCTTCCGCGCCTGTTCCGCAAGGCGCGTCCCGGCCCCGGAGGCCACACGGGGCTCGGGCTCGCGATCGCGAAGGGGCTCGTCGAGGCGCACGGCGGCCGCATCCGCGCCGAGAGCGAGGGGCCGGGCCTCGGCGCGCGCTTCACGTTCACGCTCCCGGCCGCCGCGGCCGAGGCCGCGGCGACCGACGCGGGCGGTTTGGACCGGCCGTCCGTCGGCGGCCGCGAACGCACGCGCGTGCTCGTGCTCGACGATGATCCGCTGATGCTGCGCTTCGTTCGCGACGCGCTCGCCTCGGCGGGCTGGACCGCGCTGGCGACAGGCGATCCGCAGGAGCTGGAGCGCCTGATCGAGGCCGAACGGCCCGACCTCGTCCTCCTCGACCTGGTCCTTCCGGGCACGGACGGCATCGAGCTCATGAGGCGGATCCCCGAACTCGTCGAACTGCCGGTGATCTTCATCTCGGGCTACGGCAACGACGAGACCGTCGCGAGGGCGCTCGAAATCGGGGCGGCCGACTACATCGTCAAGCCGTTCTCGCCGACCGAGCTCGTGGCGCGAATTCGCGCGGCGCTCAGGCGGCGAGCCCGGCCCGAGGCGTTCGCACTCGGCGAACTCCGTATACGCTACGACCAGCGCCGGGTGACCTTGGCGGGCCGCAAGGTCGAACTGACCGCCACCGAGTACGACCTGCTGCGCGTGCTCTCGCAGAACGCCGGACGCGTGTTGACCTATGAGCGGCTGCTTCGCACGGTGTGGGGCAAGCGTGGCGCGAGCAACCCGGGACCGGTGCGCACGTACGTCAAGAAGCTCCGCGACAAGCTCTGCGACAACGCGGCCAGCCCCGCCTACATCCTCACCGAGCGCCGCGTCGGCTACCGCATGCCCGAGCCGGGGAGCGGCGGCCGATGAGGTGGGGGTCAGCGCGCATCCTCCCCCCTACCGGAACCGGATCCTCCCCCGGACGCCCACCGTGTGCTGCGCTCCGCCGAGCCCGCTCTCGCGCCGCGTGCCTTCGAGCCGCAGCCCGACATCCGCGCCCAGGTCGTAGCGCACGCCGCTCGAGAAGGCGCGCATGCCGCTCTCGGCCAGGTGGAAGCCGCCGTAGGGCGTGCCGTGGAAGTCGGCGAGGCCGTAGGCCACCTCACCGTCCACGTTGGGACTCATGCCCAGATCGTGGCCGCCCACCGCGTCGTACACCCCGCGCTCCCAGAGCTGGTTCACCCCGCTCGTCTGGTCGCCGTACGACGGCGCCACCCGGATCGAGAGCCCCTCGCCCCGGGCCGCCGGATCGAACATCAGCGTGCCACCCAGGCCCCATTCCTCGTAGCCGTCGCGCGCCGAGATCACGAACCGGCCGCGGCCCTCCGCGGTCAGCCCGAAACCTGAGTTGGTGTAGCGCAGACCGCCGCCGACTTCCGCGCTGGCACCGTTCACGCCGTCGCCGTTGTCGTAGCGCATCCCGCCCTCGAGCACGAACGCCATCTCCTGGCCCTCACTGGCGCGGAAGGCCTGCGTCAGCTCCAGGGCGAGCTTGCCGCGCTGCATGCTCAGCGTGACTTCTTCGATCTGCTCGGTGCCGTCGACCATGACCTGGCCGGCCCAGCCCTCGGCCTTGAGGCGGACGCCGCCCGAGCCCCTCGTGAGCAGTTGGTAGCTGGTGCCTCCCGCCCCGGTCAACATGCTGGCCGGACTGGTGCGGAGTCCTTCACGCACGTCATCGACCTCCACGTCGCCCCGGCCGAACCCGGCCGAGCCCCACACCGAGGTGCCGGGCGCGTCGGAGAACCACGCCACGTAGGGATGCACGCTGGCCATCGTGGTGCCGTAGGTGCCGGTCACCGGGCGCGCGCCCGTCCTGTCGGTAAAGTCGAAGGAGCCCGAGGAATACGAGCCCGCGACACCCGCCAGGATGTCCGGCCCCACGCGCAGGTCCACGCCGACGTGGGCGCTCACCATGTTGCCCTTCCAGTCGACGCCGCTCGCGCCGGGCTCGCCGAGGTAGTGGTACTCGCCCGCGCCCCAGCTTGCCAGCTGCGTACCCGTGGCGGACTGCGGCTGCGCGTCGGAGGCGCGGAAGGGCATCGTAAAGGAGGTGCCGCCGAAGAGGGCGGCCAAGCCGGCCTGGTCGCCCTGTGCGAGCCCGATCCCGCCGCCACCCGGCGCGGACAGGCTCGCGGCCATGGACGACAGCCCGTTCGTCTCGACGCGCCGCTCCATGCCCATCCCCCTGGCCACGGCGTCGACGCGGCCTGCGATCGCCGAGACGGTGCTCGACGTCATCGCGGCCGCCACGTGCGGCAGGACGCGCGTGTTGAGTCGTCCCGCGCGCTGCACGGGGTCGTCCGTGGCCGCCGAGGCGTTCGCCGACGCCGCGCCGGTACCTGCCCGGTTGATCGCCGAGACGCGGTAGTGGCGCGTGCTCCCTGGCAGCAGGCCGGTATGGGAGAAGGCGGTGACCGTTGACTCCGTGTTGGTCACCAGGTCCGCCCACACGGCGGCGTCCTCCGACACCTCGATGCGGTAGCCGGTGATGCGCGCGCCGCCGTTGTAGGCGGGCGCGATCCAGAACAGGTCGATCTGCGTGGGCGTGACGTCATTGGCAGCCAGCCCGGTGGGCGCGTCGGGCACGGTGGCGTCGGTGGTGGAGCCCGCGACCCGCGACGCATCGCCCACACCGATCCGGTTGACCGCCGAGACGCGGTAGTGGCGTGTCGAGGCCGGCTCCAGCCCGCTGTGTGTGTAGACGGTGGCCGTGGTGCGCGTGTTGCCCACCAGGTCCTCCCAGCTCCTGCCTCCGTCGGCCGACACCTCGATGCGGTAGCCGGTGATGCGCGCGCCCCCGTCGTCCGAGGGCGCCTGCCAGGAGAGGGTGATCTGCGAGGTGCCGACCGCCTCGGCGCTGAGACGTCGCGGCACCGACGGCAGGGTCGCGTCAGTGGTCGCCCGCGCCGTGTTCGACCACGACCCCGGCCCCGCGAGGTTGACCGCCGCCACCCGGTAGTGCCGCGTGGTGGCGGGCCGGAGATTCACGTCGGAGAACGTCGTCGCCGTCGAGTTGGTGTTGCGGCGGAGGAGATTCCAGGTCGCGCCCCCGTCGTCGGAGGTCTCGATGCGGTAGCCGATGATCGACACACCGCCGGTGTAGCGGGGCGCGTTCCACGACAGGTCGATGCGGGCCGTGCCCACCGCCCGTGCCGTCAGCCCGGTCGGGGCCCCGGCAAGGTCGGCGTGCGTAATGGCCGATGCCGGAAGCTCCGAGGGCAGCGGCGCGAACTCCCCCGGGCCCACGCGGTTGATGGCCGCCACCCGGTACTGGTACCGGGTCACCGGCTCCAGTCCCTTGTCCGTGAATGTGGTCGCCGTCGTCCCCGTGTTGGCACGGTGGGTGATCCAGTCGTTGTCGTCGGGTCCGATCCTCTGGATGGCATAGCCGGTGACGCGCGCTCCCCGGTCGCTTTCGGGCCGGTCCCAGGCGAGGAGAATGCTGTGCGGCCCGGTGCTGCGCGCGCGCACGTTCTGCGGGGGACCGGGCGGCCCTGCATTGGTGGTGCCCTGGGCCACGTTGGAGGGACGGCCCGGCCCCTTGCTGTTGATCGCGGATACGCGATAGAACCGGGTGATGTTTGGGCCAAGACCTCTGTCGGTGTATGACCTGACCAGTGATTCGGTGTCGGTTACGAGCGGGAGCCACGGGCCGACGCGGGTGGCGGACCACTCGATCAGATAGCCGGTGATCGCGCTTCCGCCGTCGTCGAACGGAGCCAACCAGGTGAGGTCGAGCTGGGTGCTTCCTGCCAGGGGCGAAGGGGTCACCGTGAGCTCCGTGGGTGCGCCCGGAACGACCGGTTCGATGGTCGCCTGAGCGATGTTCGACCACTCGCTCCAACCCGCCCGATTTCTGGCCGCGACGCGGTAGTGACGGGTTATGCCGGGCCTGAGGTCGCGGTGGGTGTATGAGGTGGCCCGTGATTCGGTGTCGGCCACGAGTGTGATCCACCCGCCGGTGCCCGAGGGAGACGCCGGTAGGCAACCTGTCGCGCTGGTGCTCGAGCACACCTGGATCCAGTAGCCGGTGATCCGGGACGAGCCACTGGAGGTGGGGACGCTCCAGTTCAGCACGATTTCGGACGTCCCGCGGGCCCGCGCCGTCAATCGCCCGGGAGCGTCCGGCAGGACATGCTCCGTGGTGGCGCTGGCGACGTTGGAGGGGGATCCCTCCCCGTTGAAGTTGACCGCCGACACCCTGTAGTGGCGCGTCTCGCCCGCCGAGACGTCTTCATCGCGGTAGACGGTTGCCGTGTCCCGACTGCGCACCAGAGTCGACCAGGGGTCGCGGCCGTCCTCCGACCACTCGATGAGGTACCCCGTGATCCTGGCGCCGCCCTCCGAGCTCGGCGGATCCCAGTCCAGGTCGATCGCGTCGGCGCCGTCGGCCACCGCCGTGAGGTTGCGGGGCGCGCCGGGAAGCCCGGTGGGCGTGCTTCCGGTGACGTTTCTCACGCATTCATCGAATCTCGATGGAGGACACCCCGGCAATTGGAAGCCCGATGCTCGATTGCCGACCAGGTCCCGGATCGCGTTCGGGCCGGTGTCGAAATAGATCACCTCAACCACGTCGCCCGCCTCGACCGGGCTGTCCAGGTACAGGACCACTTCGCGCGTGGACATCTCGACCTCGACTACGGTTTTGCGGTCGAACGCACCTCTCCTGGTGAAGCCAACCGCGAAGTCCTTGACTGCCGGAACGAAGCGCCTGTCAAGGTCTTCGTCGAAGACGATGAAGACTCGGTCGCCGTTGATCCTCGTAGCAGTGGGGACCCTACCAGGGGCCTTCGTGTCCACGGGCTCGACGATCGTAGTCGACGGGAGATTCCCCTCCGGCGGGTTCGAGTTGTTGTGTACCCTGTCGGCAGGGATGTGGACGGTCACAAGGCCGTCATAGTCTTCCGGCATCTCCAGTCTGGCGGAAAAGGACCGGGAATTCGTGCCCACGTCGACCAGGGTAGCCACCGTGACGCACGTCGTAGTCGAGTGCGGGCATGTGATTTGGATGTCCTCGATCGTGAAGCCGTTCACGGGTTCCGAGAAACCGATATCAAGCCTGGCAGTTTCCTGTGCCGGTCCAATCCATGTCCAGCTGAGAGTCGTGATCGTGGGCCGGGCGGCCGTCGCCCCCCGGGCGCTCGCCGCGACCGGCCGGACCACCTCTGTCCAACCGTCCGGAGACGGCTCCTCGGCGCGCACGCCCGTTGAGGGATTCAGGAACCCGCAGATCACTACGGCGGCCAGAAAGGCGCGGACAGGTAGGCCAGGCTGGTTCGGGATCATCGTATCGTCTCCGCGTCAGGTGGATAACGCGCGGTGGAATAGTGACTTGAACGAGCGTCACCCCCCGCCCGGGAAGTCCCGGACGGGGGGTGAACCGTCCCACGACCATCAGCCTGGCTGGTGGCGAGTCAGCCAGGCTGATGGTGTTGAAGGTTGCTAGCTTCCACCGGTGACAGAGGCTGCGACGCTCATCCAATCGCCGGTCGCGCCTTGTCTCGACTCGACTCGGACCATGGTGGCTGCCCTGAGTTCGGCCGCGGTGATGGGGACGTCTGCCGCACCGCCCGTGACCGCAACGTCCCACGCAACGTTGCCCGCGGGCGCAGTTCCACCGGCGATCTCCAATTCCCACTCCCTGGTAGAGCTGGTAAGCGCGGCGGGAGCGCCGCCCTCAGCGACGAACCAGAACGTCTGCCCATTCAGCGAGGCCGGAGCCAGCTGGACGGTGATCCGGAACTCCGAACGGTCGTTCGTCGTCGCGTCCCAGGTGACGGTGAACGTGTCGGCAACGGTGGTATCGGCAGTCACATCAAGTGCAGCCGCGACACCGCTGACTGACGGATCGACCGCCGCAAGCGTAAACGGACCGGAGTTGAGCACCAGGGGATCGGTGTGCTGCGGATCCACGTCGGTGTCGTTCTGAGCCGTGGCTACGACCCGAACCATGAACTCGCCGTCGTCGTCGGCGCCGGCAGTGAATCTGCCGAGTCCGGTCGTATCTCCGCCGGCGAGCGCGCCGCCATCAGCGGCCTCCCAGGCACCGTCAGTGCCGGTGTTGGTCTCGAGGCTGTAGACGGCGTCGCTGTACCCGACGGGCACATCGTCAGCGCTGTCGATCCACCTCACCGTTACGGTGCCGTTGTAGGTCGAGACTCCCGCCACCGTCGTCGTATCCGTCTCGCGCATCGCACTGACGTTTCTGGCCATCGCCGTCATCGCCTGGATGCGGCCAATGTCCACGGTCTGGCCCGGAGCCGTGGGCACCGTCCAGCCGGTCGACGACGCCGAGGGGTCGCCGAAGACGTGGTTGTCCAACGACGCCGCGACGGTGTAGCCGCCGTACGGCACGCTGAGCGAGAACCGGCCAGTCACACCCGTGGTGTCGTGCACGACCAGGGTGGTGTCGGTCGTCGACGTCGCCGAAAGCGCCACGCCGCTCAACGGGCCACCGCCCGGAGCAACCACTACACCGGTGATCGTGGCGTGCACGAAGCCGGTGAAGTCGATTCCCGAGATGGCCGAATTGGCGTGCGCGGGAAGACCACCGATCGACGCAGGCGCGAAGCTCATGCCCTTCTTGGAGACGGACACCGAGACCGTTCCGCCCAGTTCGACAGCCTCGACGATCGCCGTGTAGCTGCCTTCGGCGTCCGTCAGGAGCTTACCGTTCTTGTCGAGGTTGGTCACCTTCGAGCCGGTCACCGTGACCTCTGCACCGGCAACCGGTGCGGCGGTGCCGGACGCCCTGACCGTGCCGCTGATCGAGGCGGTCTGCCCCACGGCCGACAGGTCGATGTCGAACCTGCTCACCGTGTTCGCGCCGAATTCGACGCCGGTGGAGTCCGGCTTGGTGGCGTTCTGCCCCTCCTTGGCGGCCGAAACGAAGACCTTGCCCCGCACCGCGCTGACACCGTCCACGATGTAGCGGCCGCTGGCGTCGGTCATGGCCGTCCGTCCGTTCACGTCCACGGTTACGCCTTCGAGCGGGAAGCCGTCACCACCGTCGACACGGCCGTAGACGGTAGCCGTCGCCGGCGTGACGTCGAGCGAGACCGGGCCATCGAGCGGGCTGAGCGCGTCGCCGACGTCGGCGGTGGCGCCCTTGTCGCCCATCTTCGCGCGCCATCCGTCCGGAACGTTGAGTTCGTAGGCGCCCGAGGCGACACCGCTGAAGCTGAATGCGTGGGTCGGGTCGGCGCCCTTGGTCTTGTCCTTGCGATCGTCCTTCTCCGTGGTGGTGAAGGACTCTTCCTCCCCCGCGAGGTTCTTGCCTTCGACCGGTGACAGGCTGACCGTCTGACCGGGTACGAACACAGGATCCTTCTCTTCGAAGTCGTCACCGCTCTTGGAGACACCCATCTTCCACACCAGCCCGCTCACGGTGTGGGTGGTCACGTAGGCGAACGATGCGCACTCGCCGTGGTCCTGAGGCGTGGTGGCCTGTAGCGGGCAGAGCTCGACCGTGTGGTTGAAACCGCCCATCGCACCGAAGGCGCCGCCCGTGATGCCGTTGACATCCATGCCCGTGTATGCCGCGAGCTCATCGGGCTCGAGGAGCTTGATGCTCGAGGCGGCGTCGGTCTTGCTCGCCTGGACGATGACGTTCTTGTCGGCCGGCACGTTGGTGAAGGTGTGCACGCCACCGCTGCTGTTGCTCTTGACCTTGTCCGCCGAGGTGAACGCACGGGAGCGTCCGCTGTCGTCGACGTAGCGGATGCCGACGGAGACCATGCCCTCGTCTCTCACGTCGCCGCCCAGGAGGTTGCCGGTGTAGCCCATCACCTGGTCGCGCTCGTGGTGCACGTAGACCTTGAGGGTCTGGGTCGAGTAGGCAACCTCGATCGTGCCGGCGTCCATCGTGCCCGCCAGCGCGAGACCGGTATGCGTGTACTCCACCGCGCTGCCCTCGTAGCTCTCGCCGCCGTCCATCCTGTCGTCCTGGTCGTCGGCGACCGCGAAGGCGAAGGTCGCGGGCAGGTCGTCCTTGGCCACGGTGGTCATGAGCGCCGCGTTGCCGTCGTCGTCCAGCATCTCGGGCGCGCCTTCGACCGCGTCTTCGCCGTGCATGACGCCGATCGCCCACCCGGCGAGCGCTTCGCCGCCACCATAGTCGGTGGTGATCGTGGCGCCGCTCACGGTCGCGTCGACGTTCAGGTTGACGATGTCGTTGGAGTTCCCGGCCGCGGTCCCGAACATCTGCGGATCCCAGGACACTTCGGTCATGCCGTCGGCCACGTCGTAGCCGTCTGCGGCGACGCCTGCCATCACCATGTTCCCGCTGGTGCCGGCACGCGCGACCTTGATCATCACCGAGCCGTCGTCGCCGGTGTCGCCGCTGCCGACCTTGTTGTCACCCGAGTAGAGCGTGACCGTGGCGCCGGGAACTGCCGCACCCATGTCGTCGCCGTGCTTCAGCGACACCGTGAAGTTCACGGTCGTGTGCGTGATGTCGAACGGGATGTTCTGCGCTGCGGCCTCGCCGACGCCGAGCGCGATCGCGTAGCCTTCCCCGGCTCCGCCGTACGCCACGTCGTTGGCCGCGAGCGCTGCCGCGACCGTGGCGTTGATGAGCACGACGAGCTGGTACGGGCCGGCCTGCAGCTCCGTGAACGAGAACGCGCCGGTCGCGTCGGTCGCGCCCAGCCGCTGCTCGTTGACGCCCGGGCCCACCAGTGCAACCGGAATGCCGGCGTGCGCCAGCGGATGCTCGCCCTCGTCGTACATGTTGTTCTTCGTCGCCTCGTCGAGGAACACCATCCCCGAGACGCTCGCGGTGCGCGCGTGCGCGCCCTCGAAGTTCACGATCGCCGACTCGTCGTCGGCCAGCGTCACGTCCGAACTCATCGACTCGAAGACGTACGCGTCGCTCTCGACCGCGATCGAGACCGTGTACTCGCCCGCCGCCAGACCCGCGAAGGAGTACTGGCCGCCGTCGTCGGTCATCGCGGTGCGGCTCTCATCGCCGCCCGCCAGCGTGACCTCGATGCCGCCGAGGCCCATGCCCTCGACGCTCACCCGGCCGGCGATGCCGGAGGTGCGCAGCAGGATGCCGGTGAACGACACCGTCCCCGTCTCGTCCAGATCCACGCTCACATCCTGCGACGTGGCTGCGAACTCGTAGTCGCGGGTGTCGAAGTCGGAGATGCTGACCGTGTAGTCGCCGGGACGCAGTTCCTCGAACCGGTACATGCCGTCGGCGTCGGTCATCGCGGTGTAGCTCTCGTCGGCCGGGCCGCCCGACAGGGTGACCGTCACCCCGGCAAGGCCCTCGCCTTCGATGACCACCTGGCCCTCGACCGCGGAGGTGCGGATGAAGTGGCCCGTGAAGTCGGCGCTGCCGACCTCGCCCACCTCGACCTCGACCTCGACGCTCACCGTCTCGAAGGAGACATCCTCCGGGAAGTCGCTGATCGTGACCGTGTAGGTGCCCGCGCGGAGCCCGGTGAAGGCGAAGCCGCCGTCCTCGGCGGTCTCCATCGTCTCGCCCATGGCGTGCTCGCCGCCGAGCGTGACCGTCACGCCGACCAGCGTTTCGGGCTGGCCGTCGCCGCCGCTCATCATCGCGTCGGCCGCAACCACGTTGCCGACCACCGCCGAGGAGCGGATGTACTCACCGGCGAAGTTGAGTTGCACGTTCTGACCATCGCTCGCGATGGTCGCGGACTGCGTCACCTGGGCGAACGTCGCGTCCTCGGGGAAGCCGCTGATGGTGACCGTGTAGGTCCCGGCCTCGACGCCCGAGAAGGCGAAGCTGCCACCCGACCCCGTCGTCGTGGTCGCACCCGACGACAGAGTGGCGGTGATGCCGCTGGCGGCCGTCCCTTCGATCGTCACCGTCCCGGAGATCGTTCCCACGGGAGTCGGCGGCGGGGGCGGCTCCACAGGCGGCGGAGTGCCCTCGTCGCAGGCGGTGAAGGTCAGGGCCATCAGCGTTGCTGTGGCAAGGAGTTTGAGTCGGTTCATGGAACCTCCTGAGTGGTGGGAATGGAGTACCGGCCTGAAGTGGCTGGACAGAGTCGCGTGCCCTCGGATAGGCAAAGGTGGTGCCAGTTTGGGAACTTTCATATTTGACAACCAGTTACGGACTATCACTCCGCTCCTGGGCAAATGGTCAGTCGCGAAATCCTCGAATTATCGAAGACGACCACTGTTTTCTGATACGAAAAAAGCGCCGTAATATATACGAATAAAACGATGATTATCTCGGGCGGCCATGTCCACAGTGCTTCGGACCAGGAGGCGCGCAACCTTCAACTCAGCAGGTACGATACCCTGTATGAATATAGGGGCGATACCCTTTTTCCTGAAAGGCGCGACGGAACGGTGTTCCTGCCATATTGCGATAGTCGAACGCAAACGGGCAAGGAGAGGCGCCTCGTGAAAGTTCCTGAGAGTTCCGGGAGGCCGAGCCGGGATCCGATGCACGGTCTCGGCTTGAGGCTGCTCTCCGACCCGTCCTTCAGACCGTCCGTCAGGGAGGCGATCAGCCATGTTTGCGGCCTGCACGACGACGCTGCCGCCACGAGGTTCGTGCCGGCGAGTTCAGTTCACCGGCTGGCGGGCCAGGTCAACCTGGCGGCGTCGACACTGCGCCAGTACTGGAGAGAGGACCCGCCGCTCCGGTGCCGCCTGAAGGAGTTCATGAACTGGGCTGTCCTGCTGTGGGCCGTTCGCGCTCGCGCCGGGGCCGACTGGGAGGCGATCGCCGACCAGGTGGGGCTGCGGCGCCGCACGCTGGAAATCAACGTCGCGCGGATGGCCGGATGCACGCTCGCGGCGGCGGCCAGGGATCCGGAACGGGTCGTCGAGCGATTCGATGAGTGGGTCGATTCCGTGTGGGAGCCCCGCTCCGTCAACGGATCGGGGCCGCACGATCCGGTTTCCGCGCCGGCACCCGACCCACGGGCGACGTGACCGTGGACGCATCGGCTGCCCGGCGCTACGTCGGCTGGCGCTGCAGGCTCTACCCGAGCCCCACCCAGGATGCGGCTCTGCTCAGTTGCAGGAACGGTCTGCGCGAACTCGCGAACGCCCTGCTCGCAGCCTCCCAGCTCAGGTACTGGGAGACCGGACGGCGCCTGCCGTTGAGCGAGATGCGCGCTTTCGCGCGCGAGTGGCAGCGGAAACCGGAACACCGGGGATCCCCCGCCAGCGCGATCTACCGCGTCGCCAGCGATCTCGACCAGGCCTTTCGCAACTGGTTCAGCAAACCCGGCAGACGCGGGCAGGGCGGCTTCCCCCAGATCAAGAGGTTTGGCCGGGAGCCCGGCATCTACCTGAGCAACCAGGGCATTCGTTTCGAGCACAACCGGGTGCGGTTGCCCAAGTTCGGCTGGGTGCGCTGGAAGGGCGGGAAACTGCCCGGGAAGAGGCTCTCCGGGCCACGCGGACGCAAGACGCGTGGTCTGCTCTCCGGGCGGGCGTGGCTGGATGCGGGGAACCGCTGGATGCTCTCGTGCCTGTTCGAGTGCGCGCCGCTCACTCGGGTGGAACCGAGGACGGACAAGGCGGCGGTGCGCCAGAAGGGCAACGAGATCACGGTGTCGGCCGACGGCGGCTCCGTCCACGTGGTCCGCGAGAGCAGGACGCTCAGGAACGCGCGACGCCGCCTGGCGAGGCTCGAGCGGCGACTGGAGCGATGCGAGTTCGGGTCCGAAGGCCGCAAGCGCGCCCTTGCTCTCGTGCGCAACCAGGCGCGCAAGGTGAGGAATCGCCGGGGCGATCTGCAGCACAAGACCACCACCGGGGTCGTGCTCGACGCCCGCGAGATTGAAGTGGAGGGCGCGAGCAGCGAACTGCTGCGCCAGCTCGAATACAAGGCGGAGTGGCACGGCCGCCAACTGAAGGTACGGCGAGGCCCGCCGAAACCGGGGATCGGCAAACCCCGACGCGCGCGGAGACCGGGAAGCCGGTCAATGAAACGCGAATCGCGGACGCGAAGGCCGAAAGCTCTGTAGTCGTCTGCGAAGGCCGGAACGAATCAGCGGGGTGCGAGGGACATGCAAGGCTGGAACACGATCGCCACGACGCCTGCCCGGGTCCGGGGTCAGGGGCTGAAGTCCGGAAAGCCCTCCAGCGACAACACCCGCCGCACAAGATCCGCCTGACCCGAGATGCCCTGTTTGCGGAAGATGTTCTGTATGTGCCAGCGCACCGTGCCTTCGCTGCGTCCCGTGCGCGCGGCTATGTCACGTGCGTGTTGCCCGGCGGCCACCATGACCGCCAGCCGGCTCTCGGCCGGGGTCAGGTCGAGCGCGGCTTGCACAAGGCGGACGTCGATGCTGGGCCGACGTTCCGGGTCGACGACCAGGACGAGCGCGGCGACGTGCCCGGCGCGGAAGTCCCGCTGGCGCACCGCCACGGGGGTGACGTGCACGACCAGGTTGGTGCGGGATGACGAACGCCTGATGGTCATTGACCCGGACGATCCCGGGCCGCCGAGCCGCGGCAGCGCCTGAGCCAGCAATTGCTGCAACTCGCCGTTGTCGCGAGGCGTAGTGGCGCTCAGGAACCCTTCCCGGTCCGACAGTTCTCTTGTCTCTCGCAGCAAGCGGCAGGCCCGGTCGTTCGCCGCAATGATTCGCGCGTTCCGGTCGAGCTGGATGACGCTGCAGCGGCTCTCGTCGAGCAACGCGAAGAGCGAGCGTCCCAGCGCTCCGGCATCGGTCAGCGTCTTGCGAACTCGCACGAACTGCCGCACGTGCGGGAGCAGGCGCCGGACCACGGCCAGCTGAGCCGAACTCCAGCCTCCCGGTTCCCGGGAGTCCGCGAGACTCAGGACGATGTTCGATCCGCCCGGTCCATCCAACCGCACGTTGAGGCCGTTCTGCATCCCGGTCCTGCGCCTCGCCTCGGTGTACGCCGGCGACTTCTTCTTCTCCCGGTCCGTGTACAGTTCGGCGGTGGGCACCAGCACTCCGTCCGCCAGACGGCCGATGCGGGGAATGCTCTCGTCGCGTTCCCAATACTCCCTGAAGTACTCCCTCTCGAGGTCCTCGCGGCGTTCGCCGTCGTGGCACAGCTGCATGAACAGGAAGTGTGCATCAGCCTGGGCGCGGCCGTCGGCAAACGCCAGGGCGCCACCCCTCGTCCCGCTGATCTCGTTGATCAGCAACGCCGCCTCCGACCAGCGCGCCTTGCCGAGCGCCGCCTCCTGCAGCGACACCACGACGCGCTCGAACAGATCCGGTGGGTTCATGGTACCTGCCTCGCCGCGTCACCCGAACACGCGCCTCCGGTAGCCAAATGGAGCCATAGCCTGGACACAGCGCCCCCATGCTTACCGCAAGCCCGTCATTCAAGGTAGCCGATAACATGTGATTTGTCAGTCATATTCTGAGGTCGATTAGTGATATTTAAGTGATATTACGAAATGCGGACACGTCCGGACTAGTTCTTATATGAGGATTGGATGACATTTTGAGTCGGGTTTGCGATGTTTTGGTGACGCACCGGTTGTATCCGGGGACAGGACGACGGACGAGCTCCGGGGGGGTGGGCCGGTGACAGGCCACCCGGACGCGCTGGGAATCGAGGAGCGCGTTTCGCAACTCTGCAACGCGATCCTGCGCATCAATGCGAGCCTGGACCTTGCAACCGTCCTGCAGGAAGTCGTCGACAGCGCCCGAGCCCTGACCGGTGCCCGCCATGGCCTGATCGCCACCGTCGACGATGCGGGCGAACCCGAATCCTGGGTCGCCTCCGGGCTGACGCGGGAGCAGTTGCGGCAGCTCGAGGAATGGGAAGATGCGCTCCGGGTCTTCGAGCGTTTCCGCGATCTTCCGGATGCGGTGCGGATCGGGGATCTGCCGACCTGGCTCCGGTCGTGCGGTTTCCTGCCCGTCGCCATTGCATCCCGGACGCTGCAGGCCACGCCGATCCGTCATCGGGGCATCTACGCCGGCAGTGTCTTTCTCGTCGGAAAGGACGGAGACCGCGAGTTCACCCGCGAGGACGAGGAGGTTCTCGTGCTGCTGGCGTCGCAGGCAGCGACGGCGATCGCCAATGCCCGCACCTTCCGCGAGGAGCAGCGTGCGCGCACGAAGTTCCTGGGGATCGTGACGCACGAGTTGCGCGCGCCGCTGGCCGCCATCAAGGGCTCGTCAACCACGGTGCTCGGGGCGTCCACGCGCTTCTCTTCCGCCGAGATGCTGCAGTTCTTCCGGATCATCGACGAGCAGGCCGACAACATGAGCGTCCTCATGGGCGATCTGCTCGATGCGGGGCGGATCGCGACGGGCACCCTGTCAATCTCGCCCGAAGCCTCGGACGTCGGAGCGCTGATCGACCGGGCGAGGAACACGTTCCTGGGCGCCGGCGGCCAGCAGGGCGTGCGCGTCGACGTTCCTCCGGACCTGCCGAGCGTGCTGGTGGACCGGAAGCGCATCGTGCAGGTCCTGGGCAACCTCCTCTCCAATGCGGCAAAACACTCTCAGGCATCGTCCCCGATAGAGGTGAGCGCCCGGCGGGACGGCGTGCACGTCGCGATCTCGGTCTCGGACTATGGCAAGGGCATCCCGCCCGAACGGCTCGCGCGATTGTTCTCCCGGCGGGCCGGTGCGGGCGACGGAAGGCGGGGTGTGGCGACGGGCCTGGGGCTCGCCATCTGCAATGGGCTGGTGGAGGCGCACGGAGGGCGCATCCGGGCGGAGAGCGGAGGCGAGGACCGGGGCGCCCGGTTCACGTTCACCGTCCCCATCGCCGAGGAGGCCGGCGGCGACGTGACGGCGCCGGAATCCTACGCGCGGCAACGCTCCCATCGAGGCGGGAAGCCGACGCGCATCCTGGTGGTGGACGACGACCCGCAGGCGCTGTTCTTCGTCCGCGATGCGCTCACCACGGCAGGGTACGCCGTGCTCGAGACGGGCGAGCCGCGGGAACTGTCGAGCATCATTCGCGCGGAGCGGCCGCACCTGGTCCTGCTCGATCTGATGTTTCCCGGGACCGACGGCATCAAGCTGATGGAACAGGTTCCGGACCTGGCCGATCTGCCGGTCATCTTCATCTCCGCCTACGCGCGGGACGAAACGATCGCGAAGGCTTTCGAAGCCGGGGCCGCCGACTACATCGTCAAGCCGTTCTCGGCGACGGAATTGACGGCGAGGATCCGGGCGGCGTTGCGCAGGCGCGCCGAGCCCGCATCCTTCGTGCTGCGAGAGCTGGCCATCGACTATGATGCGCGCCGGGTGACCTTCGGCGGCGAGCCGCTGGAGCTGACAGCCACCGAGTACGAGCTGCTGCGCGTGCTCTCGACCAACCCCGGACGAGTGCTGACCTACCGCGCGCTCCTGCGCCTCGCCTGGGGCACCCGCTATCGGGGCTCCGCCAACCCGAGGCTGGTGCACGCCGTCGTGAGGAGGCTGCGCGAGAAACTGGGCGAGGACGGGGCTCGGCCGGCTTACATCATCAACGAGCGAAGAGTGGGCTACCGGATGCCGGCACCGGGCGACCGCCCCAGGGGGCCCGCCTAGGCGAAGCCGACTCGGGTCGGGCGGCTGCCACGCTGGACCGGCAGGCTGCCGTCAAACGATCAGCGCGGTGACGACCGCCGTCACCCAGCCCATGAGCACGTCGCCCGGATAGTGCACGCCCAGGTAGGCGCGCGACACGCCGATGGCCAGCCCCAGGCCGAGAACCGTGAAGGCCGCCAGCGCGGGGAGCGCGACGTAGAGCGGGATGGCGACCGCCAGCCCGGCGGTGGCGTGGCCCGAGGGGAAGCTGAAGCGGTCGGGGGGTTTCAGGACGAACAGCCCCGTCGGACGCAGCTTCGGCCTCGCCCGATTGATGGTGCGCTTCATCAATTGCACCGCCAGGTGCGACACCGTAAGCACGGCCATGCATTCGAGCCCCACCCGGCGCAGTCCGGACGGGAATCCGAAGCTGAGGATCAGCGTGATGCCCACCATCGACGGCCAGTCGCCCGCATGCGTGACGCCGCGCATGAAGATGTCCAGCCACCGTTTCCGGCGAGCCGTGATGACATCCAGCATGCGCTCGTCGTAGGCTCTCAGCGCTGCCATCATGATCGGATTCCTGGCGAGGTGTGCGCGGCGCCTTCCATCTTACGAAGAAGCGAACGGCCGGCAAGGGGGTTTAGTTTCCGGACCATGGACCCGGCCCTGGAGAAACTGGTGGAGCAGACGCGCGGCCTGCAGCCGTGGCGGCGCGTCGTGCACGCCGGCTGCGGCCTGGGGCTGGTGGGGCTCATCTGGCTGGACTTCCTGCCGCCGCTGGCGCTCTCGGTGGGTCTTGGCGCGATCATCGCGGTGGCAGTCGGGACGGATGTCCTGCGCCTCCGGCGACCGGACCTCAACCGCAAGTTCTTCCGGGTCTTCCGCCACCTCGCCTCGCCGCGGGAGTCCGGCAAGTGGGCGTCGTCGACCTGGTACGTGATCGGCGCCGCCGCGGTGATGCTGGTGTTTCCGAGCCGGGTCTGGATCCCCAGCATCCTGGTGGTCGCGCTGGCCGATCCGTGCGCCAGCGTGTGTGGCCAGCTCTGGGGCCGCGCGGCGCCGGGACAGCCATCGCTGCTCGGGTCCGCCGTATTCTGGGCGGTCGCGACGGCGTGCGTGCTGCCGTTCACCGGATCGGGGCCCGCGGTTGCCGTCGGCCTGGTGGCGGCGGCGGCGGAGCGGGCGCCCATCCCGGTGGACGACAACGTGACGGTGGCCCTGGTGACCGCGGTCGCGCTGACCCTGCTCGCCGGGTAGAGCCTCAGGGCACGGGGTTCTCCGGGTACAGCACGACCTTCACGAATCGGTCGTCACGCAGGTACCGGAGCGCGGCCTCTTGCACGTGGTCCGCGGTCCATCCCTCGATGAACTCGTAGGAGGTCGCGTAGCCGTAGTCCACGCCGAGCTGGTGCAGGCGCTGGAGGCGGCCCAGCCAGTAACGGTTCTGCTCCAGTCGGGTCTCCCTGTTGCGGCGCTGGGTCTCGCGCACCTTCTCCACGGTCTCGGCATCGGGCCCTTCCAGCTGAATGCGGTCGATCTCCTCGAAGACCACGGCCGCCAGCTCCTCTGCCCGTTCCGGCGCCGAACCGAAGCTGATGCGCACCGAATATTCCTCGTCCGGGCGGGTCGACAGGAAACTGCTTACGCCCACTCCGTAGGTTCCGCCCAGATCCTCGCGCAGCAGCTCGCGAAGGCGGATGTCCAGCACATCCGCGAGCGCGGCGAGCGCCATCTCCTCCTCGCGCGAGAACTCGGCGTCACCCGCGAAGACGATCCGGGTCTGGCTCTGGGGCTCGAGTCCCTTGCGCACCTCCCTCTCGATCACGCCCTCGGGAGGATCTATCCCTACGTCCCGCCACGTCTCCACTCTTCCCAGGCTCGGGAGTCCGCCCAGCCAGGTCTCCACCAGCGGCCGCATCTCGTCCGGGTCGAACGCGCCCACGAAGAAGAAGACGAAGTCGCTGGCGTCGGCGAATCGATCCTGATAGAAGGCGAAGGAGGCGTCCAGATCCAGGCGCTCGATCATCTCGTCGTCCGGCGGGAGCGCCCTGGGATGCCCCTGCGTCAGGATCAGCGACACGGTGTCGCCGAGCGCCGCGGCGGGACTGGCCCCCCGGTTGGCGAAGATGCCGGACAGCAGCGTCTTGTAGGCTGCGAACGCGGTTTCGTCCTTCCTCGGGGCCATGAAGCGCTGGTAGATGAGCTGGAAGGCGGTCTCGACGTCGCGCGGCGAAGCGCTGCCGCCGATGCCCTCGGTCAACGCGCCCACGCTCGCCGACACGCGCACGTCCAGGCCCGCCAGCTTCTTGTCCAGGGCAAGCTTGTCGAATTCGCCGACGCCGCCCTCCACCACCACCGCCGAAGCCATGCGGATGCCCGCGAACTCCTCGTCGGGAACCAGCGAGCTGCCCCCGGGGCTGGTGGCCGCAAAGAGGATCTCGTCGTCCCGGAAGTCGGTGGGCTTGAGGACCACGCGCACGCCGTTCTCGAGGGTCCACACGGTCACCCCCACCTGCTCCACCACTTCCTCGTCGACCACCGGGGAACCATCGGGAATCGCGGCTACCAGCGGCGCGTCGACCGCCGTGTCCTCGTACGGCTCGATTTCCCGGCTCACGACGGATGCGAACACGCCCTGGATGGCCTCTTCCGCAGGCACCTCCAGGTCCGGCTTCTCGGGCGCATTGGCCATGACCACGCGTCCCCGCTCCTGCAGCCACTCCTCGGCCAGGCCGTTGACCTCCTCCAGCGTGATCGCGGGCAGGAGCGCGTTCACCAGCTCCAGCTCGTCCTCGGGGCTGGTGAAGGCGGCGCCGGTCAGAAACGCCTGGACGTAGCGGCCCGCCAGACTGGCGGACTCCTGGTTCTCGCGCTCCGCGAAACGGCGCTCGAAGGCGCGCGTGACCTCGGCCTTGCGCCGTTCGAACTCCGTCGCGGTGAAGCCGTGGCGGCGGACGCGCTCGGCCTCCGTGAGCAGCGCGTCCAGTCCGCGCTCGAGCCCGCCGTCCGGCACCAGTGCGAGGAGCTGGTACATGTCCAGCACGCGCACGAAGCTGCCGCCGGCCGGGAAGGCGATGAGGAAGGGCGGGTCGGCCTGCTGCGTCAGCTCCTCGAGGCGCGCCGCCATCATGCCCTCGTACAGGTTCTCGGTGATGCCGCGGCGGAACGCGGCCACGGTGCCCCTGGCGGCTACCGGCCTCTTGTACAGCACCGACACCTGCGACTGCAGCGCCTCGACGTCGGTCGCGATGGCCACCCGCGGCGGGTGGTCGAAGGGCACCTCCGGCGTCTCGCGAGGGCGGGGATTCGCGGGCGGCGCAAGGCCCTCGAACCCGCCGCGGATCATGCCCTCGATGGCCTCCGCGTCGAAGTCCCCCACGGCCACCACCGCCATGAGGTCGGGCCGGTACCAGTCACGGTAGAACCGCTCGAGCACCGACGCGGGAGCCGTCTCCAGCACCTCCGTCTTCCCGATGGGCAGGCGGTCGGCATAGAGGGAGCCCTCGAAGAGAATGGGGAGCTGGGCGTCGAACATGCGGGCCTGCGCCCCCCGCCCGAGCCGCCACTCCTCGATCACCACCCCGCGCTCCCGGTCCACTTCCTCCGGGTCGAAGACCACGCCGCGCGCCCAGTCCTGGAGGATCTGGAATGCCGTCTCCAGCACTTCCGGATCGTCCATGGGGACGCGCAGCATGTAGACCGTCTCGTCGAAGCTGGTATAGGCGTTGATGTGGGGGCCGAACTGCATCCCGATCGATTCCAGGTAGTCGACCAGTTCCTGCTTCTCGAAGTTCTCGGTGCCGTTGAAAGCCATGTGCTCGGTGAAGTGGGCCAGACCGAGCTGGTCTTCGTCCTCCAGGATTGAGCCGGCGTTCACGACCAGGCGAAACTCGGCGCGATTCTCGGGCGTGGCGTTCTCGCGCACGTAGTAGCGAAGTCCGTTCGCGAGTTCGCCCACCGTGACCGCGGGATCGGCCGGGAGCGGGCTGTCGGGTGCCGGCGCCTGTGCCGCCAGGAGCGACGGGGCGAGAAGCGTGCCGGCCGTGATGAGCAGTCCGTGGATGAATGCGGGGGCGTTCATGGTCATTCTCGTGCGTTGGCGAGGGACGTCACCGGGAACGCCGCCACCGGCAGTTCCCGACTCCGCACGGACACGCGTGCAACGATAATCATCGCGTGATCCGCACTACTCCGGCAACGTTCGGACTCCGACTCGCTTCAAGCAGGCCTCGTGGCAAGGATCGGGTCGATTTCGAGGGACCGATCCGCCAGCTTACGGCGAACGCGCGGCCCAGCCACCCCTGCCGGAGCAACAGGTGAACATGACCGACTACGACCGCATCGAGTCCGCCATCCGCTACCTCGACGGCCATCGCGCGCGCCAGCCGGACCTGGCGGAGGTGGCGGCGCACGTCGGGCTCAGCCCGAGTCATCTGCATCGGCTGTTCTCCCGGTGGGCCGGGGTCACGCCGAAGCGCTTTCTGGAGTTCCTGACCGTGCGGCACGCCAGGAAGCTGCTCGACAACGCCCAATCGGTGCTCTCGGCGGCGTATGGGAGCGGCTTGTCCGGCCCGGGAAGGCTGCACGATCACTTCGTGGCGGTGGAGGCGGCGACGCCCGGCGAGTACCGGAGCCGGGGCGCCGGGCTGCGGATCGGCTTCGGGACGGGAGATTCCCCGTTCGGGCCCGTCTTCGTGGCGTGGACGGGCCGGGGCGTGTGCCGGCTCTCGTTCGCAGGCGCCCGGGATGTGGAGGCCGAAAAGCGGGGGCTCCGCCGTACCTGGGGCGGGGCCCTGCTGGAAGTCGATGACTCGCGGGCCGGCTCGATCGCGGAGACCATCTTTTCGGCGCCGTTCGATCCGGACGCCGGCCCGCTGACGGTGCATGTGCGCGGGACCAACTTCCAGCTCGCCGTGTGGCGCGCCCTCCTGCGCATTCCCACCGGCGCGGTCACGACCTACGGACGCCTCGCCGACGAGGTCTGCAGCGCGCGGGCCGCGCGCGCGGCGGGCAACGCGGTGGGCAGCAACCCGATCTGCTTCCTCATCCCCTGCCATCGCGTGATTCGCGCCACCGGGGAGTCCGGGAACTATGGCGGAGGCCGCTCGCGCAAGCGCTGCATGCTGGGGTGGGAGGCGAGCCGGCGTTATGTTCGTCTCCGATGAAGATCGTGACCTGGAACGTCAATTCCATCAACGCCCGCCGCGAGCGCGTGCTGACCTGGCTGCGCCTGCATCGGCCCGACGTCCTGTGCCTCCAGGAGCTGAAGGTGGCGGACGCAGCGTTCCCGCTGGACGCGGTCGAGGAGCTGGGCTACCACGCCGCGGTGTACGGGCAGCGCACCTACAACGGCGTGGCGATCCTGAGCCGCGCCCCGGCGCGCGACATCGAGGTGGGCATGGGGCCCGCCGACCGCGACCCGCAGGCGCGGCTGGTGGCGGCCACGGTGAACGGCGTCCGGGTGCTCTCGGCGTACGTCCCCAACGGCGCGCGCGTGGGCACGGACAAGTACGGCTACAAGCTGGACTGGCTGCGACGGCTGCGGGAGCATCTGGAGCAGACCGCCTCCCCCTCCGAGGCGCTGGTGCTGGCCGGCGACTTCAACGTTGCGCCGCGGGACCGCGACGTGAACCAGCTGGAGGACTGGAAGGACAGCGTCCTGTGCCACTACGCGGCACGAGGCGCCCTCGAGCGCATCCGCGATTGGGGGCTGCACGATGTGTTCGAACGGCATAATCCCGAGGGGTCGATCTACACCTGGTGGGCGTACCAGAGGCTCGCCTTCCCGCGCAACAACGGCCTGCGCATCGACCACATCTACGCCACTGAGAGCCTCGCCGCGTGCTCGACCGACGCCTTCGTGGACCGGGAGGCGCGCAAGAAGGGGCCGTTCTCGGAGAAGCCCTCGGACCACGCCCCCGTGGTTGCGGAATTCGACGTCTGAGGGAGGGGTTGGCCGGAGCCTCGGTCAGGCGCCCGCCACCAGCCTCCAGGCCTGGGCCACCAGGAAGCACACCACGAAGCCGATCCCCAGCGGGGCCAGGGCCGAGACCGTGGTCCACTTCACGCTCCCGGTCTCCTTGTAGATGGTGTACAGGGTGGTGGAGCAGGGATTGTGCAGCAGGCTGAAGAGCATGAGACAGACGCCGGTGAGCAGCGTCCATCCGCCTGCCGCCAGCAGGGTTCCCACGTCCGTCGCCGAACTCAGCTCGAACATGACCCCCGCGCCCTCGCCGGCGCCGGCGATGCCCGCGGTCATCACGGTGAGCATCAGGATCGTCGGGATGACGATCTCGTTGGCGGGAATCGCCACCAGGTAGGCCAGCAGGATCACCCCGTTCAGCCCCAGCAGCACCCCCAGCGGATTCGACCAGGTCACGAAGTGCTCGGCCAGGCTCGCGTCGCCCACGACGATGTTGGACGTGAGCCAGATCACCGCCCCGGCGGGCATGGCGAATACGACCGCGCGCCAGAGCACGATCAGGGTCCGGTCGATGAGCGAGGTGTAGAGCGTCTGCAGGATGCGCGGGGGCCGGTAGGGAGGAAGCTCCAGGCTGAAGGTGGAGGCTTCGCCGCGCAGCAGGGTCTTCGAGAGCAGCCAGGAGGTTGCGAACATGAAGAGGATGCCCAGCACGGCGACTCCGACAACGGCCGTCGCCGAGACCAGGCCGGCCAGGTGCGCGGGCGCGACGGCGCCGATGAAGATGGTCGCGATCAGGATCTGCGTGGGCCAGCGGCCGTTGCAGAGCGAGAAGTTGTTGGTGACGATGGCGAGGAGGCGCTCGCGCGGGCTGTCGATGATGCGCGCGGCCACCACGCCCGCTGCGTTGCAGCCGAAACCCATGCTCATGGTGAGCGCCTGCTTGCCGTGGGCGCCCACCCGGCGGAAGAGCCCGTCGAGGTTGAAGGCCACGCGCGGCAGGTAGCCGAAGTCCTCCAGCAGCGTGAAGAGCGGAAAGAAGATCGCCATGGGCGGGAGCATGACGCTCACCACCCATGCGGTGGCAAGGTACACTCCGTCGAAGAGGAACCCCGACAGCCACCAGGGCATGGAGAGCGCGGAGCCCGCTCCGGCCAGCCAGGGGTGGACCTGGTCGACGAGCAGGGTGGCGAGCAGCGAGGAGGGGACGTTGGCCCCTGCGATGGTGAGCCAGAACACCACCGTGAGGATGAGCAGCATGACCGGGAATCCGGTCCAGCGGCTGGTGAGGGCGCGGTCGAGTGTGCGGTCCAGGTCGAGGCCCATGCGGCGCAGCCCCCGGACTTCCGCGGCCCGGGCAATGCGTTCCGATTCCCGGTAGAAGGCGGTCACCAGGGAGTCGTGGAAGTCCGTCGGGAGCTCCCAGCGCAACTGGGACGCCAGCTCCAGGACCTCCTCGCGCGCGGCCCCTTTCGTGCCCGTGCCGCCGATGTCGCCGGTACGCAGCGCCTCCTGCACGCGCTCGTCCGCGTTGAGCAGGCGGAGCGCCACCCAGCGGGCGTTGGGGAGTCCGGGGAAGGCCGTCTCGATGGTGGGCGCGAGAGCGGAGACCGCCTGCTCCACCTCGGGTGTATGGGTGGCGGCCCGCAAGGGCGACGCGGCCGGATCGCCGGTCGCCATGTCGTGCACCGCGCGCATCAGCTCGTCGATGCCCTCCCCCTGCCGGGCCACCGTGGCGACCACGGGCACGCCCAGTTCGCGCGCCAGCTTCTTCTCGTCCACCGCGATGCCGTGCCGGCGCGCCTCGTCGACCAGGTTCAGGCACACCACCACCCGGGAAGTGATCTCGAGGATCTGGAGGGCCAGGTTGAGGTTGCGTTCGAGGCGGGTCGCGTCCACCACGACCACGGTCACGTCGGGGCGGCCGAACAGGATGAAGTCCCGCGCCACTTCTTCGTCGGTGCTGCCGGCCTGCAGGGAGTAGGTCCCCGGGAGGTCGACCACCTTCACCCGGTGTTCGTCGTGCAGGAAGGCGCCCTCCGAACGCACGACCGTCTTTCCCGGCCAGTTGCCGGTGTGCTGGCGGAGCCCGGTGAGCGCGTTGAACACGGTGCTCTTGCCGGTATTGGGGTTGCCGGCCAGGGCGACCAGGTAGTCCCACCGGCCGGGATGGATGCCCAGCTTCACCAGGCGGGGCTCGTGGTCCGTTCCACACCCCCTCCGGCGGCGCGCGCGGGCGATCATGGGGATCCCGCCTTGTGGCCCCGGGCCGCCTCTTCAGCCCCGGGCGCGAGCTCCACTCGGGACGCCTGCTCCCTCCTGAGCGCGATGGTCGCGCCCCGGATCTGGTAGGCGGTGGGGTCGCCGCCCGCCCCGCGCAAGGTCGCGCGCACGGGCGTGCCGGGAACGACGCCCAGGTCCAGCAGACGGCGCCGCGCAGGACCCTGGCAGGCGGGCGCAATGCGGTCCACGACGCCGGTCTCGCCCAGCGCCAGCCCGGCGAGCGTCCTGGGCGGTTCGGACGGCACCACCATGTCCTCCGCCGGCTCCACGGTTACGCTCGCCGCAGCTACCGGATCGAGAAGGTGCTCCCTGCCCCAAAGGAGAAACCTGACCCCCGTCGGCGAGACATCCACGACCCGGATCTCCATGCCCGGGGAGAGCCCCTCCACCAGCAATCCCAGGTAGATCTCGCGCGGCTCGTCCTCCAGATGGACGATGCGGGCGCCCGCTCCCGCGCGCAGCTGTGTCAGGGCGACCCCTGTGCGCGGCGGCACTTCGCCCCGGGCGGTCGGAATGGGATCGCCGTGAGGGTCGAAGCGGGGATGACCCAGGCGCGCCGCCAGGGCATCCGTTTCCGCCTCCGACATGCGGTGCTCCCGCACCTCCGCCTGCGCGTGCCAGTCGGCCTCCGCCACGCCCGTGCGGTCTGCCAGGTAGCGCTCCCACAGCCGGTGGGTTCGCACCACCCGGAGGGCGTAGGACCGGCCCGCCCCCGTCAGCGAGACGGCCGTGCCGCGCGCTTCCGCGAGCCCCAGTTCGCACAGGCGGGCGACCAGGCGCCCTGCGCGGCCGCGGCGCATCCCGAGTCCTCCCGCGAGGCTCTCGAGCGTGGAAGGAAGGGCCAGGTACTCGCAGTTGAAGAGGTGCTTGAGCGCGTCTTCGATTCGCACCCGCTCCGTCATGCGCGCGGCGCCCATGACCCGCGCCAGAAGCCCCCTGCGCGGCCACAGCAGGACAGCGGCAAACACCACCGCCACGGCGAAGACGAGAAGCGCGAATCCGGGATCGATCATATCCGGGTAACCCAGCCGGGAGACCGGCAAGCGGGAGGCGGCCGTTGACGATTTGTAGGCTTGCCTAATGAATAAGTTAGGCGTGCCTAAATATCAAGCCGCACCTTCGGGACACCGAAGCATGCGGGAGGCGCGCGGGTCGGCGCGATCAGCTCCAGAGATGGCGCAGGAAGCGTTCTGGAGCATTGAGGAAATCGCGGGTCAGGTTCACGGCCTCGATCTCCTCGAACGTCACTTCGCGAACGGGCCGCCCGTCGAAGTCGTAGATCCTGGCCCCGGGAACGGCCATCAGGATGGGCGAATGGGTGGCGATCAGAAACTGCGAATCCTGGTCGATCATGTCGCGCATCATGGCCATGAAGCCGAGCTGGCTCTGGGGAGAGAGCGCGGCCTCGGGTTCGTCCAGCAGATAGAGCCCTCCGGGGACGAAGCGCTCGCGAAAGAGCTTCAGAAAGCCTTCGCCATGGGAGTTGGCGTCCAGGTCCGCCCCATACTTGCGCTCGATGGCCGCAATGGAGCCCGCGGCGGGACCGCGCGCGAGTGTCCGCGCCAGCGGGGAGTGCTCGCGGAATCGCTCGTCGACCTCGGCGAGCTCCCGCTGAAACTCGATCCTCAGCCGGGCCATGTGGCGCGCGAAACCGAAGAAGTCTTCGGCGCGCAAAAAGAAGCCGCGGTGCGTGCGCTTGCTCCACGCGAGCCTGAGCATCTTCGCCAGGCGGCGCTGCGGCGCCAGCGTGGGGTCCCGGTCCACACTCCTGCTCCCGACGGTGGGCAGCCCGGTCGCCGCCGCGAGAGCCTCGAGCACGGTCGACTTGCCCGAGCCGTTCTCTCCCACCAGGAGCGTTACGGAAGTCGCGACGTCCAGGGCCTCGAGGCCCTGCAGGGCCGGGATATTGAACGGGAATTCATCCGCCCGCCCATCGACGTCCGGGAAATGAATGCGCTCTAACACCCCGCGATGTCCCGTTCCGACATCCCTGCGCCCCTCCTCATGCGGTGTCCGGCGTCCGTATCGCCTCGAGCTCCTCCAGCGTGCGCGGCCAGTCCCGACGCAGGAGCCTGGACAGCGCCCGGTCGGCCAAGAGCCTGCCCCCCGTCTGACATTCCGGGCAATAGTTCGTCTCGCGGCTGGCGTAGACGATGCGCTGAATCGGGGTGCCGCACCGGGGACAGGGCTTGCCGAACTTCCCGTGGGCGGCCATCGCAGGATGGAACGCGGTGACCTTTTTCGGGAAGCTCCCGCCCGCCTCGGCCTGCAGACGCTCGGTCCATGCGCGCAGAGAGGTCCGGGTGGCCTCGTACAGGCGGCGGAGTTCCCCGGTCGACAGCCGGCGCGTAAGGCGCACCGGCGAGAGGCCCGCCGCGAGCAGAATCTCGTCGGAGTGCGCGTTGCCGATGCCGCTCAGGATCCTGGGATCGGTGAGCGCCCGCTTGAGGGTCCGGTTCTCGCGCACGAGCGCCGCCTGAAACCCGGGGAAGTCGACCTCCAGGGGTTCGACGCCCCCGGGGTCGAGCCGCAGCAGGGCCTCGTCCCCGCGCACCACCCACATCGACATCCTCTTCTTCGTGCTGGCCTCGGTCAGAATCAGGGTGCCGTTGGGGAAGTCCAGGGCCCCCGCCGCGCGCTTCCCGGGCAGGGGCGCGCCGGCATCCCGCCACTGGAAGCGCCCCGCGATCATGAGGTGGATGACGGCGTGCAGGTCGTCGTCCAGGTGCAGCGCGATGCGCTTGCCGATGCGCCCGATGGAGCGCACGCGTTTGCCCAGGAGGTCCGAGGCAGGGGGATCGAACGTCTTTAGCAGCGACGGCGAGCGCAGCCGGACGCGCTCGATGGGCTGCCCGGTGATGCGGGCGTCGAGCGCGTTCACGTACAGGCAGACTTCCGGAAGTTCGGGCATGCCGAAAGATCGAGGCTGTGGACGGCGGGGCGCCAGTGGGAGGCGCCGCGTCGATTCTGCGCTCGCCCCCGGGAACGGACCCGGAGCCGTCGCTGCTGTTGCCGGGACGCGTCACCGGCTACCGTCATGGTCGGCGCGCGCTGCCGGCACCCGGCCCGCGAGCCCGGTCCGAGCGGCGACGGGCACCATCCCGTCCAACCCTTCCACGCAGGCGGGCGACCCACCATGAACCGTTATCTGCGCATACCCGCGCCCCTCCGGGCCCTCCTGGCCGCGCCGTTGCTGGCGTCTCTGCCCGCGGCCGCCATCCTCCCGGGTTCAACCGCCGTTCGCGCCCAGGAACCCGCGACCCGGCTTGTGATTCTCGGAACCGGAACGCCCATCGCCGACCCGGATCGGTTCGGGCCTTCGGTTGCGGTGGTGGTCGGGGAGGAGTCCTACCTGGTGGACGCGGGGGCGGGGGTCGTGCGGCGGGCGGCCGCGGCGGCCCGGAACGGCATCGCCGCCCTGGCGCCATCGAACCTCAAGCGGGTCTTCATCACGCACCTGCACAGCGATCACACGGTCGGGCTCCCGGACCTGATGTTCACCCCCTGGCAGAACGGCCGAAACATGCCCGTCGAAGTCTACGGACCACCCGGTACGCTGCGCATGACCACGAACATCGAGGAGGCATGGGTCGAGGACGTCCACATGCGCCTCTTCGGCCTCGAGGGCCGCACTGCCCACAACTACCGCGCCCTGACGCGGGAGATCGAGGCGGGAACGGTCTACGACGACGGGACCGTGCGCGTGGACGCCATTCCCGTCCAGCACACCAGTTGGCCCGTCTCCTTCGGATACCGCTTCGTCACCCCGGACCGCACCATCGTCATCTCGGGGGACGCCCGTCCGAGCCCGTCTCTCGTCGAGGCCTGCAACGGCTGCGACGTACTCGTCCACGAGGTGTACTCGCGGGACTTCTACGACCGGCACCGGAACCAGATCTACCACGCGGCGGCGCACACCTCGACCGCCGAGGTGGCCGCGCTGGCGATGGAGGCCCGTCCCGGGCTGCTGGTGCTCTACCACCAGCTCTACCGCTCCGCCACCGACGACGACCTCATCCGCGAGGTGCGCGAGGCGGGGTACACCGGGCGCGTGGCGTCGGCGGCGGATCTGGACGTGTACTGAGTGTCACCCATGGACGATCTCCTGCCGGTGGCACGGGTCTGGCATGAATCGTCGTCGCAGCGGCGCATGCGCGAGACGCGGTTGCCCTGAATTCCGGCACCGGAATAACTTGGGCGGGTTGCCGGCCGCGCGCGGCGGGCAGCTCGCGATCATGCAGTCATGGATCTGACCGGAGTCGGAGAATGCTACGTTCGAGTGTGTTGATGGCGCTCGTGATCCTGGTCTCGGGCTGCGCCCGATGGGTTCCGGCCCGGGTCGGCGACGTTCCGTTAGGCACCGACGTTCGGCTGCGGCTATCGGATGAAGGTGCCGCGCAGTTGGAGGAATTGACCGGGACCCGCCGGTCCGACGTCTCCGGACAGCTGCTGCAGTGGGACAACGAAGTGATGGTCTCGGCCGCGCTGCAGGCCGCCGGAGCCGGTGCGAACAGCAGCAGCCTGCGCCAGCGCTTCGTGGTGGACCAGGAGGACATCCTCGGGGTGGATGTCAGGGAACTGGACCGCACACGCACCGGACTCTTCGTCGGAGGCGTCGCCGTGGTGGCAGGTTCGGCCATCGTGTGGGTGGTGTCGCAGCTGGCCGGCGGCGGCACGGCGGCAACCAATCCCACCCCTGACGCGCCCAGCGAGCCTTTCGTGCGCATTCGCATTCCCTGACCGGAGGCCAACATGACACGCGCCGGTCTGATTCTGGCTCTTCTGTTGACGGTATCCGGCTGCGCCCGATGGGTGCCGGCCCAGCTGGGGACGGTCCCTCCCGGCACCGACGTCCGCCTGCGCCTCTCCGAGGAGGGCGCCGCGCAGCTCGAGGAGATGACGGGGGCGGGTGCCGCCGAGGTCACCGGAGAACTGCTCCAGTGGGAGCCCGAAGTGCTGGTGTCCACCGTGCTCGCGCCCACAGGCGCGCGCATCGACCCGGGCCTGCGCCAGCGCCTGGTCGTGGATCCCGGCAACGTCGTCGGCATCGACGTGCGGGAGGTCGACCGCACGCGCACGGGGTTTCTCGTGGGTGGCGTCGTCGCGGTCGCGGGGTCGGCGATCGTCTGGGCGATCGTCAACATCGTCCGGGGCAGCGAAGGCGCACCCACCACGCCCCCGACGGACGGCCCCCAGGAACCCTTCGTACGGCTGCGCTTCCCCTAGATACGCGACCCCCGGCGCACCCTGAACGGCTGCTGCCGCTCGCGGGTGCGCCGGGGGTCGGCGGTGTTATCAGCTACCGCCCTGGTAGTGGGGGTTGCCGGCGATCTCCTCGGAGGAGACGGGCCAGCGCCGGTTCGTCCCCAGCTGTTTCGTCACCTCGTCCCACTGCCACGGCTTGATGTCGTAGTAGCGGTGGTCCTGGAGCCGCCGCCCTTCGATCATGAACTCGAGTCTGCGCTCGTAAATGATCTGTTGGTGGACTTCGCCAATGTCCATGCTCATGAACGGCGGCAGATCCCAGTTGGCGCGCACCATGTTGATCTGGTTGACCGCCTCCTGGTAGTTGCCTGCCAGCAGGTGGCCCTCCGCCAGAATCAGCCGCGCCTCCTGCCAGCGGCTGACGGGAAGATCCGCGTCGAGCCCCTGATACTTGAAGAACCGGTGCACGTCGCCCGTATGGGGCGGCGGCGCACGGAGCTCGGGCGGACCGACGCGCGTCCCCACGCGTGGATCCACCATGCCGGTCACCGGGTCCTCGATCGCCACGTTGCGCGGATCGATGATCACGCCCGTGATCGACTGGTGGTACGTGTTGAGGCTGTTCAGCGAGCCCGGTTGCTGGTAGCGGCACGCGAAGTAGAAGTCGGGCTTGACCGCGAGCGCCGCCTCGGCCGCCGGCATGGCGGCCGCCACCTGGGACATGTCTCTGCCGCGCTCGAAGAAGAGCGACCTGTGGACCCGGGCCTTGGTGGCGAGGGCCGCCGCCCGCAGGTCCGGGTTGCTCGTCTGCGCCACCTGGTCGAGCGCGGAAAGCGTCTGCTCGAGCACGACATCGGGCGCCAGCGGCGCCTCGCCGTTGAAGGGCACCTCCTTGAAGTGATCGGCCAGAGTGATGCGCGCGAAGGCTTCCCAGAAGATGCCGCGCACGATGGTTGTGTCCGCCGGGTTCGACTCCTGCAACCTCCTGATGGCCTCCTCTGCGATCCATCGGGCGGACGACAGAGAGTTCCAGACCGCGTTCTGGGTCGTGTTGAACCCCTCCATGTGACCCCACATGTGGAGTTCGGTGAATGTGAAGCTCGATATGAACGTTACATCGTCGGACTGCAGGGCGTTGGCCGCGACCGTGCCGTCATATGCGTCGCAGACCACGCCCTCGGGCGTGGCGGCCAGCGCCGGAACCAGGTTCGGGTCCTCCAGGTCGGCAAGCGTGAGGCTTCCCGGGTTGTCGACGCTGAACAGGTCACCACATCCCGCTACGATCAGTACGGTGAATGACAATGCTCCCAATCTCAATATGCGCATCCGCATGACTATCTCCCTTGCTTCAGAAATCCGCTCATCGCCATTGGCGATCGATTCGATACCCATCGCACACCCGCATCCTAGAACGTCGCCTGGAAGCGAATGCCGTAGCGTCTGGGGCTCGGCGGCTGACCGTAGTCGGAGTTCATGCCGAATGCGTTATAGGGTCCACCGGCCCGGGCATCGGGAATTCCGTGATAGGGGGTCAGGGGATCAGACATGCAGACGTCCACGGGGCACTTGTTCCAGAGGAACAGGTTGGTCGCCGACAGCCTGACCACCAGGGAATTCATGCCCGCGAGCGAAGTCACGAAGCTCTCCGGGACGTTGTAGTTGAAGGAGAGGTCGGCGAAGCGCAGGAAATCGGCCCTGAAGAGGTAGCTGGAGATCATCGAGGGATGCTGGTTGCCGAAGTTCTCCGCGACCCGCTGGCGTTCCGCCACCGAGGTGTTCGGATCGTCCAGGATGGCCTCGAATTCGGCCACGCGCGGTGAATTCCGGGTAAAGGCATCCTGAATGACCGACACCTCCGAGAACATGTGATAGTCGTACGCCCCGGTGAAGGTGGCGTTGACGCTCAAGCCCCCGGGGAGGTCGAGCGACGTGAGGAAGCTTCCCGTCCAGAGCGGGATGGGGCGCCCCACGTATTCCAGCGAATCGCCGCCCGCGGCATTCTTGAGCTTGTTGGGCGTGATCTGGTTCAGCCTCGTGAGCTGCTCGATGGGCACCGCTACGGTGTAGGGGTTGCTGGGATCGGGCACCGGAGCGATCCACGCGCCGGGCGTGAACCCTTCCTTCATCGTGGGATAGTACCGGCCGGCGCTGGTGCCGCCCTGGATGTGAACCCGGTAGGGGGGCACGCCGCCCATGTCGAGGATCTCGGAGTCGTTCAGCGCCACCTGGAAGGTGGTCGACCATCTCAGGCTGGGACGCCGGACCCAGGTCACGTCCAGCGAAGACTCGAACCCCTGGTTGCGGATCTTGCCGACGTTGGAAATCACCGGCTGGAGGAATCCGGTCGAGGCCGCGGACGGCACGGGCAGGAGCGCGTCGCTGGTGGTCGCGTTGTAGTACACCACGTCCAGCCCCACCCGACCATCGAGGAAGCCGAACTCGGTCCCGAATTCCCACTCCAGGGTGCGCTCGGGCTTCAGGTCCGGGTTTCCGGGGTTGCCGGTTCTCACGATGGAGAGGTTGTCCACGCCGATGCCGGGCACCCACGTCTGGGTGGCGTCGAACGCGCCGGGCTGCAGCCCCGCCGCCCCCAGCGCCGCCCGCACCCGGAACTGGTCCCAGCTCTGGAACGGCCAGAAGTCATGCTCCGACACGACCCAGGACGCACCGCCCTTGGGGTACACCTGGAAGGCGAAGTTCTCACCGAAGGCCGAGTTGCCGTCCACGCGCAGACCGGCGTTCAGGAAGAGACGGTTCCACAGCCCGACTTCCTCCTGGGCGTACACGCCGGCGTTGATGACCTCCTGGAAGGTCTCGTTCGGCGGCAGGAGCTGCGATCCGGCCGGCAGGGTCGCGAGCTGGCGCAGCGGAAAGTCCCGAACCCCGAGCGTCCTGAACCACTCTTCCTCCCAGAAGCTCTGGCCCCCCACCAGCAGGGTGGAGGTCAGGTTCTCGCTGAAATCGCGGCTCCAGGACGTCTTGAAGTCCAGCGTCGTAGCCGTGCGCTCGGAGGTGCGCACCAGCCGCTCGCCCTGCTCGTGATAGATGTTGAGGCCCTTGTTGACGTGCTCGATGTACTCCTCGGTCATCCGGTCGCGGCCCATGATCAGCTCTGAGCGAATGCCGTTGCCCCAGTCGTAGGTCAAGGCCCCGCTGAGCGTCACGCGCTGCTCGTCCTGGTTGGACGTCACGCTGGCGATGGGGTCGCTGTCCAGCGGCAGGAAGTGCTCGCTCGGAGAGAGCGGGCCGTTGTACCCATGGGGCGGCGGCCACGCGATCTCGTAAGCGTTGACGCCGTAGCGTCCGCCGTAGGGGAAGCGCGGCGCCGGATTCCTGGGCGTCGCCAGGAAGAAGCCCCAGAGGTATCCGCTCCCCCAGTTGAGCCCGTTCTGCCCGGGCTGGCGCCGGTCGCTGAAGACCGTGTTCATGTCCACGCGAATGCCGAGCCTCTCGGTGGCCTGCACCGTGAGGTTGGCGCGCAGGTTGGCGTCCATGGTTCCTTGGAAGTCGCGGTACTCGCGGCCCATCTGCCCGACCTCGTCGCGGAGACGGCCGGAGGCGAAATACTGCACGGTGGAGGTCCCGCCCCGCACGTCCGCGTTGAAGTCCATGACCGAGCCCCAGCCGCCGAGGTAGTCGAGGACGGGCTTGCCGAGGGTCTGCAACTGCTTGGTGTCGAAGTTGTAGCCCCAGACTCCCTTCAGGCGGGCTTCCGGTATCCTCGTGCCGTCGAAGCCGGTCCCGAAGGTCCACACCGGATCGCCCGCGCTCCCGCGCTTGGTGATGATCTGGATCACCCCGCTCGAGGCCTCGGTGCCGTAGAGGGTCGCGGCCGCCGCGCCCTTGATGATCTCGATGCGTTCGATGTCGTTAGGGTTCAGCCGGTCGAGCGAGGTGGCCTGGCGGGCGCCGCCCACCTTGCTGTAGTTGGAGTCGATGCGAACTCCGTCGACGTAGATGAGCGGGGCGCTCCGCTGGGTGAGGCTGACCGCTCCGCGCAGGAGGATCTGGCTCGAGGTCCCCACGTTGGGTGCGATCCCGGGCACCATCCCGGCGACACGGCCCGAGAGCGCCTCGGTGATGTTGGATACGGGCGCGGTATTGATGGTTTCGGCACCCAGCGTCTCGACGGTCTGGCCCAGCCGCCGCCGTTCGGTGACGACTCCGGTGCCGGTCACGATCACCTCGTCCAGGGCGATCGCCTCCGACTCCATCTGGACATCGACGTTCACGGTCTGGTCCGCGACCACGGTGATGTCCTGGGTCTCGGTGCCGTAACCGATGTAGCGGATCTCCAGAACGTGGTTGCCGGCCGGAATGCCCAGCAGCACGAAACGGCCGTTGGCGTTGGTGACGTTGCCCACGCCCTCGGCGGCGATGCTCACCTGCGCGCCTGCCAGCGGCAGCCCGGTGCCCACTTCCTGGACCGAGCCGGTGACGGTACCGGTCTGGGCGGACAGCGGAGCGGCAATCATGGCCATGGCGCAGAGCGCGCCGGTTAAGGTGAAGACCTTACGAAGGATTTTCATGCTTCCACCTCCTGCTTGGGGGACGGCACCGATCCTGCTCCCGGGAATCCGCCCTGGATTCGCTGGGTCTGTGGGGCCTCGGGCGTACAGCCCTCGGCCGCCGAACTAACACATGGCGCAGTTTTGGTTGTTGATGGCGCCCAGGCGCTCGAGCAGAGCGATCGTCGCCGGAAACGGGCGGACATTGTAGCTCGGACTGTTGGCCATGTCGACGGTCGTCTGGCCGACTCGCGTCACCGCATGCACGTCGGCGCCGCGCTCGATCAGGTAGAGGATGACTTCGTTGTCACCGCGTGAAGCGGCGTTGTGGAGCGGCGTGCGGGCGTCCAGATCCCGCGCGTTCACGTCGGCGCCCAGCTCTTCGACGAGATACCTGACGGCCGGGAGCCATCCGCCCGGCACGTACCGGTGTTCGTTCGCGGCGCGCTGGTCGTAGCCCACGCCCGTCGCAGCGTGGATGGGATACATGGCGGCGCCTCCCGGGGGAACCGGCGGTATGCCGCTCTCGTCCACGGCAGCCGAGTAGTCCGCAGCCACCGGAGCAATCTCCGCGCCCGCCGGCTTTCGGCTGGCGATGCCCGGGTCCGCCCCGTAGGCCACCAGCAGCTTCATCGCGGAGACGTCGACGCCGAGCGCGGCGCGGAAGAAGGGCGTGGTTCCCTCCAGGTTCGCGCTGACGAGACGCTGGTGGGCCCACCACAGGTCTCTGCTGAGCCGCGCGTTCGGATCCGCTCCCGCGAGCAGCAACTCTTCCATCACGTGGAGGTAGTCGGCCGCCTGGGCCTCGTGGGCGCGCGGCTGGGGATAGAAGGAGGTGCCGGCCCACTGCACGTTGATCACGGCATACAGGGGCGTCGCGCCCGGGTCGCTGGCGACGTTGGGATCGGCTCCGCGCTCGAGGAGATGGAGCCCCAGGTCGAAGCGCCCGTTCAGCATGGCGATCAGCAGCGGGCTGGTTCCGTCTCCGCTGGTCTGGTCGATGTCGGCGCCCCCGTCCAGAAGCGCGTCCACGGCCTCCATGTGTCCGGCGCGTGCCGCGTGCAGAAGCGGGGTGAGCCCGCCCCACCTGCCCACCAGGGCCGGCTGGCCCGGAGGGGGATTGGTCGATATCGGCGAGATGCCCTGCACCTCGCCGTCAAGGATGAGCACATCGCCCCTGCGCTGCACTTCGCGCGCGGCTTCGATGGCCACCGCCACCTGGCCGGGCGTCGGGCGTTCGCCCTCGTCGACCGGTCCCCAGGGGTCCGCGCGCGGATCGTTCTCCAGCCAGTCCGGGCGGAACTGGGCCAGCACCTCATACAGCCTGTGCTGCGCGGCGACATCCACGGTCGCCCGCCGATCGACATCCTCGACCACCGACTCGGACAGCGAAACATCCGCTCCCAGCTCGAGAAGGGTGCGGATGGCCTGCGCGCGGTTCCGGGCGGCCGCGAAGACGAGCGGGGTCTGCTTCCACTCCCGTTCGCGGGCGTCCAGGTCGGCGCCGGCATCGGCCAGCAGCCGTATCGCCTCCGAACTCCCCGACTCGGCGGCCAGATGGAGCGCGGTCACTCCGCTGTTGGTGGTCCTGGCGTGCACGTCGGCGCCCGCCGCGAGCAGCGCCTCCACCACCCCGGCGCCTCCGGCGCGGCTCGCCAAGTGGAGGGGGGTATAGCGCCCGATCCGGGTTCCCGCCTCGACGTTGGCTCCCGCGGTGACGAGCAGCCGCGCCATCTCGATGTCGCCCTGGCGCGCGGCCCAGTGGAGCGCCGTCATTCCGTCGCCCTGGGCCTCGTTGGCATCGGCCCCCTGCTCCAGCAGCGCGCGAACGGCCTCCAGGTCGCCGCGCATGGCCGCATCGGCTACGGGACCCCTCGCGGCCGGACCGGCCAACAGCAGGGCGATGATCGCCAAGGGGGCGATGGGGTTCACGAGCACGCCCCTATCGGCTCGATGACTGCGCCGCGGCCAGAGCGCCGCCGGGATACCCCAGCGCGAACTCGCCCGTGCTGTCGCCGAAGCTGTCCATGTCCTCGTGCCCCAGCCGGTGCAGCAGGCTGAGGAAGACGTTGGCCATGGGGGTGCCGTCGGGGGCCTTCAGGTGGACGTTGCCCTCGAGCAGGCCGTTGCCGTGGCCCAGCAGGATGAGCGGGCAGCGGCGGTGGTTGTGGACGTTGCCGTCGGCCATCGGCGAACCCCACACGATTACCGACTTCTCCAGCAGGTTCGCGTCTCCGTCCATGCTCGCCTGCAGCTTCTCAAGGAAGTACGGCAGGGGGCTCATGCGGTACTGCGCGATCTGGTTGAAGTCCAGAATGGCCTCTTCGCTGTTGCCGTGGTGGGAAGCCGGATGGAACGGCGTGGTGGTGCCGCTCTCCGGGTGGATCCGGTTCGAGGCGTCGCGGCCCATCTTGAAGGACACGACCCGCGTCATGTCGGTCTGGAAGGCCAGCACCTGCAGGTCGAACATCAGCTCCATGTGCTCGGCGAAGGAGTCGGGCACGCCCGCCGGGGCCTCCGGCAGTTCCCGCTGCTCGCCGCTCGAGTTGAACTCCTCCACCTTCTGAATGCGGCGCTCCACCTCGCGCACGTTGTCCAGATACCGGTCCAGCCGGTTCCGGTCCTCGGTGCCCACCCGGGCCCGGAGCGTCGCCACCTCGTCCACGATCCAGTCGAGGATGCTCTGGTTGGTGCGCCTTCGGACCGCGCGCTCCTCGTTGCTTCCGCCGGCGCCGAAAAGAAGATCGAACGCGGCGCGCGGATCGCGGATCATGGGCAGCGGCTCGGTCGGCGACGCCCAGCTTATCGCGTCCGTGTACGCGCAGTGGTAGTTGTACCAGCAGCCGCCGCCCTGCCCCAGGTTCTCGATGCAGAGCTGCAGCGACGGGAGCGCGGTGTCCTGCCCGAACCGGCGCGCCTGCAACTGGTCGAGGGAGACGCCGACGTAGATGTCGGAACCCTGCGTCTGCTTGGGGTGGCACTGGGTCAGGAAGACCGCCGTCGACCGGAAGTGGTCGCCGCCGATCTCGTTGGGCTCGTAGGCTTCGGCCATGCGCACGTCGGTGTTGCTGATGATGGTGAGGTAGTCCTGAAAGCGTTCGAGCGGCTTGAGCACGTTCGCATCCGTCATGCGGAAGTTTCGCCCGATCGTCTCGGGTGCAAACAGATGCTGGCTCGCGCCCCACTCGCTGCATCCCGGCACCCCGTGCACCTCCTCGATGCACACCAGGCGGGTGCGGTCCTCGAGCGCGGCCGCAGCGCGTCCCCAGCGGCCGGGTCCGGCCGGCATCATCGCGTCCAGGAGGGGCAGCGCCACCGTGGCCCCCATCCCGCGAACGAAGGTGCGGCGGGGAATGTGCGCGCCCGTGATGAAGCTGGTCGTCATCGTCGTGCTCCCTCTATTCATCGTGGCGCCCCGGGGCCGGGGCCCCGCGGCATGTTGTCTCGTCGTCTATCCGCCCTCGACCCCGTCCGCGGCCGCAGCCCCGATGTCCTGCCTGCTGCGGAAGGCATCGCTCTTCACGACGCCGAGGACGAAGGATGAGATTCTGTAGTCGTTGCTCTCCGCCTCGCGCGCGATGGCGCGTATGGTCGGCCCGTCGTAGTACTCGACGCGACGCCCGAGGGCGTACGCCAGCAGGTTCATGGTGAAGGTGCGCACCAGCGGGATCGGGCGCTCCAAGAGCGCGTCCGCGAGCTGCACCGAGTTGGTGAGATCGGTGCCGTCGTAGAGCTGGCCCCGGGCGTCGAGAGGGGATCCGCTCTCGCGTATCCGCCATTCCCCGGTGACGCCGAAGTTCTCCAGCGCCACCCCGATGGGATCCATGAACTGATGGCAGGCGGCGCACACCGGGTTCCGCCGATGGATCTCCAGGCGCTCGCGCGTGGTGAGCAGCCGGCCCTCCCCTTCGTCCTCGGTCTCTTCCAGAGCGGGCACGTCGGGGGGAGGCGGCGGGGGCGGCGCGTCCAGCAGCACCTCCATCACCCACTTGCCGCGCAAGACCGGAGAGGTCCGCGTACCCATCGAGGTGGACATCAGCACGCTGCCGTGCCCCAGCAGCCCCTGGCGCAGCATTCCCTCGGGATAGTTCACGCGGCGGAAGTTCTCCCCGACCACGCCCCGGATGCCGTAGTGCTCCGCCAGGCGCTGGTTCATGAAGCTGTAGTCGGCACCGTAGAGCTCCAGCAGGCTCCGGTCCTCGCGGACCAGATGATCGAAGAACAACTCGGTCTCGCGCCGCATGGCGGCCTTGAGCTGCTCGTTGAAGTGGGGGAACCAGAAGGCGTCCGGCTGCACCCTTTCGAGATCCTGAAGCCTGAGCCACTGCGTGGCGAAACGGGTGGCGAGGCTCTCGGAGCGCGGGTCGGCCAGCAGGCGGCGGACCTGCCGTTCCAGTACGCCGGGATCCGAGAGCCGGTCAGCGCTCGCGAGCGAAACCAGTTCGTCGTCCGGCTGCGTTCCCCAGAGGAAATACGACAGCCTGGAGGCGAGGGCGAGGTCGGTGATCCGGTAGCTGCCGCCGGCATCGAGCTCGTTCTCCGGGGCTTCCTCGATCCGGAACACGAAGTGCGGGCTTGCCAGGATCGCCTCCAGGACGGTGCGCACGCCGGTTTCGAATCCTCCCTCGGCGGCCCCCACGTCGTAGAACGACATCAGCCCCGCGAGGTCGGAGTCGGTTAGCGGCCGGCGATAGGCCTGGCGGGCAAGCCGCGTGGCGATCTCCCGGGCGCAGGACCGTTCGGCCTCGACCGACGTCGGCCGACAGGTGAAGACCCGCTGCCGGCTCGGGGTCTCGGATACGCCCTGGGGGTCCAGGGGCCCGCGGATGCTCAGGTCTCTCAGGTGGGTGAGGACGACGAACCCCGTCCCGATGCGGAAGCGGACGCCGGCGTTGGACCAGCCGAAGGGCTCCTGCAGGTCGGCGTAGGGCCCGTCCTGCTTCCTGATGAACGCCGCCGCGACCCGACGCTGGCCCGCGCTGACGAAGATGGGGTCGGTGAACTGGTTCCAGTTCGGCCCGAAGTCCGCGTCCCGGCGCAACTCTTCCACCGGAACCAGGGCGACCCGCTCCCCGTCGATGGAGATGTCCATTTCGGCGAAGCGCTCATGGTCCCCTGCCCAGAACGACATCTCGAAGACGTACTCGCCGTCGGCGGGGAAATGGTGATCGATCACGATGCCGCCGCGGGTGCCGTAGGGCGCGCCCTCCACATGGTCCCACTCGTGCTGGGACTGGTAGGTCGAGACGAGGTAGGTCTTCGAGTCCGAGGTCGCGCCGGGATGGCCCAGCACCAGGCGGCTGACGTCGTTGGCGGCGTTCAGGTACGAGTTGAGGAGCGTGGGCGACAGCGGCTGCGAGACCGCCATGTGGTCGAAGTTCCCGAGATAGAGATCCGGGGGAAGCCACTGGCTGGCGTCGACGGTGATGCCGAAGAGATCCTGGATGGCCTGCTCGTACTCCGCGCGGTTGAGCCGCTGGAAGCTGCGGTTGCCCGGGTTGGGATTGGCGGCCGCGTAATCGTCGATCGTCTGCTCGAGCGTCTCGACGAGCGTGAGCAGCGTGTCCCCGCCGGGACGGGGTATTCCGGGCGGAGGCATCATCCCCGTGCGCAGCTTCGCGATCATGCGCTCGGCCGTCTCCCAGTCCTCCCAGGCGTTGGTCACGTCGAAGCTCTGGACCGTCATGTTGCCGGTCATCATGGCGTCGTTGTGGCAGACGAAGCAGTACTGACGAACGACGGCGTTGAGCGCTTCGGACGGGGGCGTGCCGGGATGCGCGCCCGGACCCCGTGAGGCATCCGGAAGGTGGCTCGTCACGAGGGCTTGAGCGGGATCCTCGGGTTCCCCTGCAAACGTCGGCGCGCGCGCCCCCTCATGACCCATGAAGAGGGCCAGACCCAGGAGTGAAATCCCCGGAAGGAGAACTCTCACAAACACCTCCGCCTGCAGGCCGCTGCGCGGGGACGCACTGGCGCCGCCGGGACACACGGGGCCCGGACATAGCACCGGTTCAACCTACGCCCCGGGTCTTCGTGCTCGCAAGCGCGGTGAACCGGCCTCAGCAGCAAATCCCGTTCCGCGGCGCCAGCTGCGCCGGACCCCTACCGGGGAATGACCGGCAGCGTGATGTGCGACGGATACCGGGCGTTATGGTAGACCGTCTGATTGGCGGTCTGGACCTCCGTTTCCAGGTGGACCGGGCCGCCGGTGTTCGGATTGCGGTCGTACTTCGGGAAGTTGCTGCTCGAGATCTCGACCCGGATCCGGTGGCCTTCCCTGAAGAGGTTGCTGCTGGCCCACAGGTCGATGTTGAACTCGTACACGGTCCCAGGCTCCAGCAGCTCGAAGTCCGTGAAGTCCGGGTTGCCGTGATACCGCGCGCGCAGGATGCCGTCCGCGATGTTGATTTCCTTTCCGTCCGGATGGACGTCGACCAGCATCGCCGTGAAGTCGGTGTCGGTCGCGGAACTCGACGCGTAGACGGTGGCCGTGATCGGACCCGTGACCTCCACCGCCTCCTCGAGGGGCGGCGTGGTGAACACCAGGATGTCGTCGCGCTCCGCGATGTCCGCCCGGTCGAAGGGCCCGGGAGGCGTGGGCCCGAACATGAGGTTGCCGCCGCGCGTCGGAACCGGGTTCATGGGGTCGAACACGAACTCGTCGACCGGATCGGACGCTCCCGGCATCTCCGTGGTCAGGGTGCCGTCGCCTGCTGAGCCGTTCGCACCGCCGCCGCTGTGGAAGTAGTAGTTCGTGTACTGCGTGCGGGCGATGGGCCACTCGTTCTCGGAGCGCCAGACGTTTTCGCCCATGATGAAGATCCGCACGGGCGGTTCATCCAGATAGCCGTTGTCGACCCCCTTGAGCAGGGCGTCGAACCACTTCACGTGCAGGCTGTCGAAGTCCACGGTGGCGTCCGGCCCGAAATCGATGCCGTCATAGACGAAGTTGGGGACGCTGGCGTGGGGCCAGGGGCCGATGAGCAGCTTCTGGTTCTCGCGCGCGTACTCGGTGCGTCCCTTCTCGACCATGCCCGTGTAGCTGACCAGGGTGCCGTCCAGGAAGACGTCGTACCATCCGCCGATATTGAGCGAGGCTGCCGCGAATTCCTCCAGCCGGGCTTCGGAATCGAGCACTTCCCAGTAGGCGTCGTAGGTCGGGTGCATCACGAAGTCGCGCCACCAGGGATTGTCCTGCCCCGTCGCCGCGCCCATCTCCAGCAGCGGCATGGTCCAGAGCACCTGGTCCCAGTCGGGGTTGCCCGCCTGGCCGGTGCGACCGCCCATCCCCGAGGCCCAGCCGATGCGCGAGCCCAGCGCGAGCGCCCCGCCCGGATAGGCGGTGTCGAAGTAGTAGTTGAACGGGGTCACCCGCGGGGCCATCGCCTTCAGGTAGGGCGACCGGAACTCCGCGCCCTTCCACTGCGTGGTGGCGAGGTAGGAGTTACCGTGGGTGCCCACCTGCCCGTCCGACCACTCCTGCCGGCCGATCCAGTTCTGCGTGTCGTGGCTGTCGTTGGCTTCGGCCAGATAGGGATACCAGCTCCCCTCGGAGTCGAAGCGGCCGCGCACGTTCTGGTGGACGTACACGTATCCCCGCTCCGCCCAGCGCAAGCCCATCTCCCACGAGGCGGCGTCGGAGCCGTTGACGTAGGGGTCGCGGATCAGCAGCGCCGGATAGCGGCCCGGCGCGGCCGGCCGGTATACGTCCGTCGACAGGAGCGTGCCGTCCCGCATGGGCACCATGAGGTTGTGCTGGACGATCGCGGTCTCGCCCGCCCGGAATTCACCCGAGTGGAGCTCCTGCGCCTCCAGCGGCGGCGCGTACACGGAGAGCATCAGGACGATGCCGGCTGCGAAGATTCGGGTGGCGGTGCGCGACTCCATGAAGATCTCCTTTAGAGGGGTGGTATTCCCTTCCGCCTGGCTTGCGAACGCATGTCCGAGGGGATCTGCGAACGCGTGTCTGTGGGTACCGGTCCGGCCGAGGCCGAGCCGGCGGACATCAGCTTCCGTCCGTCTCCCCGGTCGCCTCGTGGATGGCGGCCACGGTGAGATCGGCGATCCAGTCCACGAGCTCGCTTCCGAGGGCCAGGGTGCGGGGTATGGGGGCCAGGTCGACGCCGTTGATGGAGAAATGTCCCGCGCGGATGCGCTGCTCCATGCGAACGGTGGTGGGGTCGGTGAGCATCATGATCGAGGTGGCGCTGAACTCGTCGTGCAGGCCGGGGTCCTGCATCACCTCGTTGATGCCCCTTTCGCGCAGCCATTGCTGGCGGTCCACCCAGTTGTAGTACTCGGGGATGTGGTGGATGCCGGTCTTGCCATCGGTCCACTTGGCCGAGAGCTCCTCCGCGACCTCCACCTGCGGCTGCTGGTTGCCTCCGCTGTCGCCGATGAGGACGATGTGTTCGAACCCGTTGGCCCGCAGGGCGGTCGAGACGTCGGTGAGCACGGCCTTGAAGGTCTCGACCCTGACCCCGATGGTGCCCGGATAGCGGATGGTGCCGGGTTCCAGGTCGATCTCGCCCTCGGGCACGTACTTGATGATCGGGGCGATCAGCGCGTTGCCCAGCTTGCGCGCAACCGCCTCGGCGGTTTGCTGCAGGATGTAGTTGTGCTTGCCGCCGGCCAGGTAGGGGCCGTTCTCCTCAACCCCTCCCGTGGGCACGATGACGGTGGTCTTTCCGGAGCGGATCGCGTCGCGGACCTCCATGAAGGTGAGTTCCTCGATCCACACCGACTCCAGCGCGTCGATCGGACGCGGGGCGTCGGGATCGATCGGGTTTCCGCCGCTCCCGGGGCGAGGCGCCTGCTGCGCGCCGACCACGTTCGGGAGAAGGAGCAGACCGAGGGCGAACAGCTTCACAAACCGGGTCATCGATGCCTCCGGGATTTGCAGGACTGCGGTCAGGGCGTGACCGGGGCGCATGCATCGGCACCGTAACCGACGGCCCGATGCCACGCAAGCAATTCCCGGCTGGCCGCACGCTCTCGCGGCCGGTAGCTTCTTTCGCGCGAGTGCGCAGACCGGCGGCGGGCCCATCGAGGCATCGCGAGAGCTCTGCGCGCGCCCGCTAGCCGGACCTCCGGCGCCAGGCCGCGAGCACCTCGGCTTCTCGCTCGGGGGCGAGGCCCGAGCGCATGGGCGTCCGGTCCTCCTCGGGAAGCTGCTTCCACCACTCGAGCGTTTCGGCCGCGGTGACCGCGAGCGGCCGATAGCGCAGGCCGGCAGCCATGCCGCGGGCGCGGCTCATGCGCGCGAAGCCCGCGGTCGGTCCCACGGGCGGCTGCCAGACCGGCAGGTCGCTCCAGGGCTGCACTCCCTGCTCCCGCAGGAAGTCGAGGGTCACGAACGTGAGGTTCGAGGGCGTCGACGTCACCGCCTTGATCCCGTAGAGGAACTCCTCCATGTGCAGGTCGCCCTCCGGTCCGATCACGTTGTAGACGCCTCTCGTCTCCTGTTCCAGAAGATGGACCATGAACTCGGCCAGGTCGCGCACGTCGATGTACTGGACGGGATCCATGGGGGTGTTGGGGGCGAGCACTTCCCCGCCCCGGTCCATGCGCGCGCACCAGTAGGTGAAGCGGTCGCTGCGGTCTCCGGGGCCGGCCACCAGGCCGGGGCGAACGATGGTGCAGCGATCCCCGAAGGCGGACTGCAGCTCCTGTTCCGCCAGCGCCTTCATCGGCCCGTAGCCTTCCCATTCCTCCATCGGCAGGTCCGCCTGGCCCACCGGGGCATCCTCGTCGATGCCGATCTCCACCCGCGACATGTAGGCGGCCTGCGTGGAGATGAAGAGATACTGATCCGTCCGGTCCACCAGCAGGCGGGCGGTGGCGCGAACCTGGTCGGGCGTGTAGCCGGAGTTGTCGATGACGACGTCCCAGGTGCGGTTGCCCTCCAGGGACGAAAGGTCGCCGTCGCGGTCGCCGATCAGGTTTTCCAGCCCGGCGAACTGGTCCTGGAACATGCGCGGCTGGCTGCGGCCGCGGTTGAACAGAGTGAGCTCGTGGCCCTGCGACAGGATGCGGTTCACCTGCCAGGGGCCGATGAACCCCGTGCCTCCGAGAAGGAGGATGCGGGAAGCCCTGCGCGGCAGCTGGACCGCTTCGAGCCCATGCCCGTTCAGCGAGGCCGGGTATCCGAGCCCGAGGCCCAGTCCGCTGCCGGCCAGGGCCGACATCCGGAGGAAGTCGCGTCGATTGGTCGTCATGGTCTCACCGTTCCTCGTCAGATTGTGAATTGTGTCGGGCTGCCGGAAAGGGGCCCCTCTCTAGGAACCTCCCCCATCCGTCGCGGGACGCCTCGCGCCGCGTCCGTCCTGCTTGTAGACCACGCCGTCCTTCATGACGAAGTCGATGTTCCGCAGCAGATCGATGTCCTCCAGCGGATCTCCGCGCACGGCCACCAGGTCCGCAACCTTGCCCGCCTCCACGCTGCCCAGTTCCTCCGTGCGATTCAACACGATCGCCGCCTCGCGGGTCGCGGCGAGAATCGCGTCCGTCGGCGACATGCCCGCGTCCACCAGCAGGCGGAACTCCCCCGCGTTCTCGCCGTGCGGGAAGACCCCCGCGTCGGTTCCGAATCCGATCTTCACGCCCGCCCGCACCGCCATCTGAATGGATTCGCGGAAATACGGGTAGATCTCGATCGCCTTCAGGCCGGGCAGCCCGCCGAGCGTCCCCGCCAGCGCCCGCTGGCGAACGTCTTCGAAGGCCATCATGGTGGGCACCAGGTAGGTGCCGTGTTCGGCCATGAGCCGGACGGTTTCGTCGTCGAGCATGGACCCGTGCTCGATGGAGGTGACGCCGGCGCGAACGGCGGCCTTGATCCCGTCCAGGCCGTGAGCGTGGGCAGCCACCGTACGCTCGGCCATGTTGGCGGTCTGCACCAGGACGACCATCTCTTCCTCGGTGTATTGCTGCACGCCGACTGCGGTGCCCAACGACAGGACGCCGCCGGTGGCGCAGAACTTGATGACGTCGGCGCCATACTTGATCTGGTAGTTCACCGCCTCGCGCACGCGCTCGATCCCTTGGGCGATGCCTTCCTCGACGCCCGGCTCCTCGAAGATGTCCGGACGATAGCCGTTGTTGTCGCAGTGTCCGCCCGTGATGCCGAGGGAGTGCACGGCCGTGTAGATGCGCGGGCCCGGCACCATGCCCGCGTTGATGGCATCGCGCAGCGCCACGTCGGCGAAGTCGTCGCTGCCGACGTTGCGGATGGTGGTGAAGCCCGCCTCCAGGGTGATCCTGGCGTTCATGACGCCGGCGATGGCCAGGTGCCCCGGCCAGCGACGTAAGCCACTCTCCCGGCTGCCCCCGGGGTCGCTGGTGATGTGCGTGTGCAGGTCGATGAAGCCGGGCATCACGGTGTGGTCGGAGAGGTCGATGCGGATCGCGCCCGCGGGCACGGCGACGTCCGCGCCCACGGCTTCCAGGCGGGTGCCGCGCACGAGGATGGTGACGTTCTCGCGCACGTTTCCGTCCACGCCGTCGATGAGGCGTCCGGCGACGATGGCCGTCACCTCGGTAGTGTCGGGGAGGGTGACGCGCTGGGCGTCGAGGCCGGAGGCCATCACGGCCCAGGAAACCGCCGAGAGCAGGAGGAATCGGGCTCGCGCGCGCGTCGCGCCGGGCCGCTCCAGCGGATGGCCCTTCTGGATCGCCGTCGCCCTGCCAAGCCGTCGTGTGCGCTTCATGCCCTCCCTCCCCGGTAGTCTGTTCGGCCTGCGATTTGCCGGCCGCTCCGCAACGTCTGCAGTCATTTGTACCTCACGCCGTCCTTGACAACCATCCGCACATAGCCGAGGACGTTGATGTCGAAGAGCGGATTCCCCTCCACGACGATGATGTCGGCGAGCTTGCCCGGCTCTATCGTGCCCAGATCCCTGCCCCGGCCGATGACCTCGGCCCCCGTCTTGGTCGAGGCGGAGATCGCGGCGAGCGGCGTCATTCCCGAGTCCACCAGAGCGGAAATCTCCCGCCACGCGGCCTCCGTGTGGAAGTTCATCGGCGAACCCGAATCGGTGCCCATGGCGATCACCGCGCCTCCTTCGATGAACTGCCGCGCCGCAATCTCCGAGTTGCGGATCTGGCGGGGAGTCGTCCGGAAATACGAATTCCGGTGGAAGTCCTCGAAGGAACGCTGGAACTCCCGGTACAGGTCGGGCGGCAGATCCTCCTTCAGCCTGCGATCCTGCAGCCGCTCCGGAAACTCGAGGGTCGCGGGATAGACCCAGATGCGATGGGCGATGGTCTGGACCACGGGGATACCGCGGTGCGCCACCTCGGCGATGAGATCGTCGCTGTAGGGCGGGTTGCCGCCCGAACCCGCGTGCTGGATGACGTCGGTGCCGGCCCGGATGGCCGCCCACATGTCCTCCGGCGCATAGAGATGGGTGTGGACCTCGACCCCCCGCCGATGTGCGGCCTCTACGACCGCCCGCATGTCGTCTTCGGTCATCCCCGCCCAGATCTTGATGACGTCGACTCCGGCGTCGATGAGGTCGTTCGTCTGCTCGGCGGCCTCCGCCGGGGATGCGATGCGACGCTGGAACCAGTCCGGCCACTGCCGCCCGGCGCGCGTGATCCAGGGGCCGCTGACCAGCATGCGCGGACCCGGGAGGCGGTCTTCGTTGATGTCGTCCCGCACGTTAAGGATCTCCATCGGCGCGCCAAGATCCACAGCCGTGGTGACCCCCGCCATCAGGAGCTGCTTCGCCGAGATGGCCATCATCTCCTCGCGGGCCTTGTCGAGGATGGGCCACCACTCGGAGTACTCCCCATGGCCGAGGATCATCAGGTGGACGTGCAGGTCGACCAGCCCGGGGAGCATGGTCATGCCCTCCGTGCTGATGATCTCGGCGCCGGTGGGGATCTCGACCTCCGTCGCCGGTCCCACTGCGACGATCCGGTTGCCCTCGATGACGACCGCCGCGTGATGGATGGGAGGCGTCTCGTACCCGTCCAGCAGCATCCCGCCCACCAGGGCCACCGTTCCGTCCTGCGCGCTGGCCGGGTGGGGCGAAACGAGGCCCGGAAGAGCGAGGCCAAGGATCAGAGCACCTGCCGCGAGCGCTCCCGGTGGACGCGGTTTCTGCATGGGATCGACTCCTCCGCTGCTTGCTGCTTAACGCGGGCGTGGCTCTCAGGGCGAGTGCGGCGCCCGAGCGTCCAGCATACCGCCGCCGCCGGACTTGCGACACCGCCCGCGCGCGCCTCCGCGCCACCCTTGCGCGACTACGGCCGGTCATGTTACCGAATAAACACCGAATATTCCCCGAACCCTCACCCGAGTCCGTGACAACTTCCCGGCTCCGGGACCCTGATGGAAGAGCAAACCCCCATGCGACTGCCTGTCAGAGGCCGTGGAGCCTCGCACGACCTGCCAAACCGCTTCGAGCGGCTTCATCTGGAGCCGGAAGCGGAGTTCGGTGGTGAGGGCGAAAAGCCCCGCAAGACCCGATTCTTCATCGACCGGTCGCGCAGCGTCATCTCGCACAATTCGAGTCCGGACCTGGGCTTTGCGGTCAGCCTCAATCCCTACCGGGGGTGCGAGCACGGGTGCAGCTACTGCTACGCCAGGCCCACCCACGAGTACCTGGGGTTCTCCGCGGGGCTCGACTTCGAGAGCCGGATCATGGTCAAGCCCGATGCCGCGGAGCTGCTCAAAAGGGCGTTGTCCGCGCGCGCCTGGACGCCTCAGACGCTCGCGCTCAGCGGCGTCACCGACCCGTACCAGCCGGTGGAGCGCCGGCTGGGAATCACGCGCGCCTGCCTGGAGGTGCTGCTCGAGTGCCGGCATCCGGTGTCGATCGTCACGAAGAACTACCTGGTGGCGAGGGACGTCGACATCCTCTCGCGCATGGCGGAGCATGGGACGGCGATGGTTACGCTGTCGATCACGACGCTGCGCAAGGATCTCCGCCGGGTGATGGAACCGAGAACCTCGATTCCCGCCCGCAGGCTGGCGGCGGTGCGGGCACTGGCGGACGCCGGAGTCCCCGTGGGGGTCAACGTGGCCCCGCTGATCCCGGGACTGAACGACCACGAGCTTCCGGAGATTCTCGGCGCTGCGCGCGAGGCTGGCGCTTCGCACGCGGGGGTGATGATGCTGCGGCTCCCTCTCGGAGTGAAGGAACTGTTCGCCGAATGGCTCGAGCAGCACTTCCCTGACCGGCGCAAGAAGGTGCTCGGCCGGCTCAGGGAAGCGCACGGCGGGAGGCTCTACGACTCCCGTTTCGGGCGGCGTGGGCGAGGGAGGGGCCCCTTCGCCGAGCATCTGGGCAACCTCTTCCGGGTCAGTTGCCGCAAGCTCGGGCTGAAGCGGCGATCGTACGAGCTGGCGACCGACGGGTTCCGCAGGCCCGAGCGGGGCGGTCAGATGCGCCTGTTCGACGCGGGCTGACTCAGCGCAGCGCTCCCAGCAGCTCCACGAGGAGTTCCTGTCCCGCCGCGCCCAGGCTGGCCTGGCCCTGGTTGTAGTTGCGGAGCAACACCACGCCGAGCCCCGACTCCGGCTCGAAGAGCATGTAGGCGTTGTAGCCGGCCACCGAACCCGAGTGACCGATGAGCCGGGCTCCGTCGTCCGTGGTGCGGATCATCACGCCGAGGCCATAGCCGTTGTCGGGGTCCTCGGGCGTGTGAACCCGGCTCATCTCCGCGACGCTCTCATCGGAGAGGATCGCGGGCGATGCCCTTCCCTGCAGCGCGCCCATGAAGCGGGCCAGGTCGCCGACGGTCGAGTAGACGCCCCCGTTGGGCACCTTGTAGCCGCGGCCGGCGTGCTCGCGGGTCGGCTGCTCCGGGTCCGGGTTTCCGTCGCCCCGGTTCACGTAGCCGACGGTCAGCCGGGGCGCGAGTTCGGGTCCGATGACGAAGGTGGAACTGGTCATGCCCAGCGGCTGAAAGACGTCCTCTTCGACGAACTCCATGAAGGGCCGCCCCACGGCCCTCGCCACGGCCAGCCCCAGCGTGCCGTAGCCGATGTTGGAATAGGAGTACTCCGCTCCCGGCGCGTTCTGAAAGCGGCTCAGCGGAATCGATTCGACGACGCGCTCCTGCCAGATTCCGATGGGCCCGGAGGCGGCGATGTCCCAATCGGGCTCGCGCACCAGCCCGGAGGTGTGGCTTGCGAACTGACGCACGGTTGGCGCCGGAGCGCCCGCCATCGCCCCGGGGAACCGGGCGGTCGCCGGAAAGATCTCGCTCAGCGGCTGGTCGAGGTCGATGAAGCCCCGCTCCACCGCCCGCATCATCGCCACGGCGGTGACGGTCTTGGAGATGGAGCCCGTCCGGTAGATGGAGCCCACCCCGGCCCGGATGCGGCGGTCGCGGTCGGCCCAACCGAAGGCCCGGGCCCATACAACGTCGCTGCCCCTCGCAACGGCCGCGCTGACCCCGCCGACATCGTCGGCCGCCACCTGCGCCTCCATCTTCTGTTCGAAGCGGGAGATGGCGGCGTTCCACGCGTCGGCGTCGACGTTCTGGGCAAAGGCCGGACTCGCACCGAGAAATGGTGCGAGCAGCAAGACGGTTGCGTAAGTCATTGTCATTATTGACAGACGACCTGACAAAGCAGTGGCTCCGCGCACCATCCGGCGCCGATCCCTCGGCTCAGTTCCCCATCTCATCCGCGATCTCCTCCAACCTTCTCTGGATTTCCTCTTCGGCCAGCCAGCGGCCACGGAACATGACCCCCGCGCGGTCGGCCACGTTGGCCACGTCGGACAGCGGATTCGCGTTCAGCAGCAGAAGATCCGCGCGCCGCCCGACCGCCACCGTGCCGAACGAGTCCCTACCCTGGAAGTATTCGCCCACGTTGCGGGTCCCGCTGACCAGGATCTCCCAGGCGGACATCCCCGCGTCGGCCATCGCCTTCAGCTCGCGATGGATCGAGAAACCCGGCACGCTGAAGATCTGGGGCGAATCGGTCCCCAGGAGGATGCCGGCATCCCCGTCCGACAGCGCCTTCAGCACCCGATTGCGGTTCGCGGCCCACTGCGCCGCCCGCTCGGGGCTGGTCCGGGATGCCGCGGCCCGCTGTCGGCCCTCCCAACCCTCCACCTGGAATCCGGGCCAGTAGCGCATCTCAGGGTAGCGCGCCATTTCGGCGGCATCGCCCCGGCCGATGATGCCGACCTCCCAGAGGACCATGGTGGGGACCACCCAGGCGCCCGCGTCGCGGGTCAGCTGCACGATGTACTCGAGCCGGTCCTCATCGACCTCGCCCTCGAAGGCGTCCAGGAACTCGATGTAGCCGTCGAGGTGGTCGAAGGTCTCCTGGCCCATGAGGATGGCATGCTCGAGCCCCACATCTGCCGGCACATGTCCGGCGAAGCGGATCCCCACCTCCTGGGCAGTGACCGCCATGGCGTTGTATTCGTCGAGCGTGGGTCCCGGATGGATCTTCAGCAGATCCCAACCCTCACGCTTCTGCCGACGTACCTGCTGCTCCGCCTCCGCGGGGGAGTTCACGCTCCCGTCATTGAAGCTCGGGCCGGCCATGTAGAGCGTCGGCGCGACGATCTCCCCGGCGTTGGCCCGCTCGCGCAATGCCAGATGCCCGTCCTGTCCCAGCATGCCGCGCACCGTGGTGACGCCGTTGGCCACGTAGAGGAACATCACCGTTTCCTCGATGTTGCCGCCGGGCATGTGCCCGTGCATCTCTGCGAGGCCGGGCATGAGATACTTTCCGGCGGCGTCGATGACCATGGCGCCGGCGGGCGGGTCGACCGATGCCGACGGGCCCATGTCCACGATGCGCCCATTGGAGACGACGACCGTATGATCGGCGAGCACGCCCTCGCGGTCCATGGGCACGACGTTCGCATTGACGAAGGCGGTGGTGCGCTGCGGCGGCACCTGGGCGTCCATGTCCTGCGGCAGGGCAAGGCCGGCGATGGCCAGCCATGACGCGGCGAGAATGGTTCGGGGGGCGGGAGCATGCATGTCGATACCTCCTCTACTGATCGAGCGATGCCGCACATCGGGGGGATGCTGCGCACACCAGGGCCCTGTGGCATCAGAGTCCCTTCGTCAATAAGGCTGCGCCCGGAATCGCGTGTCAATCGGGGACCGGGTTGTAGTCGATGGGCGCGCAATTGCGCACCGGACCGTCCAGCCCGCATGGTTCCCCTTCACGATCGCCCGGCCCCCGAACATCCGACCGCCCGTGAACGTCCACCTCATCGACGGCACCTACGAGCTGTTCCGCCACTTCTACGCGGTCCCGTCCCGGGAAGACCGGGCGGGCCGCGAGGTGGGCGCTCTCGTTGGCGTGCTGCACTCCCTGCTGGGCATGCTGGAGGCGGGCGTCACGCACATCGGGGTCGCCACCGATCACGTCATCGAGTCGTTCCGAAACGACCTGTGGCCGGGCTACAAGAGCTCGGCGGGCATCGATCCCGCGCTCTGGGCGCAGTTTCACCCGTTTGAAGGCGCACTGGCGGCGATGGGGGTCGCGGTATGGCCGATGATCGAATTGGAAGCCGACGACGGGCTTGCCTCGGCGGCCCGGCTGGCGGGCGCGGACCCGGCGGTGGAGCGAGTCTTCATCTGCACGCCCGACAAGGACCTCAGCCAGTGCGTCTCGGGGACGCGCATCGTCCAGTTCGACCGGCGGCAGCGCGCACTGCGCGACGAAGACGGGGTGGTGGACAAGTTCGGGGTGCGGCCGGCCTCCATCCCCGACTACCTGGCGCTGGTGGGCGACAGCGCGGACGGGTTCCCGGGCATCCCGGGCTGGGGCGCCAAGTCGACCTCCGCGGTGCTCGCTCACTACGGGCACCTGGAGGCCATCCCGCTCCGGAGCCTGCCCTGGGGCGTCGCCGTGCGGGGCGCGCCGAGGCTGCAGGAGAATCTCCGCACCGGATGGCGGGACGCGTTGCTGTTCCGGGATCTGGCCACCCTGCGGGATGACGCCTCGCTGTTCGGCAACCTCGATGAACTCCGCTGGAGCGGAGCGACCCCCGGCTTCGAGCGCGTCGCCGAATCGCTGGGAGACGCCCGGCTGGCCGAACGGGTCGAGACGATCCGCTCCCGCGGGGAAGCGGAGTCCGGGCCGTCGGTTTAGATTAACCGGGCTGTCACGGAGTCCTTCCCGAGGAACGTCTGCTGAGGGCCACGATCACGGCGGCCAACCGAGGGCCCGCCGGAGGCACGATCCGCGGGAGGTGCGACCTGAGTTTTGCCTATCACGTCACCTCCGCGGACGTGCTTCTGGTTCTGGAGGCGCACGGCGCCGCGGAGTCGGAAGAGGACGACGAGGTCCTGGACGCGCTCTACCTCGTCAACGAATGGGAAGGGCGGATCTCCGAGGTCGCGCTGGAACATGACGGCGCCCACGACAGCCAGCTCGCCGTCTGGCACGAGATCGAGGCCATCCTCATCGAGGAAGGCTACCTGGAGGAACCCCCGAGGCTCAGCGAGTGACCCGCAACCCCGAAGCCGTCAACTACGAGCGCTATCTCAGGCTGGATGAGCTGCTCCGGCTCCAGAAGCCGAGGGACGACGTTGAGCACGACGAGATGCTGTTCATCGTCATCCACCAGGTCTACGAGCTGTGGTTCAAGGTGCTCCTCCACGAGATGGACTACTGCTGTCGCCTGCTCGAAGACGGAGACGCGCCACGGGCTCAGCATACGCTCAAGCGCATCCTCACCATCCTCAAGGTGCTGGTCGCGCAGCTCGACATCCTCGAGACCATGAGCCCCGTCGAGTTCCTGACCTTCCGCGACCATCTCGACACCGCCAGCGGCTTCCAGTCCGACCAGTTCCGCGCTCTCGAGTTCTGCCTCGGCTGGAAGCACAGGGCCGCCATGAAGCGCTTCGAACCGGGGAGCCGCGCGCGGCTGGATCTCGAGCGCCGCTGGAGCGCGCCCACGTTGTGGGACTGCTTCCTCCGCTACCTGGCCGCGGAAGGATACGAGGTTCCGGGCACAAGCCTGGAGCGGGACGTGACGCGGCCGGTGGTGACGGACGAGGCCATGCAGGAGGTCCTGATCCGCATCTATCGCGGGGACGCCCGCAACGCGCAGTTGTGCGAGCGCCTGGTGGACCTGGACGAGGGGCTGCAGGAATGGCGCTACCGCCACATGAAGATGGTGCAGCGGACCATCGGCCATAAGCCTGGAACCGGCGGATCCGCGGGGTCCCGCTACCTGGCCACGACGCTCAACAAGCCGGTGTTTCCGGATCTGTGGGAGATACGAGCCCGGCTGTAGCGGCAATCCCGCCGGGCGCCGCCGCCGTTCCGGGGCTCTCTCAGGCCCCCGCGCATATCCTCGGCGCCGTGTAGTCCAGCCCCAGCAGGCGAAAGTAGTTCTGGCCGAGCGCGATGTTGCGGAAGGCGGTGTCGTCCAGATAGCGCAGGATGCGGCTGGTGACTTCCAGCTCGGTGCGGTAGACCTCGAAGTCCTTGTCCCTGGAAGCCAGAAAGTCCGTCCCCGGAAGAACGCGCTCCGAGTACTCGTTCAGGAACCGCACGTAGGGTGCCCTCGCCTCGGGATCCGAGAAATAGGCGTCGTCCAGCACCCGCCAGGAGATATCGAGCATCAGGCGGGGATGGCGGTCCAGCATCGACTCCATGATCGCGATGTGCTCGGCCGGGGCCATCCGCGTCAGCTCCCGCGACAGCCCCATGTGCACCCACACGATGTCATTGTCCGGATACAGGCCGAGCGCCTCGTCCATCAGCGGAAGATAGAGGGTCGGATCTTCGTCGTTGCCCAGGTCGGAGTGGATCGCAAGCGGCATGTCCCGGTCCCGGAGCGCGGCCATGAACGGCGCCCAGTCGTCGAGCACTTCGCGCGGAACCGCCCCGCGGCCGTTCGCGAACACGGCCTGCTTCGCCAGGTTGACCTCGCCCATCCACGAGAAGACGCCCGGATATTCCTCCTCCAGGCGATGCATTTCAGGGAGGATGGTGGCGGGGCGCGCCAGATCGGGGAACGTCATCGACATCGTCAGATGGACGCGCGCGAACGGGCTTGCCAGGTACCCGGCGGCGTTGGCGACATCGTTTTGCGGCGACGGAGTCAACGGTGTGCCGGGACAGTCCAGGTAGTAGGTGCAGGACGAGAAGTCCGGAAGCGTCTGGCCGATCCCGTAGACGTTGGCGAACAGCACGCCCGTCTCCTCCAGGTACCCGACGAGTTCCTCGAAGGGGATCTCCGGACCCCCGAAGGGACGGAAGTGAAGGTGGGAATCGACGACGGCGGTCTGGGGCTCGGCGGAACGATCGTAGCAGGCGGCTTCGCCGGTCCGATACAGCTCGAGCGCCGAAGACGAAACGCAGCCGGTGGCGACCGGCAGCGCGAAGGCCAGGAGGCGGGGGATGGGCCTGGACAGAGACATCACTCTCCAAAGAACGGCCCCGGAAGGTCGCCGTGCAACCTTCCGGGGCCTTGTGATGCTGCTTCCGCCGATGGCGGATCAGCTGCGCGTTACCACGTGTACCCCAGCTTGGTGTAGACGAAGGCCCCGTTGAAGCCGAAGGGCGTGAACTGGCCGAACCGGTTGCCGACGCCGTCCGCCGCGCCCGGGTATTCCTGAGGCTTCGTGTTGAGGACGTTCTGGGATCCCACAGTCAGCATCCAGTTGTCGCTGAGGGAATAGGCCCCCTCCACGTCGAAGAGGACGCGGGACGGGTAGTCGATCGTGTTGCTGGAGTCGCTCTCGTAGTAGGGCTGCTCGCCATCGTAGTAGCCGCCCCAGTGGCTGGCCCGCACCAGGAGGCGCATGCCGCTGGCGAAGTTGTGGTTCACCGAGACGTTGGCGCGCAGATTCGGCAGTCCCTCCTCCAGAATGCGGATTCGGCCCGAGCTCAGCGTCTGCGGATTGAACTCGGTCACGGTGGTGCGGTTGACGTTCCAGGCGGTGCTGAAGGTGGTGCCGGAACCGTCGCCGCCCGCCACCCGGTACGCGGCCACCCAGTCGATGCCCTGGCTGCGCGTCGAGAAGTCGTTGATGAAGAAGCGGAATCTGGCGAGCACGCCGCCCGGGCGGATGATGCCTTCGGCGAGCAGGCGGTCGATGTCCATGGGACTGAGGCTGAAGTCCTGCGTGAAGGTCAGCCGGTCGGACATGCTGATCTGATAGGCGTCGAACGACATGTTGAAGTTGCCGCTCTCGACCACGGCGCCCACGGCCAGGTTGACCGAGGTCTCCGGCACCAGCGGTTCGCCCCCGTACTCCACGGCCAGATCGGAGGTGGAGGGGATGGTGCCGTTGTTGGTCAGGTCCATGATGACCGGGTCGTAGATCGTGGAGATGTTGAACGCGTTGGACTGCCCCGGCGTGGGGGCGCGGAACCCCGTGCTCGCGCTAGCGCGAAGGGCGAAGCCCTCAGAGACCCTGGTGCGGGCGGAGATCTTGCCGTTCAGCGTGCTGCCGAAGTCCGAGAAGTTCTCGTAGCGGGCCGCCAGGCCGAAGGTCCACGCACCTTCCGGCTCCCGGATCTCCAGGTCGCCGTAGGTCGCCACGTTGCTCCGGTTCCACACACCCTCGGTCAGCGGACCGAAGCCGGTGAATCCGTTCGACCCCGGAGTGAAGCCCTGGCTGGCGAGCGGTCCCTCGGTCCAGGAAGCCTGGTCGCCCGGGACGATCTCGAAACGCTCGTTCCTCCATTCGGCGCCGCCCGCGAGGTTCACGCGCTCGTTCACCGCGTAGGAGACGTCGAAGTTCAGGTTGACTTCCTGCTGGTCGTAGATGCCGGGGCTGAAGTACGGCGTGCAGGGCTGGTCCGGCACCGCGACCGAGGCGCCCTCGGTGCTGCAAGGCTGGTCCGGCCCGAGCGAGGCGTTGACCGTGTTGTACATGTAGAAGTCCATGTTGGACTTGCCCCAGGCCACGCTGCCGTCCCAGTCCAGGCGCCCGCTGGTGCCCCTGAGGCCCGCCACTGCGGAGCCGTCGAGCACGTAGGCGCCGAACTGAGGCGTGAAGCCTCCGGGGAAGATCTTCCGGAAGGTGAAGCAGTTGGGGTTGGCCATGACCTGGTTGAACGCCTCACGGTCCCTGATGGTCCCGCTCGCGGGGTCGACCAGCACCCTGGGGCAACCGGCCGCGCCCATCATGCCGCCCTGGGCCTCGAGCAGGTCTCCGACCAGAAGGATGGACCGCTCCCATTCCGGATCGCATGGCTGGTCGCCGAAATAGCGCGGGCAGCCGGAGGTGGCGAACACGCCGCTGCGGGTGCCGGGGTTCCGGAAGTAGAACCCGCCCTCAACCTGCTTGCTCACGTAGTTGGCGTGTCCGTAGAACGAGAGGGCGTCGCTGAACAGGTAGCCGGTGTTCGCCCAGATCTTGAGTTCGTCGCTGACCTGGGGGGAGCCCCAGATCTGCGCGGGCGTGCGCACGCTCGTGTTGCCCTCGTGGACGACCAACCCTACCGCGTCCCGGCGCTGCGTGCTGCGGTCGGTGGGATTGGCGTTGCCGTATTCGCCGGTCAGGTTGAGGAAGCCGTTCTCCCCGAGCGGCAGGCCGAAGTTGCCCGCGATGCTGTACATCTCACCGTCGCCGGGGATCGTGCCGTCCTCGAAGCGCGCCCCGGTCCGCGACATCATGTTTCCGCCCGTCTTGATCTCGATGGCGCCGCCGGACCGGTCGTTCTTGAGGATGAAGTTCATCACCCCCGCGATGGCGTCGGAGCCGTACTGGGCCGCCGCGCCGTCGCGCAGCACCTCGGCCTGCTCCAGCGCCAACCCCGGAATCATCGCGAGGTCCGGGCCCTGCGATCCGTCGGCGAGGCCGTTGCCGTACCAGGTGATGACCGCCGTGCGGTGGCGCCGCTTGCCGTTCAACAGAATCAGCGTGTGGTCGGGCGCGAGGCCGCGCAGGTTCGCCGGACGGGCGAAAGTGGCCGCGTCGCTGATGGGCTGGATGTTCACGTTGAACGACGGCACCACGTTGCGGAGCAGGTTGGCGAAGTCGTTGTCGCCCTGGTTGACGATCTCCGCGTTCGGGATCACGTCGATGGGCACCGCGGACTCGGTCACCGTGCGCGGCCGCGCCCGCGTTCCGATGGCGACGATGCCCCCGAGCGTGATGGCCTCCTCGCTCAGGATCACGTCCAGTTGCGTCGCCTGCCCGGCCGTGATGGTCACTTCCTGCCGCTCGGCGGCGTAGCCGATCAGCTGGATCTCGACGATGTGCGACCCGGCGGGAACGCCGCCGATGCTGAAGGAACCGTCGTTGTCGGTCAGGCTGCCGATGTTCAGCGCGGAGATGAACACCTGCGCGCCGACGACTCCCTGGTTGGTCGCGGCATCGCGCACCGTGCCCTCGAGGGAGCCCTGGGCGTGCGCCGCTGCGGGTAGCGCCGCGAACAGGAGCATGAACGCGGTCAGCTTGAGGAATCGATTCGAGTTACTTGCGGGCAAGCTCATTCGGAAGACCCTCCTGATGAATGAAAACGGGACGTAATCAATGCGACTCAGCGACTCCGACCTGCCGCAAGACGGCAACTTCGGGTCGCGATGTTTGGATTGCACACCCAGGAGTTACGGACAGGTTCCCGGGAAAACGACAAAACGCCTTCTGGAAGCGACATAATGCCTCCGGCCACATGCTTCGGACACCCGTCGGGGCTAACATCAGTTTTCAGGCAATGCACCGGAAACGCAAGTCTCATACCGCTCTCAAATCCTCGCCTGGACCGTGTAGAGTTCGTGGTAGCGTCCCCGGCGCGAGATGAGATCTTCGTGTCGGCCACGCTCGACGATGCGGCCTTCCTCCAGCACCAGGATGAGGTCGGCGCGCCGAATGGTCGACAGCCGGTGCGCGATCACCAGAGTGGTGCGTCCCCGCAGAAGCTGGGCGAGGGAAGCCTGGATGAGGGCCTCGCTCTCGGTGTCCAGGCTGGAGGTCGCCTCGTCGAGAAAAAGGAGACGCGGGTTGGCGAGAATCGCCCGGGCGATGGTGACCCGCTGGCGCTGGCCGCCCGAGAGCTTGACCCCGCGTTCGCCGATCACGGTGTCGAGCCCTTCCGGGAAGCGGTCGCTGAACTCGGTGACGAACGCCTGCCCGGCGGCGTGCCGCACCTCATCCCCACTCGCGTCCGGGCGCGCGAAGAGCAGGTTTTCGCTGATGGTGCCGTCGAAGAGGAAGTCGTCCTGGAGCACCAGCCCCAGTTGGTTGCGGTAGCTCGGCAGCCGCACCTCGCTCAGGTCGACATCGTCAACCAGCACGCGGCCTTCGTCGGGCGTCAGGAAGGAAGCGGCCAGGCTGGCCATGGTCGACTTGCCGGATCCCGAACTGCCCACCAGCGCCACCACGGTGCCGGGTTCGACGTCGAAGCTGATGCCCCGCAGCACGGGCTTGTCTTCCTCATACCGGAAGTGGACATCCTCGAAGCGCAGCCGGCCCCGGATGGACGGCATCTCCACGACCCGCTTCGGATCATCGTCCTCCGTCGGCCAGGAGAGCAGTTCGGCGGTGCGGTCGAGGCCGGCGAAGGCCTCCGTCATCTGGGTGCCGATGTTGGCCATCTGGATCACGGGCGCAATCAGAAAGCCCAGCAGGAAGGTGAAGGAGAAGAGCTCGCCCACCGTGAGCTGGCCCTGAACGATGAGCCATCCGCCGTACCCCATCACCAGCACCCCCGCCATCCCCATGAAGAACGTGCCGGCGCTGGTGACCAGACTGGAGGTGGTGAGCGTCTTCCGAATGTTGCGGAAGATGCGCAGGACGCCATCGCGGAAGATCATTCCCTCGGCCCTTCCGGCGTGGAAGCCCTTGATGACGCGAATGCCGCCAAGCGATTCGGTGAGGCGGCCCGTGACCTCCGCGCGAATCTTGCCGCGCTCGCGAAACGCGGGCCGGAGCGTGCGGAAGGCCTTGGTGGAGATGAAGGCGAAGGCCCCGAGAGGCCCCAGCGTGAGCACCGTCATCGTGGGAGAGATGCTCAGCAGGTATACGAAGCCCACCACGGAGGTGATCACCCCGCCGACGAGCTGCACGAGGCCCGTGCCGACGAGGTTCCGCACGCCCCTGACGTCCTCCATGATGCGCGACACCAGATCGCCCGAGCGCGTGTTGTCGAAGACGCGCACGGGCAGGCTCAGGACGTGCCGCTGCACCTGCGTGCGCAGCTCGGCGATGAGATGCTGCGCTTCGACGCTCAGCCTCATGGTCAGCGTGTACGAGGTGGCCGCCTGCACGACCACCGCCAGCGCCACCGCCCCGAGGAGCCGGAACAGGCCGGGCAGGTCGCCGGTGGCGATCACGTCGTCGATGAGGGGGCGCGTGGAGATGGGAAGGACGAGCCCGGCCAGCCGGTTCATCAGGATGAGCACGAGGCCGAACAGAACCAGCCTGCGCCGAGGCCAGATGATCTCGTGGAATGCGTGCCTGAGGCTGGCGCCGGAGATTCGCTTCTTCCCTTTGTCGTCCGCCACCGGTCCCGTCCCCTGACTCGCGTCCCCTCGGGTAACGTTGCATCTTGCCGGGCGAAAGATGGCGGCAAGCGGGGGTCGTTGGAAGCGGTGAGGGAGGCGGATCGGTCCCGGCGGGTGCGCAACCGGGTTGGCGCGGGCCGTGGCGCATTCCCGAGACGGAGTGATGAGCGATGAAACCAGTCCAGCACGCGAGGGCGGCCGGATGCGGCCGATGCGGAGACCGATGACGTCGATTCGACGCGACACTGGCGGGCGGGCGGCGGCATGGTGGATCGGGACGGTCGCGTGGCTGCTGGCGGGCTGCGGCGGGGGCGGGCCGGAGGGCGGCCAGGGTGACGCGGCTGGTGGACCACCGGGAGGCGGCAGCGCGGAAGAGGGCGTGATCGTGCTGCGCGCCGACCGGGTGCTCGACGGGCGCGGCACGGCGCTGGACGGGCGCGAGGTGGTGGTGCGGGGCGGCCGCATCGAGGCGGTGGTCGAGGCGGGGAGCACAACCGGAGCCACGGTCTACGACCTGTCCGGGGCGACCCTGCTGCCCGGCCTGATCGACACGCACGTGCACCTGGGGTGGCACTTCGACCGCGAGACCGGGCGGCTGCACACCGCGGCATCGGCCGACAGCCCCGAGGATCAGGCGCTCTACGCGGCCGAGAACGCGTGGAAGATGCTCCACAGCGGGGTCACTACCGTCCAGAGCGTCGGCGGAGCGGAGGACGTCCCGGTCCGCAATGCGATCGCCGGAGGCATGCTCCCGGGGCCGCGCATCCTCACATCCATCCGCCCGATCAACGCCGGAACCGGCGGGCGGGCCGAGATGCGGGCCCATGTGGACGAGATGGCGGCCGCGGGCGCGGACGTGATCAAGATCTTCGCCTCGGAGAGCATCCGGGTGGGAGGCGGGCCGACGCTCAGCCAGGAGCAGCTCGACGCCGCGTGCGACCGGGCGAGCGAGCACGGCCTGCGCACGGTGGTGCACGCCCACGGGCCCGAGAGCGCGAGCCGCGCAGCGCGGGCGGGATGCTCGCAGATCGAGCACGGAGCGCTGCTGGACCGGGCCACACTCGAGCTGCTCGCCGAGCGCGGGCTCTACTACGACCCGCACATCCACGTCATCTTCGACAACTATTTCGCCAACGCGGAGCGGTACCTGGGCATCGGCAACTACACGGAAGAGGGTTTCGCGCAGATGCGCGCGGCCGTGCCGGTCGCGCTCGCCACCTTCCAGGAGGCGCTGACCGTCGAGGGTCTCGACATCGTGTTCGGCACCGACGCCGTGGCGGGGGCGCACGGCAACAACTGGCAGGAGCTGGTCTACCGCGTCGAGGAGGGCGGCCAGGACCCGATGGCGGCGGTCGTCTCGGCAACCAGCCTGGCCGCGGAGTCGCTCGGGCTGGGCGGGTCGCTGGGCGCGGTGGAGCCCGGGTACGAGGCCGACCTGATCGCGGTGGCGGGGGATCCGTCCGCAGACATCGGGGCGCTCGGGCGCGTGGTCTTCGTGATGCGCGCGGGCCGCGTGTACCGCAACGATCCCGTTGGGGCGGGGCGATGATTCTGCGGGTCCAGCACATCGGCATGGTGGTGCGCGATCTCGAGGACGCCTGCGCGCGCTTCGAGCGCGTTCTCGGGCTCAAGGCGCGCGATTTCCGCCACGACCAGGGCAAGGGGATGCAGCTCGACGCCCGCATCCTGCTCGGCAACGAGTGCTGGCTGCACCTCGTCCAGAACTGGAATCCGGAGTCGCGCGTGAACCGGTTTCTCCAGGAGAAGGGCGAGGGGCTGGAGCACATCTGCCTGGAGACGGACGATATCGAAGCCGATGTCGCCCATCTCCGCGAGATCGGCGTGAGCGTGTGGGAGGACCGCATTCTCGACGCCAACGACGGCTACGAGGCCTTCGTCTATCCGGACAGGCTGCCCGGCCTCACCATCGAGCTCATCCAGTCGCACGACCGGAGCTGGTACTATCCGCCGGAAGCCGTGGGCGAGCCCGTGAGCGACTCGATGGAACTCTTCCGCCTGCAGCACATCGGGCTGTGCGTGCACGACCTGGCGGACGCGTGCGAACGCTTCGAGCGCTTCTTCGGGCTCGTCGCCCAGGACTACCGCAACGACCAGGGCAAGGGAAAGCAGCTCGACGCGCGCATCCTCTTCCCCAACCAGTGCTGGCTGCACCTGGTGCAGAACTGGGACCCGGAGTCGCGCGTGAACCGCTTCCTCAACTCACGCGGCGAGGGGCTGGACCACATAGCGCTCCAGACGACGGACATCGACGGCGATGTCGCCGGACTGCGCGAGCGCGGGATCCCCTTCTTCCAGGACACCATCTTCGACGCCAACGACGGCTACGAGGCCTTCGTCTATCCCGATCAGCTTCCCGGGATGACGGCGGAGCTGATCCAGCCCCACGCCCACAGCTGGGGGTTCGGGGAGTAGCCGAGCCGCGGACCGGGGAGCACTGCCATCACCTACCACCTGGACGAACGGGTCGCGGTCGAGCGCTTTCGTGAGCCCTCGGTGCGCGGATTCGCCGAAGACGTGTTGCGGGCGCTTGGCGCGAGCGCCGAGGAAGCCCGTATCAACGCCGACGGGGTCGTGACGGCGTCGCTCTGGTGGCATCCGGGACAGCACCAGGGACTCGAGAAGCTCTTTCGCTACGCGCGGCGCATGCGCAACGGGGGGATTCTTCCCGATGCGCCGATGACGTGGGTACGCGAGAGGCCCGCGGCGGCGCTTCTCGATGCAAACAAGGGACTCGGATATGTCGCCGCGCGTCGGGCCATGGACCGGGCCGTGGAGATGGCGTGGCAGGCAGGGGTGGCGATGGTCGGCGTGCGGCACAGCAACCACTTCGGGATCGCCGGCTTCCACGCCAAGCGGGCGGCGGACGCGGGGCTGATCGGGATTTCGATGACGAACGCGGGCGCGGAGATGGCTCCATGGGGCGCGACCCGGCCGATCCTGGGCACGAACCCCTGGGGCATGGCGGTTCCGAGGGCCGGCGGGCGCGACCCCATCGTGCTGGATATGGCGCTGACACAGTCCGGCAAGGGGATGATGCGCTGGCTGAGGCGCGCGGGGCTGCCGATGCCGGATCACTGGGCGCTCACGCCCGCGGGCGCGCGCACGAGTGATCCGGACGCCGCCATGAAGGGCCCCCTGCTCCCCATTGGCGACTACAAGGGCTACGGCCTCAGCCTCATCACAGACATTCTCACGGGCGTGCTGACGGGGTCGCTCTTCGGGGCGCAGGTATTCCAGGACGACGAGAACTACGATGTGGCCCATACCATGATCGCCGTCGACATCGAGGCGTTCATGGCGCGAGGGGAGTTCGAGGACAGGCTCGAGCGGCTGATCGCGGATGTGCTCGGCGCATCGCCGATCGATCCGGACAAACCGGTTCAGCTGCCCGGGCAGGCGGAACAGGAGCGCGCGCGGCATCGACTGAAGCACGGCATCCCGATGGATCCGAAGACGGTGGTGCGGCTGCGGGCGCTGGCCGAAGAGCTGGGGGTGCCATTCTCACTGGAGCGTACATGAGTAACGAAACGCTGGTGATCGGGAGCGCGGAGACGTCTCCCGGGACGATCACCCGGGGCGTGATCCCGGTCGGATCGGACGTGGCGGCGGTCGCGCGCGAGATTCCCATCCTGATATGCCGCGGCGCATCCGACGGCCCGATCCTGTGGATCAACGGCGCCACCCACGGGGACGAACCCGAGGGCGCGCTCTCGATCTTCAAGCTGTTCGCGACGCTCGACGCAGCCGAGGTGCGCGGGACGGTGGTCGGGGTTCCGGCGATGAACGTGCCCGCGTTCGAGGCGGGCAAGCGCGGCGATCCGCTGGACACCTTCTCCTACGACATGAACCGCATCTATCCGGGGCGCACCGACGGCTACCCGACCGAGCGGGCGGCGTGGGCGCACTGGCAGGCCATGAAGGACACCTGCGACCTTCAGATCGCGGTGCATTCGGGGGGAGAGCACTCCTACCTCGCGCACATGATCTTCGCCTCCGACAACCCGCCCAGCTTCGAACTCGCGGCGGCGATGGGGCCACAATGGGACCTAGTGTTCCGCAGCGGCGTGGGCGGTGCCAATCCCTCCTCGAAGATCGCCGAGCTGGGCAAGGCCGGGATCACGATCGAGCTGGGGGGCAATTGCCGCACCCTCACCTCCGACTTCCATGCCGTGGCCGAGGACCTGGCGGGCAGCTACCGCAACGTGATGTGCCACTACGAGATGCTCGAGGGCGAGGCGCGCCATGCCGCCAGGTGGCGCATGGGGCACCAGCAGGCGCTGCTGGCTCCGGCGTCCGGGATGTGGGTCGGCGAGCCGAACGTGCCTTTCGAGACGTCGATCCCGGCGGGAACGCCGCTGGGACGGATCTTCGATCTCTACGGCGATGAGTGCGCTGCAGTCCTGGCCCCGCAGGAGGGCGTGGTGTTCGGCCTGCGCTCGCGTCCCGCGGTGATCGAGGGCGAATGGTGCTGCTTCTACGGCATCATCGACGAGGTGCGGGACGACCTGCTGGGGTAGGAAGCGGCTGATCCGAGGCTCGACGGAGCGCCAATCCTCCCGGCTTTGCCGGAGAAGCCGAATGCTATCGGATGAGATACTGTTGATCCGGCACGCCCGACCCCGCTTTGACACCCGGGCCCGAGTCCGGACGTTCGACATGCGTGACTTTCTTGCCGCGTATGAGAGCGCAGGGATCGATCACCGTCACACGGATCCGCGCACGCGAAAGACGAAGACCTATTGTAGTGACGCGAAAGGGGGGGAGTGCAGAATCCTGACAAGCAACTCGCGGCGCTCCATCGAGTCGGCCAGGCTGTTCTTCCCGCATATCGAGGAAACCACGGGCGACCCGCTCTATCGCGAAGCGGAATTGCCGGCCAGGATACCTGTCCCCGGCTTGTCATTGCCATATTCCGTCGCCGTTGCAATTGCGCGCAGCCTTTGGATGCTGGGACTTCACCAACAGGTCGAAAGCTACGCCATGGCCAGGGCGCGAGCTCGGCGTGCTGCCGAGAGACTTGCGGATTCCGCGACCGAGGGCGGCCGCGTGGTGCTCGTTGGTCACGGGTTCTTCAACCGGCTCATCGGACGTCAACTGAAGCGAGCTGGTTGGACCCGAGCGCACAATGAAGGCAACGGCTATGGCGCGTCGACGAGGTTCGTTCGTCGCGCCGTCACACGGTCTTCCTGAGCGCACTCACGAATTCGTCAGCTTCCTCCGCGGTGTTGTAGAAGTGCGGGCTCGCCCGAACCACGCCCGGACGGCTGTCCACGATGATTCCGCGGCCGGCGAGGTGCTTGACCGCGTCCGCCGGTGCCGGATGACGAACCGGGACGATCGCCGAGCGCTCATCCGGGTCGCCGGCGACACGGGGAGCGAAACCGGCGGCCCGGCAGCCGTCGATCAATCGTTCCGTCAGCATCACGTTCCGGGCCCGAATCGCCTCGACGCCGGTTTCGTCGATGATGTCCTGCCCGCCGAGCGCCGTGTGGACCGTGGCGAGCGCGGGGGTCCCGAGCTCGAAGCGGCGCGCATCCGCGTGATATCGGAATTCGCCGGGGTTGAAGCGAAACTGGTCCTCTGTGGCGAACCAGCTGGTGATTCTCGGCTCGAGCGCCGGGATAAGGTCCTCGCGCACGTACAGATACGCGAGCCCCGGGCCTCCGCAGAGCCACTTGAGCGGGCCGGCAGTATAGAAATCTACGCCGGTCGCCGGGAGATCCAGAGGAATCTGGCCCGCGCCCTGGTAGCCATCGACGAGGCAATACGCGCCCGCCCGATGCGCGATCTCGGCGATCGACTTCAGATCGAGGATTGCGCCGGTCGTAAAGAAGACATGGCTGGTGGCGATGGCCAGCGTGCGCTCGTCGACGGCGTCCTCGAACTGCTGCGGGTCGACCCGGACGCCGTCCGGACTCTCCAGCACGACCATCTCCACGCCGGGACGGACCTTCCACTGGTACAGGAGCGTGGGAAAGTCGAGCTCGGTCGTAACGATGCGGTTGCGCGTCGTCCAGTCCAGGCTCTCGGAGATGACCGCGAGGCACGCGGAGGTGGATGGCATGAGCGCGACGGCCCCCGCGGGGGCCGCGAAGAGATCCGCGACGCGATGCCGCAGCTCCGCGAGCAGCCCCCACCAGTGCTCGTACCATGCCGAGGCGCCCATATCGTGCCAGCGGTCCAGAAAGTCTTGCAAGCGTTCCTCGGCGCGGATCGAGAGTGCGCCCAGCGAGCAGGAGTTCAGGTAGTTGCGGCGATGGAGGATCGGGAATTGCGCGCGGATGCCGTCCAGGTTCACGGATCAGTCTCCGAACCCGGCTCGGACTTCACGGGGCGGACCACCGCCACGACTTCGGCACGCTCACGGCAGCGCCGCCGGATCAATCCGCCCGCGCTCGGCCAGGCGTCCCCTGCCCCGCTCCGCGACCGGCTCCCCGCGGTCGACGATGATCTCACCGCGCGAAAGCGTCCAGGTCGGGAAGCCGCTCACCCGCATCCCCTGGAAGGGGCTGTAGTCTACCGCGGAGTGGAGCCTGGCCGCATCGATTTCGGTCTCCGCCTCCGGGTCCACGACGATGACGTCGGCGTCGGCTCCGGCGTCCAGCGTGCCCTTGCGTGGGTACATTCCGAAGATGCGCGCCGGATTGGTGGAGGCGAGTTCGACGAAGCGCTGGGGCGAGATCAAGCCGGTCGACACGCCGCCGGCGAACACCAGGGGGAGGCGGGTCTCGATCCCCGGGAGGCCGTTGGGGATGCGGGTGAAGTTGCCGCGCCCGGTGGTCTTCTGGTCGTGGTAGCGGAAGGGGGCGTGGTCGGAGGACACCTGCTGGATCGATCCGTCCGCCAGCGCGCTCCAGAGGGCGTCGCCGTGCTCGGCGGCGCGCATCGGGGGGCTGCACACGAACTTGGCGACCTCGAACCCGCCGCAGGGGTCGTAGACCGTCTCGTCGAGCACCAGGTACTGCGGGCAGGTCTCGGCCACAACCGGTTCGCCGCGCTCGCGGGCGGCGGCCACATGACCCGCCGCGCCCGCCGAGGTGACGTGCGCGATGCAAAGGGGAGCATCCACCACCCCGGCCAGCATGATGGCGCGATGGGTCGCCTCCGCCTCCACCACCGGGGGGCGGCTGGGGGCGTGGTAGGCGGGACCGGTCTTGCCGTCGCTGAGGTGCTGGTTGATCAGGTACGTGACCGCACAGTCGTTCTCGCAGTGGACGTAGACGAGCCCGCCGTTGGCGCCGGTCGCTTCCAGCAGCCGCAACAGCCCATCGTCGTTGACGATCTTGTCGCCGTACGTCATGTAGACCTTGAAGGAGGGGAATCCTCCCTCGATCAACTCCGGCACTTCGGCGATGACATCGTCGCGGACATCCGTGACGATGGTGTGAAAGCCATAGTCGATGACGGCGTCGGGCGCGATTTCGCCCAGGCGCCTGTCGCGCGCCAGCGCCAGCGTCTCGCCCCGCCGCTGCAGCGAGAAGTCGATGATGGTGGTGACGCCCCCGCACGCCCCCGCGACGGTGCCGGTATGGAAGTCGTCGGCGGTGGTGATCCCCAGGCGGTCGATGGGGTGAGCCAGGTGCGTGTGGGTGTCGATGCCCCCGGGCATGACCCAGTGGCCGCGCGCGTCCAGGACCTCGCCATCGGTGGTCAGGTCCTGCCCGACCTCCGCAATCCGCCCGTCGCGGATCAGGACGTCGGCCGGCTCCATGCGGTCGGCCGTTACCACGGTGCCGCCGGCGATCAGCAGTTCGCTCACGGGCGCTCCCATGTGCTCATGACCCCCGGACCCGCGCATTTCCTGGTGTGCGCGAGCCCGGGGGCCGGTGAATGCCTCTGCGATGACCCGGGTATCGCTACTCGGGCTGCGGAACGATGCGGATGTAGGGAAGCGGCTGTTCCCAACCGTCCGGATACTTCGCTTCCGCGTCCTCGTTAGACACGGTAGGGAGGATGATCACGTCCTCACCGTGCTCCCAGTTGGCCGGGGTGGCGACCTGCTTGTTGGCGGTGAGCTGGCAGGAATCCAGAAGCCGCAGGATCTCGGCGAAGTTCCGGCCCGTGCTCATGGGATAGGTGAGCGTGGCCTTGATCTTCTTGTCGGGTCCGATGATGAAGACCGAGCGTGCCGTGGCGTTGTCGGCCGGAGTCCGTCCCTTGCAGGTGTCGCCCGCATCGGCCGGGAGCATGTCGTAGAGCTTGACCACGCTCAGCTCCGGGTCGCCCACCAGCGGATAGTTGATGGCGTGCCCGCCGAACGACGCGATGTCGTCCGACCAGGCGTGATGGTCGCCGACGCCGTCCACGCTGATGCCCATGATCTTGCAGTTGCGGCGCGTGAATTCGTCCTTGAGCGCGGCCACGGTGCCCAGTTCGGTGGTGCAGACGGGCGTGAAGTCCTTCGGATGGGAAAACAGGATCGCCCATCCGTCGCCGATCCAGTCGTGGAATCGGATGGTGCCCTCGGTGGTCTCGGCGGTGAAATCGGGTGCTTCGTCGTTGATTCGCAGGGTCATGGATCCTCCTGGTTCCGGTTCGGGTGCGGATGCCGGCGGGCTCGCAAGCGTAGCCGCCGAACCGGGACTACGCCACACGGGGTTGCCGGTTCCCCACGACGCGCGGCCGCTCGCGGACCGGCGCGATCTTCCCGTTCCATTCACTCTCGCGGTCGGAAGCCGAGCTTCCATCCAGCCATCCTACAGGCTGCTGGCGAACTTCCGTATGCGCTCCATCGACTCGAGGATGCGTGCCTCGGGACACAGGAGCGAGACCCGTACCCAGTTGCGCCATCTCGCACCGAAGGAGGCCCCGGGGAACATCAGCACGCCCGCCTCGTCCAGGAGCCGGTAGCAGAAGTTCTCGGCGTCCATCCCGAAGCGCGAAACGTCGGCCCACATGAACAGGCCTCCCCCGTGGGGACCGTGCGGGACCCCCAGCTCGGCGAAGCCGTCGATCAGCGCCTGGCGCCGGCGCCGATACCGCGCCAGATACTCCGGACGCGGGTCCGGATCGGCCTCGAGGGCGGCGAGAGCCGTGTATTGCGAGAATGCCGGACAGGGGCCCGACGTCGTGCTCTTGATGGCCTCCACCGCGTCGATGAAGGCCGGTGGGCCGACCAGGTAGCCGACCCGGAAGCCGGTCATCGCGTAGGCCTTGGAGAATCCCGAAAGGACAACCGAACGCCCGCGGGCTCCATCCGCGGCAAGCAGCGAGAGGAACGGCTCCTCGCGGAAGACCACGTCCTCGTAGATCTCGTCGGACACCACCACCATGCCGAGGTCGGCCGCGGCCCCTGCCAGATCGCGCACGCCCTGCGGGCCTACGCAAGATCCGGTCGGGTTCGAAGGATTCACGAATACGAGGAGCTTGCAGCCCTGCGCGTGCTTTCGGAGTTCATCGCCCCCGAGTTCGAAGGGGCGGTCTCCACCCGTGGGGACAGGCACGATGTCGCCGCCCGCGGTCCCGATCGCCTGGTCGTAGGAGCTGTAGCGCGGGTCCTGGCAGGCGACCCGGTTGCCCGGGTCGACGAGCGCCAGCATGGCCAGGAACAGCCCCTCCTGGGCGCCGTTGGTGATGGCGATTTCGGTGGCGGGATCGACCTCCACGCCCTTTTCGCGGGCGTAGCGGCGGGCGATGCCTTCGCGCAGCGGGAGCAGGCCGCGCACCGGGCCACCGTCCCCTGTGGCCATCCCCGCGCCCGCCGCTTCGGCGAAACGGGCAAGGCCGTCCTCGACAATCGCCGGCTGGGTGTGCAGATCGGGATCGCCGCGCCCCAGCGAAATGACGTTCTCTCTTTCTCGCGCGAGCGCCATCATCTTGTAGCGAAGCGAGGTTGCCGCCTCGCCCTTGCGCAGCGAGGCGGAGCCCGCGCGTTCCCGGGACTTCATCGGGGCGCTCATGGCCGCACCCCCAGCGCCCACAAGGCGGCGCGCTGCGACGGAGCCGGCGAGCAGATCGACGACGCCTGCTTCCACTTGGCGATGCGCGGCCGCACGGCGACGGGAGCGGCGACGAAGCCGAGGGAAAACGGGTGCATCCCCTCCAGGCCGTGCAGCGAGCCGATCACGATGGCGTCGGCGGGGGCGGAGGCAGCCTCGGCCTGGCCGCCGAAGAGGCGGTCACCGATCGCATGCACCTGAACGAGCCGCGGGGTGGCGGGCGCGTTCCCGTCTTCGGGGATTGCCGCCCCCGCCTCGTATTCGATCAAGTGAAATGCCGCCTCGGCTTCTGACGCAGCATCGGTGCCGGGTTCGGTCACGCGCACCCGCATCCAGTCGAGCAGGCGCTGATGCCGACTTCCGGACTGTGCGACGATGGCGGCCCCCTCTCCGCCGCCGAGGCCCAGGATGGTCGCGAAGAGCGACTCTCCTTCTCCCTGGGTGATGAGCACGCCATCGGGTTCGCGAGCGGGGAAGCCCAGATCGGGCAGGGCCTCGCCCACCCGCCGGCGCAGCTCCCCCATTCCGGGACGGTCCGGGTAGTGGGTTTCTCCGGCCAGCAGGTGATGGCGCAGGCCGGCGAGCAAGCCCTCGCTCGGACCTGCCGTGGTGGACCCGGACGACCGGGCGGACCCGGCGCTCGCGAAGGACTCCATCGCCGTCCTCGCCCGTTGCGAGACGGCCGCCTCCACGGCGCTCCCTGCGCTTCCCTCTGGCAAACTTCCGTGGCCTGATTCGGTCATCCAACAGCCTCCGGCGTGTATTCGGCGATTTCGTGAATGCGCTTCATCACTCCCCGCGTGCCCCACTGCTCCAGCGCCTGCGTCAATGTCCAGGCGTCGAAGCGGCAGCCGCTGATCCGGCCGCGCAGCCCGGCGAGAAAGAGGAACGCGGGTCCCAGTCTAACGGGATCCCGCCAACCCGCGCGCGTGGCCGCATCCGCGCATTCCGCGTCCCGTTGCGTCAAGGAGGTCGGCTTGATGGGCAGCCCCGGCGTCACCGTGTTGGCGCTGATGGACGACCCCGCCAGCTCGAGCGCGAGGCATCGCGTAAATGCCTCCATGCCGAATTTGGAGGCGCAGTATGCGGCTTGGCGTGCGAACGCGCCGGTCCCCGCGCGGGAGGAGACGTTGATCACGGATCCGCCCTCCTCCCGCAGGAGCGGCAGCAAGTCCCTCGTCAGGAACACCGGGGCTTCCAGGTTCACGCTCATGATACGGCGCCAGTGTGCGGCGTCCATCGATGCGACAGGCTCACGTTCCAGCACGCCGGCGTTGTTGACGATGACGCGCAGCCTGCGGGCTTCCCTGCGCAGGGTACGTATCAGTCCATTTCGTTCATCCTCGCGCCCGAGATCGGTGACGAGAATGTGAGCTTCACCTCCCGCCGCGCGGATGTCGGATGCAGTCCACTCGAGTTCCTCCGGCACCTCGGCAACCAGCCATACCCGCGCGCCCGCCGAAGCCATCGCCTTTGCGATGCCGCGACCCAGGCCTCGGCCGGCTCCCGTCACGAGGACGTCGATGCCCGCGACGCTTGGCGGACGTGGAATGCTGGATGCGGGCATGCCTTATCGAGAGGTGCGCGCACGTTGGTTGGAGGGGATGCGGGCCACCGGTCCCGGATCGGCGGACCCGATCCCCGCACTAACCCACAAGCGCATCCACGACCCGCGCGCAGAAGAAGCCAAGGTAGTTCCCGAGCGCGTATCCGAAGATGCCCACGATGACCGCCGGGGCCACCAGCTTGTGCCACTTCATCGCCATGCCGATGGCCAACGCCGAGCCGGGCCCGCCGATCGCGGCCTGGCTGGCGATCGAGACCGTGGCCAGATCGATGCGGAAGAGCCACCCGATCCCGTACGCGACGACGACGTGGATGCCCATGATGACGATCATGAAGCTGAAGATGGGCACGCCGGCGTCGACAATGGTCGCCAGATCGGAGGCCGCACCCAGCGCGATGAAGAAGATGTGGAGGGCGAAATAGGAAAGGACCTCGGCCCCGCGCAGCTTCCTCACCCACGGAAGCTGCGCCACGATGAGCGCAATCGTCGTCAGCCAGAGGACTTCCGGCACGTCGCTGAAGAACTGCACGAGTCCGTACCCCGGTGAACCCACCGACATGGCGGCAAGCTGCTCCGCGAAGGCTTCACTGATGATCCGTGCCAGCCAGAGCGCGACCAGGGGAAGGCCGCCCAGGATGGCGAAGTCCGTGATGCTGATGTCGGTGTCGGTCCAGCGGCGGCGCATCGTCTCTTCCTGCGCCTCCTGCTCGGCCCTTTCCGCGGCGTCGGTGGCTGGCGCCGTGGCGAGTCCGGCACCGCTTCGGCGCAGGAAGATCGCCGCCAGAACACCCGCCAGCCACACCTGAAACAGCAGGTACGGGACCGTCGACATGTTGTCGGCCAGCGCTGCGGCAGCGAAGGTGCTCGGCTCGACCTCGAGCCCCTGTCCGACGGCGGCGAAGTTCATCCCACCGCCCGCGAAGGCGGCCGAGAACGCCCCCGAGAGCTTCCACGTCTCCGGTCCGACCCATCCGGCCATGGTCGCGCCCGCCACCGCCCCGCCAACGAAGCTGCCCCCGCACGCCGCGAGATACGCGATCAGCAGGGGCCTTCCCGCATGGGCCAGTTCCTTCATCTGCGTGCCCATGATGACGAGCACGATCGCGTAGGGGATGGCGAAGGTGAACACGGCTTCGTGCGCCGGCCCGGTGTGCTCGATCACGCCGACGTTGGCGAGCGTGATGCCGAGCAGGGTGCACACGACGGCGGAGCTGATCTTCTTGATGACGTCGTAGCGCTCTTCCAGCCAGCGCGCGAAAGCCACCACGGCCAGCATGAAGGCGATAACCAGCAGCGGGTCTCTCAGCATGGAGGCTCCGGGCTCAGGGTTGTGGATGGGTACCGTTCACCAATCCCCGCACCTCCCCGCCTCCGGCCACCGCGACCAGATTCGCGACCACGTCGTCGATCATGCCCCGCTGCCCGCCACCGGTCCCGCCACCCACATGGGGTGACAGGAGCACGTTTGGCGCATCGGCCAGCGCGCTGCCCTCGGGCAACGGCTCGTACAGGAAGGCATCCAGCCCCGCCCCGGCGATCCGGCCGCCCCGAAGGGCGTCAGCGAGCGCATCTTCATCGACCAGCCCGCCGCGCGCGGTGTTCACCAGGATGGCCGTGGGCTTCATGAGCGCGAGGGCCGCGGCGTCGATCATGCGCTCCGTCTGGTCGGTATGGGGGGCGTGCAGGCTGACCACGTCGCTCGCGGCGAGGAGTTCCGGGAGCGGCACGGAGCGCGCCCCGACCATCTCCTCGTGCTCGCGGGGCAAAGGCGAGCGCTTGTGGTAGACGACTTCCATATCGAACGCGCGCGCGCGCCGCGCGACCTCGAGCGCGATGTCGCCCAGCCCGACCAGCCCCAGCGTCCTGCCGTGGAGCTGCCAGACGTCGGGGTAGCGCAGCCAGTTGAAGGCGATCCTGCGCTCCGTGGTGCGCACAGGCTCGACGCCGAGTTCCAGGTATTCCGCATCCCGGGTGCCCATATGCCCCGGCACCAGCTTGCGGTAGAGGCCCAGCATCAGCGCGACGGTCTGCTCCGCGACGGCGATCGCACCGCGGTGCGGGAGCACCGACACCGGCACTCCGGCCGCAGCCGCGGCGTCCCGATCCACCGCCCAGGGCGCCCGCCCCTGCACCTGAATCAGGCGAAGGCCCGCGGAAGCGCCGATCAGGTCCGCGCCGATGCGCCGCTTTGCCGTCACGAGGGCGTCCGCGCCGGCCGCGGCCGCGCGCAGTGCCCGTTCATCCATCCCGCCGCCCCACGTCACCTCGACTCCGGCCTCGTCCGCCGCTTGCTGGAAGAGGCCCTGGATCCAGTCCGCAAGGGGTTCGATGTGGAGTGCTCGCACGGTGGAATCCCGTTGGCTATAGTGGCCGCGAATGGGGGCGGAAGAGCTGGCGAAGCGATGCATGCGCCCCCGGGGAGAGGCGCGCGCATGAGAATGGGGGGAAGCTCGGCGCTTATCAAGCGGACCATGCTGCCATGAGACCGGACCAGGGTCTCCGCTACGAAGCCACCGACCCGGTCGCGCGGCCGGTCGGTCTCGGGCTCGGACTGCAGCTCGCCATTCTCAGCCTGAACTCGGCGGTGCTGCTGCCCACTATCGTCTTCCGGGCCGCCGACGCGGAAGGATTCCTGTTGTGGGCGGTCTTCGCCGGCATGCTGGCGTGCGGCGTCATGACCGCGGTGCAGGCGATCCGGCCGGGACGTCTCGGCGCCGGCTACCAGATGCTCCACGGTGCCTCCTCGCCGTTCATCGCCGTGTGCGTCGTGGCTCTGGTTCAGGGCGGGCCATCGTTGCTCGCGACGCTGGTGGTGGTGTCGGGACTGGTGCAGGCGGCGTTCTCCGAGCGCCTTGCCCTGCTGCACCGCATCCTCACCCCCGTGGTCACGGGCACGGTGATCATGCTTCTGCCGGTCACGGTCATGCCCGTCCTTTTCCGCATGCTGAACGACCTGCCGGCCGGTGCCCCGGCCGTGGCCGGTCCGCTGTGCGCCTGCGCGACGGTGGCGACAGCCGCCGGGATCCACCTGAAGGGCACGGGCAGGCTTCGTCTCTGGGCTCCCGCCGCCGGGCTCGCGGCCGGATCCGTCGTGGGCGGGTTCTTCGGGATCTACGAGGTCGGGCTCGTGGCTGACGCAGCCTGGATCGGGTTGCCGGCGGGCCGTCCCCCCGGGCTGGACCTGAGTTTCAGCCCCGCCTTCTGGGCGCTTCTTCCGGCCTTCCTGTTCATCGCCCTCGTCGGGGCCACCAAGTCGGTGGGGGTCGCGGTCGCCACCCAGCGCGTATCGTGGCACCGCGCGCGCGCCGTGGACTTTCGCTCCGTACAGGGTGCGGTGGCGGCCGAGGGCGGCGGCAACATTCTGGCCGGCCTGACCGGCGGGATCCCCAACACCCTGCATCCCACGCCCATCGCTACGATCGAGACCACCGGCGTGGCCGCGCGCAGCCTGGGCGTCATCGCCGGGCTCGCGCTGATCGCCCTGGCCTGCCTGCCCAAGCTGGTCGCGGTGATCGTCGCGATGCCGGACTCCGTCGTGGCCTCGGCGATGGCCGTCATCATGGCCACGTTCTTCGTGGTCGGCATGCGCGAGGTGGTCTCCGGCACCGGCAGCAATCCGCGAAACGGCCTCATCGCCGGACTCGCGGTCTGGGTCGGCATCGCCGTCGAGTTCGACGTTGTCTTTCCGGACTTCTTTGCGAACTTCGCGGGCGGCCTCTTCAACAACGGAATGACCGCGGGCGGCACGATCGCCATCCTGCTTGCCATCCTGACGATGCCGCGCGTGGCGCGCTTCAGCGGGCGGCTCGACGTGGCCGAACTGCCCGGGATCGGCGATTTCATTCGCAGGTTCGCCCGCCGCACCGGCCTGGAGGCGTCGGTGGAGCGCATGGAGGCCGCGTGCGAGGAAACCCTGCTGATGCTCCTCGAGCCCCACGGCGCAGGCGGGTCGCCGGGAGACGAGCCGGCGCACGGACAGCGCGCCCTCCTGGTCACGGCGTACTGGGAGGCCGGGCACGCCGTGCTGCAATTCAAGGCGGCCGCTGCGGGACAGGAAGAACTCAACCTCCAGGATCGGCTGGAGTGGCTCGGGGACGAGGCCCGGGCCGAACCGGCGGAAACGGAAATCTCGCTGCGGCTGCTCCGGCATCTGGCTTCGTCCGTCCGGCACCAGCAGTTTCGCAACGTGGACATCGTCACCCTGAGGGTTGCCCCTGATCGGCAGGCGGGGGAACGGCGCTGATGCGTTCGAGTGTTGACTCACGTCGACGTCGGCCGGCTCGCATCGCCGCGCTGATCCCTGTCCTGCTTCTCGTGGCCTCCGCCTGTTCGCCTTCCCCGGATGGCGGTCCGGGGCGCAGATCGCTCGTCCTTGCGCACTTCGTGCCGCCGCTCAGCACCTTGAGATCCGGGGTCGTGATCCCGTTCTCGGAACGACTGGAGCAGGTGTCGGGAGGCAGGCTGACGGCGACGGAGTACATGGGAGGCGCCCTCGGCTCCGATCCCCGGAGATACTATTCCATGCTGCTCGAGGGGGTGGCGGACATAGCCATGGTGATCCCCGGATACACGGCCGTGACGTTCCCCAGAACCACGCTAAGCGCCTATCCGGGGATCTGCGGCACCGCGATCGAGTGCACGGCCGCGCTGCAGCGCGCCGGCCCGGTCCTCGAGGAGGAGTACGAGGCGAAGGTCCTGGCGATGTGGTCCACCACTCCCCCCGTGCTCCTCACCCGCGAGAGGCCGGTGCGAAGGCTGGAGGATCTGCAGGGGCTCAAGCTGAGGGTGTCGTCGCGCATCGAGATGCCCTTTGTCGAAGCACTGGGAGCGACCCCGGTCATGCAGCCCGTCTCGGAGATTCAGCAGAACCTGCACACGGGCGTGATCGACGGCGTCGTGATCACCGCAGGGGGCATTTCCGCGTATCAGTTGCAGGAGCCGGCCGAATACCTCACCACATGGCTGCCCCTCTCCGCGACTCCCTTTTCACTGCTGATGAATCGCGGCGCCTACGAGTCGCTCACCGCGCAGGAGCAGGGCTGGCTGGACGAGGCCGCCGACTCCTGGCTGTCGGAGTCGGGGGGGCAGGCGTACGAACTCGCCGGGGCGCGCGGCATTCGGATCGCCCGCGAGGCGGGTGTCGAAATCATCGATCTCTCCGAGGAAGAGAAGGCGCGTTTCCTGGAGGCGGTCGCTGATGTCTACCAGGCGCAGCTCTCCCGCAGGATCGGCGACGCGACGGTGGCCGAGATCATCGATCTCTTCCGCGGCAATTGATGCCCTCGGACCAGGACCCGGTGCCAGACCGCAGTCGGGTCGACGAGGCGCCTCGCCGGTGGCTGACTGCCGCGCTCGCCGTCACCGGGGGCGTGGCGCTGCTCCTGCTCCTGGGCGTGACCGTGGTCGAGGTCGTCGCGCGCCACCTCTTCGGGGCTCCCCTGCTGGGCGCGGAGGATCTCACCTCCATGGGCCTTACGGTGCTCGTGGCCGCCGCGGTAGTCTGTGCGGCCCAGGAGGGAACACACGTGTCCGTCGAGCTCATCGAGCGCTTTGCGGGCCGTGCCGTCACACGGGCAACCGACGCCCTCGCGCGGGTCCTGGGGGCTGCTGCGGCGGCGGTCACGGCCGTCGCCCTCTTCGCCAACGGCAGTTGCGGGATCGAGTGCGGCGAGGTCACCGGCACCATCGCCATCGTGCACACGCCGTTCTACTACGCGCTGGGCGCATGCATGGCAACGTACTCGCTGTTGCTCGCGTCCCGGCTGGTTCGGGGGCGGGCCGCGCGTGAGGAGGACGACTCGCGGGCCAGGGGCATCTGATGGAGGGGTCCGCGGCCGCATTGCTCGGCGTCGTTGCCCTCTTCGTTCTTCTGCTGATCCGCGTGCCCGTCGGGCTCTCCATGCTCATCGCGGGCGCGGTCGGCATCGCGCTGATCCGGCCCCAGGCGGTGCTCCCCGTCATCGCGGGGGAGACGTTCGCGGTGTCATCGCGGACCGCGCTCACCATCATCCCGCTCTTCATGCTGATGGGGAGTCTGACGGTGGCCTCGGGGATGAGCCGGGACCTCTACCTGGCGGCCAACCTCTGGCTGGCCCGCATCCGGGGCGGCCTGGCCGCGGCATCGATCGTCGCGTGCGCGGGCTTCTCGGCTCTGTCCGGCTCGTCGCTGGCCGCCGCCCTGACCATGGGGCGCGTCGCGCTGCCCGAGATGCGGCGCTTCAACTACGACAAGTCGCTCGCGGCCGGGGCCGTAGCGGCGGGTGGCACCCTCGGCATCCTGATTCCGCCCTCGGCCGGGCTGGTCCTGTACGGCATCCTCACCGAGCAGAGCATCGGCCGCCTTTTCATGGCGGGACTGCTTCCCGGGATTCTGCTCGCGGCGCTCTTCGTCCTGACCGTCGTCATCATAGCAACCCTTCATCCCGAGCGGGCGCCCCGGGGAGAGCCGGAGAACGCACCGGGGAAACGAGGGCGCACGCCTGCGGGGGCCTGGTGGATCCTGGGCCTCGCCGTCGTGACCCTCGGCGGCATCTACGCCGGCATCTTCTCCGCAATGGAGGCCGCGGGCGTGGGCGCGTTCCTCGCCCTGCTCGCGGCCCTGGCGCGTCGTTCCCTGACCCGCGACGCCCTCGGCGAGCTCGTCCTTTCGACCCTGCGGGCGTGTGGCACGGTCTTCCTGATCCTGATCGGGGCCTACGTCTTCAAGGTATTCCTGGGATTTACCGGAACACCGTTCGCCATGGCCCGCTGGGTGGGCGATCAGGGATGGTCGGGACCCCAGGTGGTGGCCCTTGTGCTCGCGATGTTCATCGTGCTGGGCACCTTCCTGGACGGCTTCGCGATCCTCGTTCTGACGATTCCGCTGGTTCAGCCGATCCTCACGTCACTGGGCGTCGACATGATCTGGTTCGGCGTGATGATCGTCATCACCCTGGAGATGGGGCTGATTTCGCCGCCCGTGGGGCTGAACACGTTCGTGGTGAAGGTGGTGGCCCCGGACGTTCCCATGGGCGCGATCTTCCGCGGCATCATTCCGTTCTGGTTCGCGATGCTGGCGATGCTGGTGCTGCTGGCGCTCGTGCCGCGGATCGCAACGTTCCTGCCGCAGGCGATGTTCGGGTAGGCGGTTTCCCCGCCCCGGCGAGGGCCCGGAACGGACGCTTTGAGCGCGATCCGTCAGCGTTCGCAGTCGCTCTCCGGCTCCACGAGCTCCAGTTCCGTGTGTCGGGCGATCATCTCGAAGTCGCGGTTGCGGGCCAACAGCGGACGGCCCTCGTCGATGGCGCTGGCCGCGACCATGCAATCAACCATGGAACGGATCGTGCGTCCGGCGTGGCGGCAGGTGCGGTAGACGAGGGCGCCCTGCTGGAAGTGTCCCAGCGAATCCGGGACGAGGATTTCGAAGCGGGAGATCAACTTGAGCAGCTGACGCGCCTCGGGCTCCGTTCGGCATCCCGCCAGCAACTCCATCACCACCGAGGCAGGCGTGGCGATGGGTCGGCCCGCCCGGACCGCGTCATCCAGGAACAGGTCGAAGGCGCTCTCTGTACGCCGCAGGTATTCGACCCACGCCGAGGTGTCGACGATCACCAGATGTCAGGGGGGCGATCCCGGCCCATCTCGTCCAGATCCCCGTCCCAGCCGACCCCACGCATGGCGAGCGCCTCCTCCTTCGTCATCGGCACGATCGCCTGACGCAGGACCGCCTCCTTCACGGCCGCGGTCCAATTGCGCAGCCCGTAGCGCTGTCTGACCGCTTCCAGATCGACTTCGGGCAGCCTGACTTCAAGGCTGACGAACGGGTAGTGGGCGGATTCGGGGATTTGGTATGCCGGGCGGGCTTCCCGCACCGCGGCCGCTCCCCCGCGCAGCTCGCGCTCCCGCGCTTCGCGCAGCGTCCTCCGGACCCACGCGGATACGGTGACGCGATTCCGCTTCGCGGCGTCGCGAATCTCCTCGAGTTCCGCCTCGGACAGCACCACCTGCAGTCGCTTACTCATGATGTGAGTATGATATACTGATCTGTGGGATGCGAAAAGGGAGCGGGGGATACAGATAAGGGGCGGGGATCGTTCCCGGCCGCGACCGTTCGCGCGCGGGGAGGGATCCGGCGAGCGAGCGGGGCTAGTCGTGAGCCCGATGGTCCGTGAGGCGGCGCGCCTTGACGGGAAACCTGGGGAGAGTGCCGGCGGGCACGGCGGACACCTCCAACCCGAGCCCAAACTTGGCGCGCATGGCGTCCGCCAGGAGAGCCCGCACGCGGTCGGCGTCACCCGTCCAGAGCTCCACCTGCACCTCGATTTCGTCGCGTTTGCCGCGCCGATGGACATTGACGGCGAACTCGCGGACCTCGCCAAAGCTCCAGATGACGTTCTCGATCGCACCGGGATAGAAGGCCACTCCCTGAACCGTCAGCTTCTGGTCCAGCCGCCCCACCACCCCGGCCCTCAGGCAACGGTACCCGCTACCGCAGTGACACGGCCCCGTCTCCAGCCTCCCGACGTCACCGGTCCTGTAGCGGATCACAGGCATGCCGGCGCGGCCAAGGTTGGTGATGACGAGCTCCCCTTCCCGGGAGGGGGCGTGCGTGTCGGGATCGATCACCTCGAAGATGAACTCGCTCTCGTTGAGGTGGAGGCCTTCCCTGGCCTCGCAATGGAACCCCCACGCGCCCACCTCGGTCGCGCCCGCGTGGTCGAACACGCTGGCCCCGAACGCGTCCTCCAGCCGCGCCCTCGTCGCCGGCTGGCTCGCGCCCGGCTCACCGGCGTGGATGTTGATCCGCAACGCGGAGGCGGCCAGCTCCACCCCTGCCTCCGCAGCGACCTCGGCCATGCGCAGGGCGTGTGTCGGGGTGGAGACGAGAACGGTCGGCCGCCAGGCCATGATCGCGTCGACCCTCGCGCGCGCCGACATGCCGCCGCCCGGCAGAATCAGGCAACCCAGGTGCCGTGCGCCCTCGACGCCACTCCATGTCCCGAGAAAGGGGCCGAAGGAAAAGGGAAAGAAGACGCGGTCGGCCGCAGTGACCCCGGCCGCCCGGAACACCTTCGCCCAGCACCGTCCGAACCATGCCCAGCTCTCGGCATCGTCGAGCCAGCACAGCCCCTGCCCGGTCGTGCCCGAGGTGTGGTGCTCCTGTATGTAGTGCTCCGGAGGGAAGGTCGGCAGCGTCCCGTAGGGCGGCGTGCGGGACTGGTCCGCGGCCAATTCGTCCCTGGTGGTGAACGGCAGTTGACGGTAGGCATCCATGCCGGTCAGATCGGCGGCGGCCTCCAGCCCGGCCGCAGCCAGCTTGTCCCGGTAGAACAAATTGCTCCGCAGGACCGGCTCCAGCATGGCGCGCAGCCGGCGGAGTTGCTCGCGTTCGAGGGCAGCCCGGCCGAGCCGTTCCCCACTTTCTCCTGCCTTTCGATCCATTTCCCGTGGCACAGCGTTGAACCGGCGGTCGTCGCGGGCGCCAACCTACCCGGGGGTCATTGCCGCGTCAAACGATGGGCGATGCAGGAAACCGCACATCGGAATGGCGGGGCTGGATATGCGGCGAGGCTCCCCGTTAGGTTGCGGCCAATGACGAAAAGGGCGCGGAGCGGACGCTCGGCGTGTGAGGTCGCGACTCTGGAGCAGCCGCGATCGCCCAAATGTCCTTCACAGCCATGTCGAGGAGCCCGTCCATGACCATGGATCGCCGAAAGTTCACCGCAGTCGCCGGCGCAAGCGCGATGGCGCTGGCGTGGGCGCAGGCCTGCACCGAAGTGGCCGAGACCGGCGAGGTCTCGACCGCGACCGCCAACACGCTGCTCGATCACCAGGGACCGCGGGGCATCTACGAGGACGCCGCGGAGCTGGAGCGGCTGAAGGCGGCCATCGCCAACATGGTCAACGTGCAGCAGACGCTGCGCGACTTCCCGCTCGACCCCGACGAGCCCCCCCTTCTCGTCTTCTGGAGGGGCTGAGCCATGCAGGAATCGACGTTTTTCCTGACGGTCCGCGAACTGGCCGACCTGCTAGCCGACGGCTCCATCACCTCGGTCGAGCTGACCGAGGCCTACCTCGCGCGCGCCGAGGAGCTGGACGTGCCGCCCTTCGAGCTGCCCAGCGAGCCCCGCACCGACCACGACGGCAAGCTGGCCACCATGGTCACCATCGCGCGCGACCACGCCCTCGAGGCCGCCGAGCGCGCCGACCGGGAGCTGGCCGCCGGCAATCGCCGCAGCATCTTGCACGGGATCCCCTACGGCGTGAAGGATCTGCTCGACACCCGCGGCATCCGCACCACGTGGGGCTCGGGCATCTTCCGCGACCGGGTGCCTGACCGCAACGCAGCGGTCATCGACATGCTCGAAGGGGCCGGCGCGGTGCTCATGGCGAAGAACTCACTCGGGGAGTTCGCGGGCGGCAACACCAGTTCGGCACTCAATCCGTGGAAGCTCGACCGCACCAGCTTCGGCTCTTCCAGCGGGACGGTGTCGGCGGCGGTAGCCGGCCTCATCGGCTTCGGAATCGGCACGGAGACGGGCGGCTCCATAGTATTTCCGGCCTCCGCGGTGGGCGCGTCGGGGCTCCGGCCCAGCTTCGGACGGGTCAGCCGCTTTGGCTGCATGGCGCTCTCGTGGAGCCTGGACAAGATCGGTCCCGTCGGGCGCTCGGCGGAGGATTGCGGTCACATCCTCCAGCACATCGCCGGCTACGACGCGCGCGACAACAGCACCGTCGACCGCCCGTTCGTCTTCCGCGCGGATCCGGGCGCGATGCGCGGGCGGCGGCTGGGCGTCCACCGGCCCGAATTCCTGCTCTCGGGCTCGGAGACGACCCGGCGCGTCTTCCAGGAGGCGCTCGACGTCTTCGAGCAGATGGGCGTGGTGCTGGAGGATGTGGAGTTGCCCCTCCGGCCCACCGGCGCCCTCTTCACCACTATCGTCACCGTGGAGAGCGGCACCAACTTCAAGGCGCTCTTCGATGACGGCAGCGCGGCCAACATGTTCTCGTTCAACGAGGACCGGCGCGCGGGCTGGATGGCCGGGCGCATGCTGCCCGCCGCCGACTATCTGACGGCCCAGCGCATCCGCAACCAGCTGGTGCGCGAGACCGACGATATCCTCTCCCGCTACGACGCGGTCATCGCCCCCACCTGGCCCAACGGCGCCGCCATGCGCGAGGTGAGCGAGGGCTGGCCGATCCCGGCGCGCAACGAGTGGGAGCCCCCGGACGACGTGAGTGCGCGCACCCCGCGCCTCAACTACATCGCCAACCTGGTGGGGCTTCCGGGGCTCGCCATCCCGTGCGGATTCGACGAGGAGGGGCTGCCGCTTTCGCTGCAGATCTGCGGCTCGTCGATGGACGATCAGGCCGTGCTGGATCTGGGAATGGGCTATCAGCGCGAGACGGACTGGCACCGGCGGCGGCCGGAGTATCCGTGGAGGGAGTAGGGCCCTCTCAGTCCCGGTGCAGGCGCAGCATCCGCGGATGCTCGACGTCCAGTTCGTCCCGGTAGACGCCGAGCACGAAGTCCATCCCGACTTCCATGACCGAGAGGTCGGCGGGAATCTCGACGCCGCCCAGCCACGCGCCATCGGGCCCCAGCACCTGCCAGGTTTCCGGGCCGTCGCCTTCATTCGGCGCCAGGAACGGTCTCAGCCAGATCGCGCCGGTCGGGTCCACCTTCACGTCCGCATAGGCCGGACGGCGGTCGGGGACAGGCAGATCCTGATAGAACTCCCGGATCATCGGCGGAAGCTCGTCCGGAGCCGCCAGCCGCGCCTCTCGTTCTCGCTCAAACGCAGCCGCGGACAGCTCCAGCGGGTATCCCGGAATGCGAAGGATGCGGGCCAGCCCGCCGTCGGCCGTCACCTCTTCGACCCGCATGTCGACGGCGTCTCCCAGGAAAATCCTCCCCGCGTGCGTGGCCACGAAGGCGTCGCGCCCGAAGAGAGGAATACCTGCGAAGGCCCCGCCACCGCTGTTGCGGTGCATGAAGACCTCGTTGCCGGCCGTCACGCCGATGCTGTCGACCGTCCCTCCGGCCGCGTCAACGCGGAACAGTCCACCCGGCTGTCTGAGCATGGCGCTCTCGCCCTCATACCCGAACATGAAGCGGATACGCGTCTCGATGACGATCTCGCCATTCGCGAGATGGACCACAGCGTTTGATTCGGCGATCACGCCGGACGGCAGGGGCACGCTATAGGTTCCGAGCAAGGCCCGGTCCGGCGCGAAGAAGGTCACGCGTCCATTGGCATCCAGGACGATCAGCGAATCGCCGGCGTTGTCGAATCCCACGATCGCGCGGAACTCGCTGGGACCATCCCCCTCCCCGCCCAGCGAAGCAGTGTGGTTGCCGTCCGCCGAGTAGATCCGGACCTCGTTCGAGCCCCCGTTGGCCACGGCCAGCGATCCGTCGCTCAGCCGCCTCATGCCCCGAACCTGGAAGAACTCGTGATTCGGCCCCGAACCGGACGCCGGCAGGTCGAGGACTGGCGCCGACTCGACTCGCCACCCGTCTGAGTTCGACCAGAGCGGTCGTGCGGATTCGACGATCTCGATGCCCGCGCTGTCTCGAACGACGGTGGAGGAGGTATCGCTCTGCTGGCCGTCTCCGCCGCAAGCCGCAGCAGAGATCAGAAACAGTGCGGTGAGGACTCGATGACCGTGCCGCCCGATGGGTTCGGCCTCACGCTTCATGATCGTTCAACCCATTCATGCGCTTGCAACCCGTGGGCGATCTCCGCCCTCGCGTGGATTCATCCACGGGCCCCTAGTTCCAGGACCTTCCCCGCATCCCCTCCACGTCCAGGTTGCCACCGCTCAGCACACATACGGTGCTGGTTCCCGCCGGCGCATCGACGAGCCCCTGAAGCAGGGCTCCGACCGGAGCGGCGGCGGCGCCCTCGACCACGACCTTGGCTCGGGTCATCAGCCAGAGCATGGCGTCGAAGATCTGCGCGTCCGGCAGGGTTACGATCTCGTCGACGAAGCGCGAGACCACCGAGCAGGTGTGGTTGCCAACCTTCTTGACGCGGAGCCCGTCGATGATGCAGTCGACCTCGTCGAGGACCACGCTTGCGCCCGCCTCCACGCTGCGCTTCATCCCCGGGGCTCCGGACGACTCCACGCCGATGATCCGAACCGACGGGTTGACGGACTTTGCCGCCATTGAAACGCCCGAGATGAGCCCGCCGCCCCCGATCGGCACGATCAGCAGTTCGGTCTCCGGCAACTGGTCCATGATCTCGAGCCCGAGGGTCCCCTGTCCCGCGATCAGCTCCGGGTCGTCGAACGGGTGGATGTAGGTCAGACCCTCGGCTTCCACGAGTTCCAGCGCCTTCTCGTTGGCCTCGTCCCAGATGCTGCCGTGGAGGACGACGCGGGCCCCGTAGCCTTCGGTGGCGGCGATCTTGGAGCGGGTGGCGTTTTTGGCCATGACCACCACCGCGCGCACGCCGTACTGGCGCGCCGCGAGGGCCACGCCCTGGGAGTGGTTTCCCGCCGAGGAACAGATGACGCCGCGGGCACGCTCCTCCTCGCTCAGCCTGGCGATCTTGTTCAGCGGCCCGCGCAGCTTGTAGGAGCCGCCGCGCTGGAAGAGTTCGGCCTTAAGGCGCACGTCCAGCCCGCACTCCTCGCTGAGCGATCGGCTGGTCAGCATGGGCGTGCGGTAGGCGTAGGGCGCCACGTTCCGGTACGCGGCTTCGAAGTCGGCCCGGTTGAGGGTCAGGCCGTTGCCGTTGGCCCAAGGCCCGGGTGCCGCGGTGTCCCCCTCCTTCATGTTCCCGCCCGGCCGGGGATGATGCCGGTACCGCTGAAAAGGGCGTGATGCATGGAACGACTCCGGCGTGTTGAGCCAGTGCTCAGTGAGCGAGATGGAAAGGGCCGCGGGTAACGCGACGTTGGCGTTGGGCCGTCCACAATAGACAGGTCACCCGGCCAGCGCCAGCAGCCCTATGCCGGCGAAAACGAGCAGGGCTCCAACGGTGCGAATGCGCCCGAACCGCTCTCCCAGAAGGAGCCATCCCGCCAGGGCTCCGAATACGATGCCCACCTCGCGCGCGGCTCCCGCGTAGCTGATGGGGGCGATCTGGAAGGCCCGAAGAACGAGCGCATAGGCCACGAGGGTCATGACCGCGATCATCGCGATGGGACGGAAGTGCGTGCGCAGGACCCGAAAAGTCCGCTTGCCGTCACGCGTCGCCAGCATGCCCACGAACGCCAATCCGGAGAGCCCGAACACGAGCACCAGGTACGGCAGCGGGAGCCATTGCCGGACCGCCGCTCCATCCAGCGTCGAGTATACGGAGATGAAGAATGCGACCATGAATGCTGATCCCGAGCCCCGCGCGTGGGTGCGCAGCTGGCGCCAGCGATGTCCGGCGGGCGTTCGGATGAAGGAATCGGTCCCGGACTGGACATCTTCTTCCCCTCTCACTCCCGTCCGCGCCCCGGCTAAACGCGACCAGAGCGGCGCGCCGCCAAGCACGATCAGCCCGCACAGGATCGTTGCGATCCCGAGCACCCCGCCCGGGGAGGGTCGCTCGCCCAGGAATAGCACCGCCCACAGCGCGAGCATCGCGGGGGCCGTCCCGCGCGCGACCGGATAGACAAGCGAGAAGTCGCCGTCTCCGTACGCCCGCGCCAGGCACCCGTAGTACGCCACGTACACGACCGCGCTCGCACCGACGAAGGGCCACACCCCCGCAGGAGGCGGCCATGCCAGCACCAGGGTCGGGATGAAGATGACGGCACCGAGCAGCATCGCCCACGCCGCGACCAGAACCCGCTCGGTGGAGCGTTTGAGGATCAGATTCCACGAGGCGTGCAGGAGTCCTGCGGCCAGGACGAGGGCGAGGGCGGCTACGGGCACGGCGTGGATCGCTCCTTCAGTGCGGCGGGTTCGTTTTCGCGGGGCACGGCTATGCGAAGCGCGCGCTCATCCACTCCTTCCAGGCGACCTCGCCACGGGCGGCCGCCGCCGGCCCGTCGTCACCGTAGAGGTAGATGCTGATCACCACGGTCGCCCGCTCCGCGATCTTGTAGGCACACGCCGCCGCGATTCCCGGAGCCGGCCGGTCGAGCCGGAACAGCACGCAGGGCTGACGCCCACCGGCCCGAATCTCCGCGAGAACGCCCGCGAGGTCTCCGCTGCCCGATCCGGGGAGCGCCCATGAATCTCCGGGCGTGAGCCCGCCGGAGGCGAGCGCGCCGGAAAGCGCCTTCCAGGTCTCCTCCACGGACCCGTCCATTTCGCCGTACGCTCGGACGATCGTGGCACGCTGGCCCCTGAAGTGGGTGAGGTACAGCCCCAGGATGGCGAGGGCCTGCGGCCAGCCGGCTTCGAAGTTCCTGAGCTGGTCGTCCCAGTCGTCGGTGCTGGCGAAGAGGCTGTGCACCACGCGGACGAGGCACCGGCCGCCGGCGCGCGCCTCGATGGTCCACTCGGTGGCCGTCGGCGGCCCGTCCGCGCCGCAGTCCCTGCCCTCGTGGCGGAAACGGTGCGGCGGGTCCCACCCGGTCACCTTCGCGGGGACGTGGTCCATCTGCGAGTCGGTGTGGTACCGGAGCGTACCGCCGATCCGCTCCTCGACATCCGTCGGATAGAACCACGACGAGATGCCCGGGCCGGTCGCGATGGCCTCCCAGACTTCCTCCGGGGAGCCGGGAACCTCCGCCTCGGCCTGGATCGAACGGTGGCCGGATGGATCGTGCTTGATGCTCATGATGCCTCCTGGGCGGATGGATCCCCCGGCGCCGGATGGGCGACGATCACCAGGCGGTGAAGCCGTCCGCCGGGGGCGGAATCGTCGTGATGGCGCCGAACCAGTTCGGAAACCGCAGCGATCAGCTCCTCGCTGAACCGCGCGCGGGCCTGCGGAGACCGGAACCGGATCTCGGTGTCGATGGAAAGGGTGGCGAGCCGTTTTCCCGTTTCGGCCGAACGGCGCAGCAGCGCGCTCCCCTCGCGCACGATGCGCGCGGCGAGCGCAATGAGGTAGCTCGCGGACAGCCGGTCGCGCGTCCGCTCCGGGTCACTCGCCACCGGCCCGAGCGCCGCCGGACTCACCACGTAGGAGCGGGCGGTCGCCACCAGCAGGCGCTCGGTCAGGCCGCCCCACCGGCGTTCCTCGGCGACCCGCACGAGCCCGTGCTTCTCCAGCGCCCGGAGGTGGTAGTTGACCTTCTGCCGAGGGAGTCCGAGGCGGGCCGCGAGCGTGGCCGCCGAGGCCGGCTCCGCCAGCTCGGAAAGGAGCCGGGCCCGTTTCGGGTCCAGGGTGACGACCGCGGCGGCGGGCTCCTCGATGACGGCAACGTCGAGCATGGCCGGAATTAACGCATTGACAAGTTTATTTGTCAAGACCTCGTGATCCAGCCCTACGAGCCCCCCCGAGGGGCAATCTTCAGGCGTTCACGATTTCGGATCACGCGTTGGGCCCGACGCCACTCTCTTTGAAGCTCACAGGAATCGCGGCACCTCACGTCGATACCGTTCGTACTCCTCCCCGTATTGCTCCTTCAGCCACACCTCTTCGCTGAGGGGCGCGATGATGAACCACAGGGCGAGGAGCGCATGGGTAATCCAGAGGAGTTGCGAGTTGGCGATGATGCTCAGCCCCAGGAGGAGGACGGTGTCGCCGACGTATTGCGGGTTGCGCGTGAACCGATAGGGGCCGGAGGGAAGGAAGCCGTCCTTGACGCCCGTCGAGTTCGTCCACCCGATCGTGGCGATTCCCCAGAACGCCAGCAGGCCGCCCAGCAGAGCCAGCGGGATTCCGAGGAGAAACCGCAGGCCGCCGCCAAGGATCCAGGAGTTCCAGTCCAGAAACAGCAGGCACGCGTTGAGTGCGATGGCCGCAGACCACCCGATCCAGGTCAGGACATATTGCCAGGAGCCTCGTCCGGGCGGGGGCCAGACTCGGCGATCCGGCCAGACCACGGACCAGACGACGGTGGCCAGCAGAATAAATATGACTATGATATTTGTCAAGAATATTATTGTTGTCAATGTATAATCTATAATCATATTTATTGTCATTCCTCAATATTATTGACTATGATGGTCACGCGTGCCGAACATGGTTTCGTCGAGAAACCGATTCCGGAACACGCCCCGCGGGTCGAACTGCGCGCTGATCGCCCGGAAGGGGGCGAGGCCCGGATAGCTGTCCTCGATCTGTCCCGCCTCAAGCGGATACCATTTCCCCCAATGCAGCCGGGCGCCCAGTGATCGAGCCATGGTCGTGGCCAAGAAGCGGGCGACGTTCTGGAAGGGCCGCCGGGGCTCGGTAAAGGTGATCAGGCTGATGGCGTACCAGTCCTGCTCTTCCATTCCGTGGCAGGATGCCATCGAGATCAGCGTGTCGTCAGGAGGGACGCGCCGGACGCAAATCGGATAGTGATGGCTGTATGAACCCCGAATCCTCTCGAAGGAATCCCGCATGTCCAGGGCCCGGATCCGGTCGTGCACGCCGGCCGATACCTCGTAGTCGGCGTCGTCGGCCACACGCAGAACCTCCGATACGAAGTCGAGCGCCGGCCCGAGCTGGTCGCGCAGCACAAAGACCTCCATCTCCAGATGACGGAAGAGGTCGTGGCGCATGAGGAGCTGCCGGTCGCTGCGGTCGGTGACCTGCCACTTCGGGACGATGCAGGCGGGGAGCAGATGTCGATGCAGGACATCCACCAGGCGCTGGCTTCGCAGCAGCGAGGCGGTAAGCTTGATGCCCAGATGAAGCAGTACGTCGATGACGACCAGCCAATACACCCGGTAGAGCATGGCGGCGCCCGAGCGGCGGTTACCCGGGGCCACGCTCCGCTCGTGCTCCAGATACGACCAGGTGTGCGGCATGAGATAGAACTGCTGCAGAGGCGCGGTCGACTCGTTCTCCAGGACGGCGTCCAGATTCGGGCGCCAGACGCATCGTTCACGAACGTGGTACTGCGGCACGCACGTCACGGTGACTTCGACGACCACGCCGAGCGCCCCAACGGAGCATCGAGCCGCCCGCAGGGCCTGGCCGGAATCGACCGTGCGCACCTCCGCCTTCCCCTCTGCGTCGTAACAGGCGATGCGCATGGATTCGACGTAATGGGACATCGAGTGCCTTCCCGACCCGTGCGTCCCCGTGGCGATCGCGCCTGCCACGGTCTGGCGGGCGATCAGGCCGATGGACGGGAGGGTGAGTCCGCGGGGCGCAAGATGCGCCAGGACATCGGCGATGCGGCATCCTCCACCCACGGAGGCCCGGCGGCGGTCGGTGTGAACGCGTATCCACCGAAGGTGGCGCAAGTCCAGGAGCGCATCGGATGTCTCGATGCCCCCGTTCCAGGAATGGCCCGCGCCGATGACGCGGACCGTCCCGGTCCGGTGCTCGTCGAGGATGCGCAACACGTCCTCTTCATCCTTGGGCAGGTATCGACTGCGCGGCTGAAAAAAAATGTTCCGACCGAAGTTCCGTACGCGCGAGGCGCGCCTCGGCTGCACGGCTACGACCGCCCGGGCCTTCGAGGCAGCGAAGACAGGAGCGTGCGCGTGTACGGGTGTCCCGGCGCGCGGAAGAGCGCCTCGGCCGACGCCATCTCGACGATCCTGCCTTCATTCATGACCGCGACCCGATCGCACAGGTGCTTGACCATCCTAAGATCATGGGAGATGAAGAGATAGGTCAGCCCGAACTCTTCCTGAAGATCCGCGAGAAGGTTGACGATCTGGGCCTGGATGGAGATGTCCAGCGACGAAATGGGCTCGTCGCAGACGATCAGGTCCGGCTTCAGGGCGAGAGCGCGCGCGATGCCGACCCGCTGGCGCTGACCGCCCGAGAACTCGTGCGGCAGGCGTCCGGCGAGCTTCGGGTCCAACCCGACGATGCTCATGAGTTCCGCGACTCGGTCCTGTCGCTGCCCGCGGGTCATGCTCCCGTGCTCGCGCAGGGGCTCCGCGATGGAGCGGCCGACGCTCAGGCGTGGATTCAGCGACGAATGGGTGTCCTGGAAGATCATCTGCATGCGCGGACGGAGTGCGCGGAGCTCTGCCGGGGATATGGCTGTGAGATCGACGCCGTCGAAAACGATGCGCCCCGACGTGGGCTCGGTGAGCCGGAGGATGGTGCGGGCGACGGTGGTTTTGCCGCAGCCGCTCTCTCCCACCAGGCCGAGCGTCTCGCCGCGATGCAGCCGGAAGCTGACGCCATCGACTGCGCGCACCGACCCGGCCCTGCGCTGCATCATTCCGCGACGCACGGGGAAGTGCTTTTTGAGGCCGATGACTTCGAGGAGGGGAGTCATCCGTCCCACCAGCAGGCGGCGCGCGCACCGGCGTCCGCCGAGAACGCCAGTTTCTCGCTCGAACGCGCCCGCTGCTCACCCAACGGCGCCCCCTTCCCCGCTGGAAGCAGCGGAGGTCTCTCCCGAATGCAGCGGTCGAAGGCGTGCGGGCACCGCGCCGCGAAAGCGCACCCCACCGGGAGTCGCGTCATGTCGGGCGGCTGACCCGGAATCGCAGTCAGGCGCCCTCCGCCTTCCCCGCCGAGCGCGGGCAGCGAGGCCAGAAGGCCCCGGGTGTAGGGATGGGCCGGCGCGGCGAACAGGCGCCGGGCACCGGCCGTCTCCACGATCGACCCTCCGTACATCACCGCGACCCGGTCGGCCAGGTTCGCCACAACGCTCAGATCGTGGGTGATCCAGATCATCGCCATCTCGCGCGTTGCCCGCAGTTCGGAGACCAGGTCGAGGATCTGCGCCTGGATGGTGGCATCCAGTGCGGTTGTGGGCTCGTCGGCGATGAGGAGGCTGGGCTCGCAGGCCAGCGCGATGGCGATCATGACCCGCTGGCACATGCCGCCCGAGAACTGGTGCGGGTAGTCGTCGAACCGGGAGCCCGGCCGCGGGATGCCGACCGACCCGAGCAGCTCTATCGCGCGGTCGCGGGCGGCGCGGCGCCCCAGGCGGAGGTGCACCTCCAGGCTCTCGGTCAGTTGCCGGCCGATGGTGAGCACTGGATTGAGGGATGCGCGCGGGTCCTGAAAGATCATCCCGATCTCGGGTCCGCGCACACGTCTCATTTCTTCATCGTCGAGCCCCAGCAGGTCCCGGCCCTTGAAGCTAACCTCGTCGGCGCGGACGCGGGTGCGGTGCGGCGGCAACAGCCGGAGCACGGAGAGCATGGAGGCGGTCTTGCCGCACCCGCTTTCCCCCACCAGGGCAAGCGCCTCGCCCCGGCGGACGGAGAAGCTCACGTCGTTGACCGCATGCACGAGGCCCCGATCAGAGAGGAACCGCGTATGGAGGCCACGAACCCGGAGCAGGTCGAGGGAAATGTCTTCGGGAGGCTCGGGTGTCATGAGGGGAAGCCCGTTTCTTCATCGGAGCGCCCGACATTCTCGGCGATCTGTCGCCGAGCAGAGCCCGCATCGGCATCGGAGCGCCCCTCGCCCGTGTTGGTGTTGACAGGCGGCGCGGACACGCGGAAGCGCTCCTCCATCTCACGCAACGCGACCCATCCCCTTCTCTGCTCTGACTCGATGCAGGCCTGAACGACGAGAAGCGTCTTCAGATGATCGCGGGCGGTGGTCACGGGCTCGGCTTCGCCGCGGACGGCGCGCAGGAACTCGGCCAGCAGCTCACGCGTGTCGTCGATGAACGCCGTGCACGGCGCGAGCGGCTCCGGGACCGGGGTCTCCGCTTCGGCGTCTCCCTTGAAGTTGCTGCCGCGGAGTCCGAGGCGACGATCGAAGTCGACGCGGACCAGGTCCTCGAACTGCTCGCGCTGAATCAGGGCCGCGCCCTCGAACTCGGTGCGCCAGCGGAAGTCCATGCGATTCCAGGCCGCGGTCCAGGTCCCCAGGTAGTTCGCGCGAACTCCGTTCTCGAAGCGGAAGAGCACGGAGACGCAGCAGTCGTCTTCATAGGTGCTCCACGACGGCCGCCAGGTATCGCACACCAGCGACTCGACCTCGGCGTCGTAGCAGTAGCGCAGCAGGTCGAAGTGATGGATGCTCTGCTCCAGCAGCATCGGATGCGCCATCGTCATCACGTAGTCGTTCAGGTCGTGGCGGTTGCCGTCCCGCTGGCGGTGGTAGGTGAAATGGCCGTAGCTGAGGTCGCCGAGTTCACCGCTCTGCGCGTAGTGGCGGATCCTCTGGGAGGTCGGCAGGTAGCGGAAGTTCATCCCGACCAGGAGATGGCGTCCGGCCTCCTCCGACCTAGCGATGAGGTCGAGGACTTCGTCCATCTCGTCGGAGAGCGGCTTCTCGCAGAGGACGTCGAGGCCCCGTGCGAACGCCTGGCTCACCAGAGCATGGTGGCTGTCCGGCGGGGTGGCGATTACCACGGCGTCGGCGGGCACATGGGCGAGAGCCGAAGCGAACTCGCGTTCAACCGGGGCGTCCGGTGCGTGTTCGTCGCGGGCTCGCCGGGCGCGTGATTCGTCAAGATCCACGATGCCGGCGAGGATCGCGTCCGGGGCTTCGGCGATGACACGCGCCCATTTGGCGCCGCGGACGCCCGCGCCTGCGAGGAGGATGCGCGCGTTGTCACCCCCCGTTCGACCGTTCATGGCGCCTCATCCCGCGGGGAGCGGCTCGGCCGCTGGAGCAAGCCCGACTTCACTGCTGTCGCGTCCTTTCGACGAAGTGTTTCATCCGCTCCAGGGCTTCTTCCATGGAGGCATAGGGAGACAGCAGCGTGATGCGGATGTGCCGGTTGGCGGGATCCGCGAACATGGTCCCGGGGAAGACCATCACCTTCTCCTGGCGCAGCAGCTCAAGGCAGAAGGTCTCGGCGTCGAGCCCCGTGCTCGAGATGTTGGCGTATACGTACATGCCACCGCCCGGCCGGCCATACGAGATCTCCATGTCGTCGAGGGTCCGCAGCACTAGATCCAAGCGGCGCTCGTACTCGGCCAGCATCGAGGCGACCGCCTCGTCTCCACCCTCGAGCGCCGCGAGCGCGCCGCGCTGGAGGGCCGGGGGCGTGCAGATGCTCAGGGTGTGCTTGATCTCGACGGCTGGCTCCATCAACCACGCCGGCGCGGCGAGGTAACCGATGCGCCACCCGGTCATGGCGTACGCCTTGGAGAAGCCGTTTACGGTGACCGTCCGGTCAAGCAGGTTGCCGAAAGTACCCAGACTGACATGTTCCTGCCCGCCGAAGATCAGCTTCTCGTAGATCTCGTCGGAGATGACGAGGAAGTCGTGCTCTTCGGCGAGCGCTGCGATGCGCGCCAACTCCTCGTGCGGCGTGAGGCCGCCGGTGGGATTGTTGGGATTCGCGATCACGAGGAGCTTGGAGCGCTCCGTCAGGGCGTGGCGGATGGCGTCGGCCCTGAGCGCGAAGTCGTGCTCCTCCAGGGTCGGCACCTCCACCACCCGGCCACCCGCCAGGTTGACCATGTAGTCGAAGGCGTTGAAGCGCGGCGCCTGGAGCACCACTTCGTCGCCGGGATCGACCAACGCCAGGATCGAGATGAGGAGCGCTTCCTGAACGCCGTTGGTGACGATGATCTGGTTGGCCGGATAGTCGAGACCGTTGTCGCGTTTCAGCTTCCCGGAGATCGCCTCGCGCAATTCGGAGAGTCCGGGAGGGGCCGTGTAATGGGTATAGCCGCCCGCCAGGGCTTCCGCCCCCGCGGCTACGATGGCAGGCGGCGTGTCGAAGTCGGGATCGCCCCGGCCGAGGGCGATGATGCCGTCCAGTCCGGCCGACAACTCGAGCATGCGCGTGCGGAAGCTGGACTTCACGCATATCGCGCGGGCGGCCAGATGGGATTCGCGGACAGCCTGGGTCATCGGAGTCACGCCGTGGGTCGGTGGGTGGAGCAAACGCGCATCAGGCCGCCCCAGCGGCAACCGGCGGGCGCGCGTACAGGCAGCTCCCGTGCACGAAGGTCATCTGCACGCGCTCGAGATCGCGGAGATCGTCGAGCGGGTTGCCGTCCACCACGATAACGTCCGCCTCCTTGCCCTCCTCCACGGTGCCGATGCGATCGCCGAGGCGGTTCATGATGGCGGCCTCGCGGGTCGCGCTCATGATGGCCGCGTGGTTGTCGGCCACAACGCCCACCTTGATCATGAACTCCATCTCCGGCACCACCACGCCGTGGCGCACCGCCGGGCTCCCCGCATCCGTCCCGAACACGATGCGCACCCCGGCGCGCGCGGCCCTCAGCAGCCCGTCGTAGCGGCTCTTGTCGGCGACCAGCCGCTGGCGCTCCCTGATCTTCCACTCCGGGATGTTGTACTTGCGCGCGATCTCGGGCTTCGACTGGAGCAGGACGGGCGAGAAGGTGGTGATGATGGGAACCCCGCGCTCGACCAGCTTGCCGATGGTCCGGTCGGACATGCTGCCGCCGTGCTCGACCGTGTCGATGCCGAAGTCGACCGCGCGCTCGATGCAGGCGTCGAAGGTGGCGTGGGCGGTGATGGGAAGGTTGCTGCGATGGGTCTCGTCGACGATGGCCTCGAGCTCCTCGTCGGTGAACTCCAGGAGGTCGTGGCACATCATGATCTTGATGAGGTCGGCCCCGTCCTTGACCTGGTCGCGCACGGCGCGCCGCATCTCGTCGGCGCCGGTGGCCTCCCGGCAGCACCAGTAGGTGTGGCCGCCGGTCTGGACGATCGCCTCGGCGACAATCAGCAGGCGCGGGCCCGCGAACACCCCCTGCTCCACCGCCTGCTTGGCGAAGGCACCGCTCCGGTTCATCCCCAGGTCGCGCACCAGGGTGATCCCCGCCCGCAGGCAGGCGAGCATGTTGGCGGCCGCCTTGTAGGCGCTGATCTCGGGCGCGTCTCCGAGCGACTGGGCGGCCAGGTCGTGGATGCCGTCCCAGGCCAGGTGGGCGTGGCTGTTGATCAGGCCGGCCAGGATGGTCCCGCCCGTTTCGACCACCTCGCGCCCATCCCCTGCGGCCCCACCGCCCTCTCCAACGGACGTGATCATGCCGTCGTGCAGGGTCACGTGACCGTTTTCGATCACCTCGCGCCCTACCCCTGTGATCACCCGGCCCCGCAGCGTCACCGACGCGGGCTCCCTCGGGGCCAGGTCCTGCAGGACCGGCTGGAACTTCCAGGCTGGTGCTTCGGGCATGCGCTTGGCCTCCGTCAGTCTCGGTTCGAGCCCGCGGGAGCATCGCGCCGCCCCGGACCCTGCTGTCCCTGGTTCGTCCTGAGCTTCCTCAGATCCCGCGCTCCGCGAGTGCCCGGGCGCCCCCATCGAGGTTGGTGAGCTTCATGCTCGCGTAGTTGGGCGAATAGATGACGCCGGCGGCGCCCGCTTCGTACGCTGCGTGCACGCTCTCGTAGACGATCTCGGGGGTACAGGCCGCCTGATCCGGGCCGGAGCGGGGCGCGTCCACGCCGACGCCCATCAGCACCGGCAGCTCCCCGTCCAGCGCCTCGATCGTGTCCCGGCACTGCCCGCCAACATAGCTCGCGGGCGACATGCCCACACCGAGCAGCTCATCCCACGGCGCCTCGTCGAGCCCCAGAATCCGGTACATGATCGGCGTCAGCTCTTGGGGCGCCAGATCGCGCAAAAGGGACGCGTGCAACTGCTTCATCTCGTTGATGTAGATGCCGCCCGACTGATGCTGATAGGTGATCGGCTTCACCCAGTCGGCGTAGTCCTTCGTCTCGGCCCACGGCCACTGCGCCTTGCGGAACGGGTTGAAGTGGTTGCGGTTCCACACGTTGAGCCCGAACTCAAGCGCCGGATCGCACCACTTGACGAGGCCGTAGAGCTCGCGGTCCAGGTCCTTGTTGCGCTCCACCCAGTGCCGCTCCAGCAGCAGGAATTCGGGATTGTCGAGCAGGACGCGGAGGCCGGTGATGAGCGCGCCATCCGTGAAATGCTCTCCCGCGCGCGCGGTACTGAAGTAGTCGTGAAGCGCCGCGCACGCCCGTCGCGCACCCTCGGCATCGATCCCGGCCCGGTCCAGGCGCGCAAGGCAGTGCCCACAGAAGCATCCCGGCGCCATCCCGGTGACGAGCTGGTCCAGCGGGCTCCGCCGCTCGTTGCACCACATGATGCCGTCGATGTCGTAGCTCCGGCAGTGATCTTCGATCAGGGCGTGCCACCACCCCCGGTAGTCGGGATTCTCGAGACACGGCGCGCCGCTGATCCGCCCCAGGTAGTCCACCTCCATGAGCTGCACCAGGTTGGGGATCTGGACGGTGTTCGCCGAGCCGTGTCCCGCATACTTGAAGAGGGGCTCCATCAGCTCCGGGATCACCTTCATCCCCCGTTCCCGGGCACCGGGGACGACCATCTCCAGAATGTCCCGTCCGCGCATCGCCTCGTCCGGTGCGCGGAAGTTGGTGACGCTGGTGTTGCGGTAGAACTCGGGATGATGCGCGAGATAGGATCCGCCCTGGACCTCGAGCGGCTCCCGGACGCCGTGGTCGGGCCATCCGTCGATCTTCCACGAGATGCTGCGCCCGATCTTGAGCCCGAGCCAGCTCACCGTTCCCAGCAAGACCACATTCACGCCCACGCGCTGTTGCAACGTGTCCAGCACAGTGTCCACGCCCTCGTCCACGAAGCTCGCAGGCCCGATCTGGACCCCTACGCACCTGTCGCTCACGGTCGATGATTCTCCTCTTCTCTCGTACTGGTGTCTACTGATGACTTACCGATGATTTACTGGTGTCTACTGGAAACATATGAAGCGATCACCTGCCCGGCTCGCTCCAGGCCAGCATGTCGCTCCACCCGGCAGGCGCTGGCGTTCACCGTCACCGGCCCTTCAGCCTCGGGTCCAGCATCTCCTGCAGGCTGTCGCCAAGGAGATTGGTGGCCATGACCACTGTGAATATGGCGAGCCCGGGGAAGGTGGAAATCCACCACGCCCGCCCCAGCACGTCCCTTCCCACGGCGACCATCAGTCCCCACTCCGGCGTCGGGGGTTGCGCGCCCAGTCCCAGAAAACTCAATCCCGCGCCCACCGATATCGCGTGTCCGAACTCGAGCGTCGAGAGCACGAGCAGCGGGATCGCCGTGTTCGGAAGCACGTGCCGCAGGATGATTTTGAGGTCCGGCACGCCCAGGAGCCGGGCCGCGTCGATGTATTCCTGCTCCCGCACGGTCAGCACCGTCCCCCGCACCAGGCGCGCGTAGCGCGGGATCGTGGACACGCCGACCGCGACCATGACGTTCGTGATGCTCGGGCCGAGGGCCGCGATGACGACAAGGGCCAGGAGGATGCCGGGAAAGGCCAGCATCGCATCCACCATGCGCATCAGCACCGTGTCCACCGGGCCGCGGTAGTAGCCGGACACGAGCCCGAGCGCCGAGCCCAGCACCGAGCCGATGGCGACGCTGATGAACCCGAGGATGAGCGACACTCGCGCGCCGTAGATCACGCGGCTGAACACGTCCCTGCCGAGCCGGTCCGTCCCGAACCAGAACTCCGCCGACGGCGCCTCGCGTGCCCCCGAGACCGTGACCAGCGGATCATGGGGCGAGCCGAGGGCGGCGAAGATCGCCAGCAGCACCCATCCCGCGAGAATGCAGCTCCCCGCGATGAAACCCGGGGTCAGGGTGCGGCCAGCGACCGTCATGGCGGGGTCGAGGTTCGGCCCGCGATGCTCATGCCGGGGTCGCGTCCCGAATGCGCGGATCGAGCCAGGCCGCCAGCAGATCCACGAGCAGGTTCACGAGGACGTACGCCGTGGCCATGAACAGCACGATTCCCTGCACCAGCGGATAGTCCTTCCAGAGGATCGCGCTCACCACCAGGCGACCCAGCCCGGGGCGGCTGAAGACCGTTTCCGTCACGACCGCGCCCGCGAGCATCGCCCCAAACTGGAGCCCGAGGATGGTCAGAACCGGGAGGAAGGCGTTCCGGAGCGCGTGCCGCAGATAGACGATGCGCTTGGGCAGGCCCTTCGCCCACGCCGCGCGCACGTAGTCTTCGACGAGTACCTCGAGCAGTGACGCCCGCGTCAGCCGCGCGATTACCCCAGCAGACAAGAGCCCCAGCGACAGGCTGGGAAGCACGAGCGAGCGGAGTCCTTCCGATCCCGCCGGCGGGAACCACGGCAGCCAGAACGCAAACACGAGGATCAGCAGGAGACCGAGCCAGAAGAGGGGCAGCGACACCCCGGCGTAGGCGAGCACCCGGCTGAAGCCGTCGATCCACGAGCCCTGCTTGAGCGCCGCCATCACGCCCGTGGTCACCCCGATGATCACCGCGAAGAGGATGCCGCCCAGGCTGAGAGCGAGCGTCGAGCCCAGGCGGTCGAGGATCAGGTCGAGGACGGGCGCGCGCAGCCGGACCGAGGTTCCCAGATCGGCCGTGACCGCGCCCCGCAGGAACCGGCCGTACTGCACGTAGAGCGGGTCGTTGAGCCCCATCTCCTCGCGCAGTTGCTCCTGCCGCTCCGGCGTCACCGATCCGCTCTCTGCGCCGGAGAGCATCAGCTGCACGGGATCGCCGGGGAGGGCGTGCATGATCGAGAAGACCGCGACCGACACCAGGAGCAGCACGATCCCCAGTTGGGCTATACGTCCGGCGAGGTAGTTGGCGAACATGGGGTGAGCGGCGGCCTTTCGCATGGCGGTGGTGGTTTTCCGGCGGGAAACTACCGCGCGGCATGGCCACGTGCGAGCATCGCCGCGTCCCAACGACGCTGGCGTCGCAGGCGGCTTCAGGCTGGAACTCGGAATCTCGAAACGGAGAACAAGGGAGGACCGCCACGGGTCCGACCTGGACCCCAACGCAACTGGTTGAGAGCCTCCCGGGGGAGTTGGTCCAGCATGTCAACACGCTGTCGCACGGCGGAAGCGGTGTGGCCGACCATCGGTCTCGTGATTGCCCTGGGTGGTTGCGGTTCCGAGAACTCGGCCCCCTCCATGGCCGCATTGCCCCAGAGTGACCTCCCCCCCGGCGTTGTCGTACGGGAGCTTCAGGTTCGGCGCGCACGGACCATCGACCTGGGCCGCGATAGCGACGGATTCGTCAACGCAATCACGGAAGTTGCGCGATCGGACTCGCTGCTGTTCGTGCTCGATGGAATGGCCCGGACCATAACAGCATACCGGGAGTCGAACGGAGCCTTCGTGCACAGCTTCGGGGGACAGGGTCGTGGACCGGGGGAGTTCGGCGATCCGATGGCTCTGGCTGTCTTCGATGATACCGTCTACGTAGTCGACCCAACGCTTGGGCCGAGAGTTTCAGTGTTCAGGCACGACGGGACCTTCATCGAGCTTCGAGACCTGCAGGTGACGGGCAGTCCGACAGACATCACCGCAGATGCGGCCGGGCTGGTAGTCATCACGCCTTTCCGGCCGGAGGAGAAGTCCGGCCAGTGGCACATCGCTCATCGGCTCACCCACGGGGGTGAGTGGGTGTCGAGTTCGTGCTCCAGAGACGGCCGCTTTGCAATCAGCGAGGCGGAGGGCGGGGTGCTCGCTCGGATGCAGTACTCCTATCTGACTGCAACTACGGACGCCATCAGCTGCACGCAGGCTGATCTCGCCGACCTTTCAGGTGATTGACGGTGAGGTGCCCGGCCTCAGCTACGCACCGCCGTTCTACCGGGCGCCGGAGGATCGGCCGTTCGCGGGTATGTCGCAGTCCGGCATGTTCGCCTTTCTGTCGACCTGGACGACTCACGCCGAGGCATACGTGTGGCGCGACCGCTTCCTGTCGGTCTACACAAGCCATGACGAGGAGTTGGCCACGGTCGTCCATCACGTCTTCACATGCCTTCTGGACAACGGCCGGGTGCAGGAGTGCGGAACGATTGAAGGACTTGGCAGGATCGTGGATGCACCGCACCGCGATACGATCTATGTAGAGGAGATATCCGACGCGGCTGCCCCGACCGTCATCGCGGTCCTTTCGATCGAATGGTAACCTTTGCCACGGTTCCATGAGCCAGGACGAAACCCGCATTTCCGAAGAGGAGGCACGCGCACTCTGGCACCGTGCGGCCGAGCTGCAGGCCGAGGCCGCTCGCCGCCTCGAAGAGCGTTCGCGGCAGTTGGCTCCACGGGGGCGTTCCTCCGACACAGCGGAGGTCGAAGGGTACCGCCTTGCGGATGTCCGGGCCGCTGCCGAAGAAGCCGGAATCTCGCCGGCGTTCGTGGATCATGCGCTCGTCGAGGCTCGCAATCGGGCCCTCGCCGAAGGAGCCCAGGCCCGGCCATCAAAGATGGCAGCCCGTTTCCTGGGCCAACCGCCGCTTGCGCTGGAGGTCTCCCGGGTGATCCACGCACCCGCGGAGGAAGTCTACCGCGCCATGCAACGAATCCTCCCGGAGGGCCCGGTCCGCCTGAGCCTTGTCGATCAACACGGAGCCGATCCGCTCGACGGAGGCGTGCTGGTCTTCAAGGTGCCCGCGTACTCCTACTCGGCAACCCCGGGAGATCGGTCCTTCGCCTACGAGATGGCCTGGGTCGACCTCAAGCAGTTGCTTTTCAGCCTCCGGCGCCTGGACACGGATCCCCCGCGACCGAGTTGACCGTGCGCGCGAGCCTGATCCACAGCCACAAGGTCAATATGTGGGTTGGGGGCGGCTTGTCGGGGTTGGCCGCGTCGTTGAGCGGTGTCGGTGGCGGCTTTGCGGGTGCGGGCGTAGCCGTCGCCCTCGGGCTCGGGAGTATCGCGGCCGGTGCGGCGGTATTGGGCTTCCTTGCTGGTGGAGCGGCGGTCGGCGGGCTGACGACGTTGGGCTGGCGCGGGTTGTATCGTTACGCGTTGCATCGCGGGGAGAAGGCAATCGGGAACCTGATCGGCTCGATCGTCGTCGACATCGAGACCGGTGGAGGATTCTCAAGCCCGCGGTTCTGAGATCCCTCGGCGACACCATGCGAGACTGAAGGTCGAGTATCCGGGTGCCGGACTCCCGTCGCTCCCGGCCGACGGATTGCGCAAATCACCCGCGCCGGAATCGGTTGCGGAGGAACGTCTGATGCACCACCGTAGTGTGCGAAGGCTCTCGATCTTGCTCGTGCACCGCCGGAGAGTACATGTCTACGTTCGTGTTGGTTCGTCGTGTCCAGGCATCGGACACCCAGGCGTGCGGACCTCTCACAGCACTTCCTTCGGAGCAGGGCGCTTGCCGCTAGCCTGATCGCCCAGGCTCCCCTCTCACACGAGGACCTGGTTGTCGAGATCGGGCCGGGCCGTGGTATTCTCACTCGAGAACTGGCGCGTCGATGCCGTGAGGTCGTTGCCGTAGAGTTCGACGGAGCACTATCCGAGGCGCTTCGTACGCGTTTCCGGAGTCACACCCGTGTCACGATTGTCCGGTCCGACTTCCTCCGGTTTCGGCTACCCGATGTCCCCTACAAGGTCCTGGGGAACACTCCGTTCAATCGGACTGCTGCAATCGTCCGGCGGCTTGTCCAGGCCGATTCTCGACCGCAGGACGCCTATCTCGTGGTCCAACGTGAAGCGGCGGAGCGGTTTGCGGGTACGCCCCATTCCCGAGAGACCCTGTCCTCGCTGCTACTCAAGCCGTGGTGGCAGATCGAGATCGCGCGGCGCTTTCGCCGTACCGACTTCGATCCCCCTCCTGGGGTCGACGCCGTCGCGCTCTGGCTCGCCCGCCGAACAAGACCGCTTGTGGACCGATTCCAGGCGGTGGACTACCGGCGCTTCATCCAGAGCTGCTTCGGTCGCGACGGCCGCTCGATCAGGCGGTGCCTGCGACCCGAATTCACGCGAACGCAGGTCTACCGCCTGAGCCGGGATCTCAGGTTCGATCCTTCCGGACCACCCCGCGGCCTCACCTTCGACCAGTGGCTCGCATTGTTCAGGTTCTGGAGGCTGACTCGGTCGTAGGCGCCGATGCCCCGGCGGACAACCGAGCGCAGCGGTCAGGGCGTCTGACTACAGGATGATCGGCGATTGCACCGCCACCAACGGGCGTGATTCTGCAGATCCCGGCCCGCCAGACAGACCCGCACGTGAGGCCACCCGACATGGTTGATCGAACCCGACTTCGAGGACGTCTACCCGGTCGCGTGTTGTTGGGAGTCGGCCTGGCGATCACGCTTGGCGGGGCCGCGTGCCGCGATGTTGCAGAGGACCCTTCCGGGCACAGACTTGCAGGCCTTTCCGACTTCATCGACGCGTCCATGGCGGACTGGGACTTGCCTGGGCTGGCGGTTGCCGTGGTGCACGAAGACGAAGTCGTCTTCGCTGAAGGGTTCGGGGTCAAAGAGTTGGGACGGGAAGACCCGGTCGACGCCCACACTCTCTTCCAGGTCGGTTCCGTTTCCAAGTCATTCGCGGCCGCAGCGATCGGAGCCCTCGTGGACGACGGGCTGGTCCACTGGGACGATCCGGTGGTCGAGCACCTGCCGTGGTTTCGGGTGAAGGACCCGGAGATCACGCGCGAGATGACGATTCGCGACCTGCTGTCCCACCAGTCGGGCATGCCGGGCGACGCCTTTCCCACGCTCGCGATCATGGACGCCCGGGCAGCGGCGGAGCGAGTTCGACACCTCGACAGCCAGGCCCCGCTCAGGGAGAGCTTTCGTTACAGCAACCAGGGCTACGGGGTGGCGGGGCTGGTGGTGGAGGCCGTGACCGGTAGGACGTGGGGCGAATGGGTCCGGGAGCGTCTCTTTCGGCCCATGGAGATGCACAACAGCGCGGCCAGCCCCTACGAAGTGTGGGAGGAGCCATTCGTGGCGCCCACCTTCTGGGGCACGGCACCTGCGGGCACGGTGGGGATTGCCGACGCGCCGGGCAGGAATGTCGCGATGCCGCACGGCGCCGATCGCGAGGGGATGCGCAGGGTCCTGGCCTGGCAGTCGTTCGACAGCATGCAGGCGGCGGGAAGCGTGGTGTCCAGCGCCGCAGAGATGGCGAACTGGGTCCGCATGCACCTCGCGCGGGGGAAGTTCGGCGACCGCCCCGTGCTCCGGGAGGCGACGGTGGAGGAGATGCACGCCCCCCAGGTAGCGAGCGGCGCCACCTTCCTCTTCGCGGACGACACCAGCAGCGGCACCTACGCTCTGGGGTGGAGTCGCACCACCTTCGAGGGCCACCCGTACCTGTCCCACGGCGGCGGCATCCTCGGTTTTCCGGCGTATGTGGCGCTGCTTCCGGACATCTCCGCGGGCGTCGTGGTCCTGGCGAACGGAGACGCATGGTTCCACCCGCACCACGAAATCAGCGCGTGGGTATTCGCCCGCCTACTCGACCGCGAGCCGCGAGACTGGCACCGGGAGTCCATGGCCCACAAGACCGCGATCGTCGAACAGATCGACAGCACCCTCGCGGCGCAGGATTCGGCCCGCGTTCCGGAAACCCTGCCCACTTTGCCCCTCGCCGAATACGTGGGCAGTTATGCAGACCCGCTCGGAGCCGGCCACGCCGAGGTCGTGCTCGCGCAGGACGGGTGGCTAAGGCTGCACTTCGGAGAGCCGGGCACCTTCTCCGGCGACATGGAGCACTGGAACGACGACGTGTTCCGTCTCTATTTCGACGGCGGAGACGGCCAGATGGATCGGAGTTCGTTCGCGACCTTCACCATCGATTCAGAGCTTGGCGTAGCCGTCATGGATCTGGGTTTCATGGGCCGGTACCGGAGGCGTGAACGGTAGTACGCACCAACTCCCCGATGTCCCCCAGCTCGTCCACGCGCTCGAGCGTTTCTAGCGCCCCATCAATGCCCACATCGTCCATCACGAGGCTCGCGCAGTCGCGGAACTTCGCGTGCAGTTCCTCCCGGCTCAGGGGCCGCTCCGGGCCGCCGGGATACGTGTCCGCCTCGGTGTGGAGTTCGGTGCCGTCACGGAGGTGGACGTCGATGGCGCTGCGCATGCGGTCGTAGCCGCGCGCGTCGATGGCCTCGTCGAACCGGACCGTCACCCGGCGCATCATGTCCGCCGCCTCCTCGGAGAGGACGAAGTCGTCGTGGAACTCGCGGATTCCGGCCCGGCGCCGGAGGACGATGCTCGAGAGGACGAAGGGGATGCAGAACTTCGCCTCCAGCTCGTTGGTGGGGACAGGATACCTGAGCGGTTTCAGGATGTTGTGGCCGGCGCGGAAGGTGATGCCGGCGATGTCGTCCGGTGCGAGGTCGTGCCCAGTTACGAGTTCGAGCATGGCGGCCATGCTGGGGTGGCCGAGGCTTCCCGAGGGGAAGGGCTTCACGGACACGCCGGGGTCGAGCAGGGTGTAGGGCGCGCCGAGGGCGCCGACCAGCCGTTCGGGCTCGAAGCCGCCGCCGAACACGCGGAAGAAGCCCCACGGCGCCTCCAGCGCATCGTTCCCGGCCGTGAAGCCGCGCGCCGCGAGTTCGACCGCCACGATGCCGTTCTCGGCAGCGCGCCCGGCGTGGAGCGGCTTGGTCATGGTGCCGAAGCCGAGCCGGATCCCCGACGAGAGGCTCGCCGCGATGCCGAGCGCCATGGCGAGCTCGTCCGCCTCCAGCCCGGCCAGCCTGGCGGCCGTCGCGCAGGCCCCGAGCGTGCCGATGGTCGCGGTCGAGTGGAACCCTTCCCCGTAGTGCCTCGGATCGATCGCCTCGGCGATCTTGCACTCCACCTCGAAGCCGATGAGGAACGCCTCCAGGAACTCGGCGCCCGTGGCTCCGACCCGTTCCGCCATCGCGTAGCCCGCCGACAGCGGCGCCACCGTGGGGTGCGTGAGGAGCCCGAAGATGCGGTCGGGGGCGTTCGAGAGCTGCGTGTCGTCGAAGTCCATCGCGTGGCCCGCCGTGCCGTTGGCGCGCGCCGCGAGCGGGGCCGGGGCACGGGTGTCCGGCAGCCCGAAGATGGTCGCCTCGGCATGCCCCCCCTGCGCCGCGATCTGGTCCTGCACGATGCGGGAGCAGGCATCCGTGGACCCGGCGAGGATCACGCCCGTGCCGTCCAGCACGCAGCGCCGACCCTCGCTCAGCAGCCGCTCCGGGAAGTCCGCGATGTTCGTTTCGAGGATGAAGTCGATGACCGCGCGTGTCGCGCTCACTCTTGCTCCTTTGCTTGTCGTTTTCCGGAAACGAGACGGTTCCTGATCGCCGGGGCCGCGAAGCTGACCACCGCCAGCGCGAGCAGCACCAGGCCGATCGGACTCTCGAGGAAGATCGTGTGCGAGCCCGAAGACAGCGTGAGAGCCCGCCGATAGTTGGTCTCGATCATGGGACCGAGGATGAGGCCGAGCACGGCTGGCGCCAGCGGATACCCGGCGCGCAGCATGGCGAAGCCGACGACCCCGAAGAAGAGGGCCACCCAGGCGTCGGCTGCGTTCCCGCGCAGGGCGAAGACGCCCACGAGCGAGATGGCGACGACCAGCGGCATCAGGATCGACGGCCGCAGCCGCACGACGCGCGTCCACAGCGGGATCCCGAGGCGGCCAACGGCCAGCATGAGCAGCACCGCCACCAGGAACCCGGCGTAGAGCGCGTAGACAAGTTCGGCGCGCTCGGCCATCAGCAGCGGGCCCGGGGCGACGCCCTGCACAGTGAGGCCCCCGAGCAGCACGGCGGCGCTGGCCGACCCCGGAATCCCCAGCGCGAGAAGGGGGATCATGGCGGCGCCCACGCAGGAGTTGTTCGCCGCCTCGGGCGCCGCGATGCCGGCCGGCACTCCCGTCCCGAACCGCTCCCGGTCCTTCGAGACGCGCCGCTCCTCGTTCCACGCCACGATCGAGGCGATCGTCGCCCCGGCGCCGGGAATGGCTCCGATCACTCCGCCGATCGCCGACCCGCGCAGAATCGTGCGCCAGAGCCCGAACAGCTCGCGGGCCTTGGGCAGCGCCCCCGTGATGCCGGCCCCGGGCGCCGTCGCCTCGCGTCCGCCGGCCACCGCCTTCAGTGCCTCGGCGATGGCGAAGAAGCCGATCAGCATCGGCACCAGCCCGAGCCCGTCCATGAGCATGTTCGTGCCCAGCGTGAGCCTTGGCGCCCCCGTGAGCACGTCCAGCCCGACGATGAAGAACACGAGTCCCAGCAGCGCGCTGATGATCCCCTTCAGAGGATCCCTTCCCACGAGGTTCGCGACGATCGACAGGCCGAACACGCCGAGCCCGAAGTACTCCGCCGGCCCGAAGGCGATCGCCGCCCGCGAGAGCGGCCCGAGCGCCAGCACGAGGAGAATCGTCCCCAGGAGCCCCCCGCTCATGGACGAGAAGAGGGAGATCCCCAGCGCGCGCCCCGCCTCGCCCCGGCGCGTCATGGCGTAGCCGTCGAAGGTCGTCGCGAGCGCGGGCGAACTGCCTGGAACCCCGATCGCGATCGCCGTGATCGATCCCCCGTACTCCGCCGCCATGTAGATCGAGACCATCATCAGGAGCGCCGGCGTCGGGTCGAGCGCGAAGGTGACCGGGAGGACGAGCGCGAGTCCCACCGTCGAGCTCAGCCCTGGCATCGCCCCCGCGAACACCCCGAGCAGGCTGCCCGCCAGCAGCGCGGCGAGGTTCCCCGGCTGGAGCGCCGTCAGGAGACCGTCGAGGAAGGCCGTCACGCCCCGCGTCGCCCGGTCAGAACCCGGCCGGCAGCGGCACGCCGAGCAGCACCATGAACACGAGGTAGATGAACCCGGCAAAGGCGAGCGGCACCGAGACCATCGTCCGCCACGAACGCTCGCCCGTCAGCCACATGAGACCGACGACGAGGAGCGGCACCGAGAGGACGGTTCCGAGCCGCGGCCACACGAGGAGGAAGGCGGCGATCCACCCGACGGCGATCCAGACTCCCAAGCGCGGGATTCGGCTTCTGACGCCCGAGCCCGCGGCAGAGTCCGAGGCAACGTTTCCGCGGGAACGCGCCGCGCCGGAGTTTCCGCGGGAACGTGCTGCGCGGGATTCGCCGCCCGATGCGCCGGCGGATCCGCCGCCCGAGCCTCCCTCCCCCGCGCCGCGCCACGCTCGGACCGCGAGCCAGGCCGCGCAGGCGATGAGGAGCACCGCGAGCAGCCGGGGGAAGAAGGCCGGGCCCGGGGCGCCCTCGGTCAGCGAAGGGGGATAACCGCGCGAGTCGAGCAGGACCGCGGCTCCGATGGCGGCGAGCAGCACCGTCTCCGTCAGGAGGCGTCGCGGCAGGCTTGCGCGCGCGGAACGGCTACCCATCCAGGAATCCCAGCCGTCGCAGCAGGTCCCGGCTCGTCGTGACTTCCTCCGCCATCCAGGCCCCGAACGCGTCCGCATCCTCCATCGTCGCGAACTCGAGGGCGGCGCGCTCCATGTACTCCCGGAACCCCGGATCGTCGATCGCGGCCATTAGGCGGGCGCGGATGTCGGCCCGCGTCCCGGCATCCAGCCCCGGCGGTCCCACCACTCCCCGCCAGTGGACGGGCTGGAGATCGTACCCCTGGTCCGCGTAGCTCGGGGTGTCCGGGAGCGCCTCGACGGGCATCGCGGTCCCCAGCACGCGCATCGTCCCCGCGCGCAGGTGCTCGCGCACGATGTTGTAGTTCGTGTGCGCCGCGTCGGTGTGGCCGCCGAGCGCCGCGACCACCGCGTCGGCCGAGCCCTCGTAGGCGATCCAGCGGATATCCGGATCTCCCGCCACCGCCCGCAACCGGGCGAAGCCGAGGAAATGGGCCGACGCCGCGCCGAACCCGGACACCGACACCTCGCCGGGCCGGGCGTGGGCGGCCTCGAACAGGTCTCCCAGCGTGCCGAAAGGGCTGTCGTCCCGCACCGCGACGAGGAAGGGATCGATCTGGATGCGGAGGATGGGCGTGAAGTCCTCCGGGGCGAACGGGATCCGCCCCGTCGCCATGTTCACCGTCCCGCTCGCCGTGAACACGCCGAGCACGTGGGGGTCCCCCGCGCGGCCCTGCATGTACTGCATGCCTGCGGCCCCCGCCCCGCCCTGCCGGGTCATCACGGTCACGCGCTGCCCGTCGAAGTGCGGCGGCGCCGCATCGGCCAGCGCCCGCGAGAGGAGGTCCGAGGGGCCTCCGGGGGTCGCCCAGGAGACGATTTCGATGGGGCGGCTTGGGAAGGCGGCGTCGTCCCCGCCGGATGAACACGCGGCGGAGGCCAGCAGGACGAACGCAGCGGCGAGCAGGCGGGGGAGCGTGGGTGCGGACCGGGGCTTGCGGTTGCGCGGAGGGGCTGCGGCTTGCGCCTGGAGGGACGATTTGGCGGTTGGTCGAGGTTTCATGCGGGGAAATATGAGGTTGCCGTCGGGAGTCGGCCACCGGGAGGCGTTGGGGAGGGCGGGCGGCTTGCAACGAACACCGGACGCCGATGACGGTGGACGCTCTCGCAGGACGTCGCCGAACTCGAGCAGGAGGGTTGACATTTTCACCATAACCCGTAATTTCAGCGCACGATGAAAACATCAACTCCAGTAAACGACTTGGCGGCCGCCGCCCTGAGCGCCGTCGGTGACCTGCTCGGGCATGTCCCCCACCTGAAGGCCACCAGTGCGGTTCGCGACCAACTGCCCGGGAGCGGCCATCCCGTCGACGGGCGTATCGAGTTCGAACACGGTGATCACACCTATGTACTCGTCATCGACGTCAAGCGGAACGGTGCTCCCCGATTCGTCCGGTCCGCGGTCTACCAACTCAAGGGATACCTGGCTCATGTTGGTCAGTACGCTTACGACGATTCCCACCGACGGTGGATTCCCATGCTCGTAAGTCCCTACCTGTCTCCCGAGTCCCGGTCGATCTGCCTGGATCACGATGTTGCCTATCTGGATCTGGTCGGCAACGCTCACCTCGCATTCGATCATGTCTACATCGATCGGGCTGTCGCAGACCGGCCCAGAGCAGAAACGCGCGCGCTGAGGTCGGTCTTCGCCCCGAAGGCGGCCGCCATCCTCCGGGTGCTCCTTCGCGAGCCCGCCCGCGCCTGGCGCGTCGTCGAGCTGGCTGAAGCGGCCAACGTTAGCCTCGGCCATGTGAGCAACGTTCGCAAAGCCCTACTCGCACGGGAATGGATCGAGAAGGCGACGAACGGAGTCAAACTCGTCCGGCCGGACGCGTTACTACGGACTTGGCGCGAGGAATACCGCAAGCCAGCCGGCCGCACCATTAGCAGATACACGCTCGTCCACGGCGAACAACTCTCCAGCCAGCTGTCGGGAAAACTGAACGCGAAACCAGGTCGTCCGCGCGCGATTCTGTCGTCACACTCGGCTGCGCAATGGTTCGCGCCCTTCGCCAGGAGCGGCACCCACAGCTTCTACGCCGACGAACCCGGCGCCCGGAAACTGAAGGAGGCGCTGAAGCTCACTCATGTCGAGCGAGGAGCCAATGTCACCGTGACCATCCCGCGCGATGAGAGTCTGTTCGAGGACGCGGCTCAGCCGGCGCCGGGCATTTTTTGCACCAGTCCGATCATCACGTACCTCGACCTCTGGCCAGGCAGCGACCGAGATCGTAAGGCGGCTGAGCACCTGGCTTCGAGGTGTTTTCCGTGGCTGTAACGGAGCCCCAGTCCGCCCGCGATTACGGTGACCGCACGGCCCGGGAAGGCTACCACTTGATCGCGGGGAAGTTCAGAAGCATCGAGGACTTCGGACCGACAAGCGTCAGAGAGTTCGTGGAGGGTACCCATTTGCTTGGCAATCGCACCGTGAATCAGTGGCAGCAGGATGCCTTCGGACAGGTTGACGCGTGGCCGAGAGGACTTGGCGTGAGGCAGATATGACCCGAAGGGCGAAGGCGAAGATCCGCGCCATGGACATGCCGATACTCGACAAAGTTTTCGGCATGGAAGACGGCTACGTGCTTGACTTCTCGAATCGAACCTTCGCCGAGTTCTTTCGGGAAGAACTGCGAGTTGATATCGACCATCCCCGTTGGGCAGTTCAGGGCGGAAGCAAGGCAAAACGCCTACGCCATTACTTGCGACAGGCGCCCCCCCGAACGGTCGTCGATACTCTGAGTGCGCTCTGGGAATACCGTGAAACCAGCAGCGTGACTCGCGATTACCCGGAACTAGACGAGAGGGTACGGACCGCGTTCTACCGCATCATTGAACGGCTCGGTGGCACACCCCCAGCATCGAAAACGGCTTCCGCGGCTCCCGCTCAATCGCAGATTGATGCGGCGACCGCCTCGTTGCTCGCCGAGCGCTTGCTGAACGTGTCCAAGTTGGAGCCACAGCAGCGCGGGTTTGCATTCGAGAGGTTTCTAAAGGGTATGTTCGACGCGTATGGGTTATCTGCGCGGGCTTCTTTTCGCTTGGTGGGCGAGCAAATCGACGGCAGCTTCGTCTCCGGAGGCGACACCTATTTGCTAGAGGCAAGATGGAGAAATGAACTGGTCGACGCCGCGACGCTCCGTGCCTTCAACGCCAAGGTAGAGGACAAGGCGAGCTGGTCCCGCGGCCTGTTGTTGAGCTATAGCGGGTTCTCCGCTGATGGGCTAACTGCCTTCGGGCGTGGCAACAGCGTCATCTGTATGGATGGGCTCGATCTCCATGATGTCCTGTCAGGTCGGCTCGACCTCGCGGTCGTTCTCGCCGAGAAAGCACGGCGGGCCGCCGAAACAGGTCAGCCCTTCGTACGGGTGGACGATCTCAGACCTTTCTCCAGTCCCTGAACCAAACCCGTGCACGGTCGAACACGCCCTTTCCCAGGCAGTTCTCCGAGCCGGCGTCACGGTCACGTACCCGCGCCATCACTCGTCCCCCACCGAGAGCTGGATCTTCACCAGCACCATCAACGAACGCAACGAACGGGTGTACTTGTGCTACGCACGCACGCGGGCAAACAACTCCGCTCCGCTGTCGCAATCGATGATCGCAGCGACGACTTCGTCGATCCGATCTGCTTCGGCCATGTCTTCCAAGATTCGCGCCAGCCGCTCGGCCGTCTCCGCCCCGAACTTCCTGGCCGCGAGACGCCGCACCAGGTGCGCCCGCTCCCTGATGCGGCCCTGCTCAAGGCCCTGCTCCAAGCCCTGCCGCACCCCGTCGCGGTGGACCCGGTCCCTCAACTCTTTCGCTCTCTCGTACATCTTTTCGTCCTCCGTCAACGACATCATCCCCGCCAGGTCCGCTTTGGAAATCTGCCACGCCTCCGCAGCCCCCGCTACCCACGAGTCCAGCGCTTGGTGTAACTCGGCGAACTCCGGCCCTCGAAACCGGCGCTTCAAGCCCTGCATGACCCGCCCGAGGTTCTCCGGCGTGGGTTCGCGCTCCATTATCCCGAGCGAGGTCACCAGGTCCCGCGACTCGGGGTCCTTCTCGCCGATCCGCTGCAAGTCCAGCACGAGATACCTGAAGCTCGGCAGATACTGCGCCAGCGGCTTCTTCACCGGGGCGATGAGTTCGGCGATGTCCGCGGGGGCCCGCCAGCGCGACCGGCCGTTGTAGACGGCGACCGGCAGCAGGGGCGGCAGCTTGTTGCCCGGCTTGACCTCTCCCCGACGGATCAACTCCTCGTAGGTGAGGCAGGTGTACGTGAGGATGCGGAGCGCCATGAAGCGGTCGTTCTCCGACTGAAACTCCAGGAGGATCAGCAGGTACAGGCAGTCGCCCCGAAAGCGCACCTTCCAGAGCAAATCCGATCGGCGTTGGACCAGGCCGCCGCTGATGCGATCGGTCGGGAGCGGTTCCAGTGAATCGAAGTCGAGTTCGTCGGCCAGCCGCTTGCCCGCGAAGTTGCGGATGAGTTCCTCGACCGCCGCTCTTTGGGAGAAGATGAGTTTGTAGGTCTCGTCGTGCTTTCGAGCCAATCCGGACTCCGGCGATGCGGGGGTTCTCCTGGCGGCCGGAAGGGCGTCCCAGAGAGGCTGTGAGCCCCGCGCCGCCGGTAAGTATCGGATCGTCGGCTGGGCGAATACATGGCTCGATGGGATTGATTTTCGTAATCTGTTGGACTTGTTCGGGTTACATCACTTACGGTTATGGTCGTTCCCCTATCAGTTCATGTTTGCTGACCGGGATGTAGATCGACGTTGGCGAACG
>JAPPJO010000046.1 GCA_028820325.1 Gammaproteobacteria bacterium | reverse complement strand
GGGGCGCGGTCGCGGCGGGCCTCAAGGTCGTGTGGCACAATCCGGCGGGGCTGGATGGGGGCGGGGCGGAGAAGCTCGCTGTCGCGGTGGTCGACGATCTGAGGAAGCTGGACGGCGTGATCGCCAGTATCTAGCTTAGCTTGGTCTAGCTAGATACTATCTCCGGCCGGTGAAAGCCCAATGAAGGTCAACATGCACGAGGCGAAGTCGCAGCTGTCGCGTCTGGCGAGACGGGCGTGGCAAGGCGAGGAGGTCGTGATCTGCAAGTCGGGACAGCCGTGGCTGCGGCTGATTCCGTATCGGGAGCGACTGGAACGCCGGCAGCCGGGTGGGCTGGAGGGCCAGATCCGCATCGGGCCCGACTTCGACGCGGACGATGAAGAGATCGTCGAGGCCTTCGAAAACTACACGCTCTTCCCGGGCACCGACTGACGATGCGCCTTCTCCTGGACACGGACACGTTTCTGTGGTGGGTGTCGGATTGGGGTGAAATCGACGAGACCGCCCGGGATGCCATCGCCGATCCCGGAAACGAGGTCTTCGTAAGTGCGGTGTCAGGTTTGGAAATCGCGGTCAGGAAGGCCAAGGGTCGGCTCGTCGCGCCGGACAGCCTGAGCGCGGTGGTCGAGGCGAAGCAGTTCGAGCACCTTCCGCTGACCTTCGAGCACGTCGAGAGAGCCGCGGTTCTGCCGCTGCATCATCGTGACCCGTTCGACCGGATGCTGATTGCGCAGGCGCAAGCCGAAGGGCTTGTCCTCGTCACAAGAGACGAGCGCATGCGTCTGTATGACGTCCTGACCATGGCGGTCTGACGAGCGCGCGGTCCTCCCGGCTCATCGACGACTCCCCCTTGGCGGAGGACACCGGGCCCCGTCGCGTCGCTATCGGTGGTGGCCGCCTTACACCAGCACCTGCTTGTCCTGCTGCACGATACGTCCGTCGACGGAGATGGTCGGCTGCCACATGAGCAGGTCGTAGTGGGTGGGGGCGACGATCTCCCCTCCGAGCGTGTGGCTCGTGCCGATGCCGATGTGGATCGTGCCCATCACGCCTTCGTCCTCCAGCATCTCCCCCGTGAGGCGGGCGTTCGGGTTCAGGCCCACGCCCAGCTCCGCGACGTTGAAGCAGTGCCGGTCGCCGAACGACTTCAGGTGCTCGCGCAGGGAATCGGCCTGCGCGCCGCCGGTCATCTTCACGATGTAGCCCGCGCGCACCGAGCAGACGATGGGCTCTTCCAGAATGCCGATGCCGAGATAGGGTACGGAGGCGTCGGCGACGATCGTGCCCTCGGCGGAACCCGTGACCGGCACCACGTTGACCTCGATGTCGGGGACGGGCGCCAACTGCCCGGGATCGGGGATGTTGGTCAGCACGTTGGCGGCCCGGCCCTCGATACCGAAGCGGAGGTCGGTGCCGCGCGGGGAGGTGAGGCGGACCGTCCGGCCCTCCGTGAACGCGGCGCCCAGCCGGCGGCAGACGTGGGCCTGCGCCTCGAAGTCGGTCTCGAGCAGGGCGGGGCTGGTCATGATCGCGTCGGTGTACGCGGTCATCATGCACACCCGCGCGCCCGCTTCGAGGGCCGCCCGCATCGCCCGCGTGTGGGTGATGGAGATGCGGACCGGGGAGAAGATCACGGCCGCCTGGGTCATGGCGCGCGCGACGGACGGGGGCGGCTCCTGGCCGTCCTGGTCCCGCACCGGGATGACGCTGACGGTGACGGCCGCCCCGGCCTCGCGCGCGGCGCCGGCGACGGCATCCGCGTAGCGCCGCATCGTGGGGTCGGTCACCACCAGCACCGCCTCGCCCGGCTGGACGCGTCCGTTCACGTGCACGAGCCGCCGCGCGCCGGGGGACAGGTCCACGCCCACCTCAGACATTCCCGCCTCCGCCGCTGCCCGCTGCAGTCACGCCCACCTCAGCCACGTCTCCTCCCGAAGAACTCGTCGAACCGGCCATCGAAGATGATCGCGGTGTAGCCGTCCCCGGTACAGTTGGTCGCGGTGCGCAGCATGTCGGGGATGCCTCCGGAGAGGGCGATCCAGCTCGCGATGAACTCACCCTGCGCCGGGCCCTCGAGCCCCAGAATGCTCGCGAAGAGGGTCGCGCTCCAGAGCGCCGTCCCCATCCCCGCGGGCAGCCCCGGAGCGGCGATGGTGAAGAGCACGACGGCGGGCCACGCGGCCAGCATCATCATCCAACTGAGTTCCAGGCCGAAGACGTGGCTCACGACGAAGGGCCCGTAGGCGACGTAGGCCAGCGCGCTGGCGTCCAGGTTCACCACCGCGCCGAACGGCAGCACGAAGTCGGCCACCTCGTCGCGCACGCCGACCCGCTTGGCGTTGGCGAGGTTGACGGGGAGCGTCGCCAGCGACGAGCACGTGCCCGCGGCGAACACGGCCGTGGGGACGTAGTATCCGCTCAGCACCGGTCCTACGGGCCGGCGCCCGACCCGGCGCACGAGCACGAACGTGTAGAACGTCCACCAGACGAGCACGAGCGCGCCCGTGTAGGCCGTCATGGTGAGGTAGTGGGACAGCCCCAGCCGCGCCCCGAAGCGGACGCCCAGGGTGATGCCGAAGGCGAGGATGAGCGGCAGCATCACATAGGCGAGCCCGCTGCCCGCGCTTTCGATGGCGTCGGCGATGCGCTTGAGCACCCGGTACGTCGGGTCGTGGCGGGCGCCCCAGAGCCCCAGCAGGACGCCCGCGAGGATCGCCAGGAGCGGCCACGAGGCGCCTCCCGCCCCGAGGCTCTCGAGCATCGTCGCGGCTTCGGTCCACACGCCCCGGCCGCCCGTGGTCAGCGGAATGCGGAAGATGACCGCGGAAGTGATGAGGGCGATGAGCCCCGCGACGGTCGACGTGAAGACGTACCAGAGAACCACCGCTCCCGCGAAACGACCCGCCAGCCCGCGCCGCACCAGGGTGGCGATGGCCGGGCTCAGGGCCGCGAGGATCAGGAGCGGCACAATGGCGACCACCCACGCGATGAGCGTGGCGGTGGCGTCGGCGACGGGGGCGAGAGGGCCCGGGAGAAGACCCCCTGCCGTCAGACCCGCCAGCAGAGCCAGAAACGTCCACACATACGTGGGGATCCTGCGGGTTGCCGGCAGCCTT
>JAPPJO010000050.1 GCA_028820325.1 Gammaproteobacteria bacterium | reverse complement strand
CGCGAGATCCGGCGCGCCGCCGCGGACGCGCAGAAGATCTCCGACTTCGTGCTCGCGCGGCACATCGAGCGCGAGACAGCGCGCGAAAGCGCCGAGCCCACGCGGGAGTCCATGGCCGTGGCCGCGACCCGCACGCCCGGGCTCCAGCGGATCCAGGTGCCCGTGCCGCAGATCCCCACGCCTCGGCGCAGCGCCGGGCCGAGCCGCTGAGCGGCCCATGAGAGGAAGGGAGACGTTCGGCCGCACGGCCGGACGACCGGACCCGCGCCCCGCCGCGCCAACCAGCCGCAATCCCCGCCGGATGCGGGACGGCCACCGCCGAGAATACGCCGCCGAGCGGGAGCGCGGGTCCATCTCCTTCCCAGAACGATGTGCCGGGGCGCTGGCCGACATCGGCGTCCACGGCGCCGTGTCGTTCCGCGACCTGGCCGAGGCCCGGTTCGGCGGGCACCCCTACACCACCCGGCGCGCCGTGGACGCGTGGATCCGGGACGGGCTCGTCACCGAGACCACGGAGACGGGACCGAACGGCAACCCGTTCAAGGTCCTCACGCTCACCCCCGCCGGGGTGGCCGACGCCCGGAAGCTCGCCGCCGAGCGGGGGATGGACCGGGGGCAGCGCATCGACATCCCCCGAATCCGTTCGGAACAGGCCAGCCACGACACCGCCGTCTACCGGGCCGCCTGGAAGGAACGGCAGCGGCTGCGCAAGCAGGGCGCCACGGTGCGGCGCGTCCGGCTCGACGCCGAACTCAGGAGCGCCGTCGCGCGGGCGAGCGAGTCGGCGCGCCGGAAGGAGGGCGACCGCGCCGCCGACGCCGAGCGGCACCGCATCGCCCATGAACTCGCGCTCCCCCTCGACGACGAGGGAAGGGTGCTCTACCCGGACGCCCAGATCGAGTACGAGGACGCCGAAGGGCGCACCGGGCGCGTCAACGTCGAAGCCGTCTCCGGCGACTATCGCGAACCGGCCGTCCGCGCCAAGGCGGCCGCCGGGTTCCGGATGCATGCCAGCGGCCCGGCCGCCGCCGCGCTGCTCCGGAGACTCGGCCTCGGCCCGGGCGAGGACGGCTCCTGGCTCAGGGGTCCGGCCGACCGCGATCCGGCCACCGTCGAACTCTGAGCGCACGGAGGATCGGACTTGCAGCCCTGGAAGATCAGCGCGGGACTCACCGCCGCACTCACCGGAGCAACGTTCCTCCTCGGCGGAGCCCGCCTCGAGTATCTCGCGCCCCACTGGGCGCTCATCTTCGCCAGCCACGGCGCCTCGGTCGGGCTGCACGCGGCGTTCGCCGTCGTCACCGTCTCCGCCGCCATCTACAGCGTCGCCCGCGCGACCGGGCTCGCCGACCTCGGAAGCCGCGTCGATCTCGCCGAACGTTCCGTCCGGCGCGGCGAGGGGGACGCAGATCTCACCGACGCGCTCCGCAGGGACGCCGAGGGGGACTGGGAGTGAACGCCCATGAGTGAGCGAAGATCCGTCGAGGCGCTGCCCGGCACCTGGCGCAGGCGCGCGAAGGCGCTCCGCCGTTACGGAAGCGAGCCCCCGGCCGTCACGCTGGAACGCTGCGCGGCCGAACTTGAGGACACCATCGTCGAAAGGGACGAGACCACCTACTCGCTGGTCGAGGCTTCCCGCGAGAGCGGATACTCGGCCGACCACCTCGGGCGGCTCGTCCGCGACGGAAAGATCCCCAACGCCGGACGGCCCGGCGCGCCCCGGATCGCGCGCAGGGACCTGCCCCGGAAGGCCCACGTCCCGGCGGAGCCGCGACTGGCGGAGGAGCCTCGCCGGCGCGATGTTTCGAACGCGCAGATCGTGCAGTCCATCATCGAGAGAGGAATCGAATGATGGCAGTCACGAAACGTGACCGGCGCGCGTACAGCGCCGGCGAGCGGGGCCGGAACCGGGTGAGGGTGTTCCCCGATCCCAAGACCGGTCTTTTCCAGATCGAGTGGCGCAACAACGGTCGAAGGCTGAGCCGGTCGCTGAGACACCGCGACTGGCAGAAGGCGAAGAAGCAGGCGGATGAGCTTGCCGCAGGCTTCTCCAGCCCGCAGGCCCGCGAGGTACGGGAGCCCGAGCCGCTCACGCTGGGGGGGCTTTTTGACATTTACGGGGAAGAGGTGACGCCCACCAAGGCGCCGTCGAGCCGGAAGTACGACCGGGCCACCATGGCGATGTTCCGCAACTTCTTTGGGGGACACCGTCAACCGGCCACGCTCTCGCAGCGCGACTGGGACCGGTTCATCCGGGCACGTCGTGCGGGCAAGGCCGGGCGCAGCCGCAGGCCCGTGGGCAACCGCACGATCCAACAGGACCTCAAGCTACTGCTCGCGATCCTGAACTGGGCCGCGAAGTCGAGGGACGAGGAGGGTAGGCTCCTCCTCGAATCCAACCCCCTCCGGGGGCTCAGGGCCCCTGCCGAGAAGAACCCGACCCGGGTGCTTCTCACCGACGCGGAGTACCAGGCATTGCTCCGGGTGTCCGAGGCGATGGACTGGCGGTTTCGTGTGGCGCTGGTGATCGCCCACGAGACGGGGCACCGTATCGGTGCCATCCGCCAGCTCCGCTGGCCGGACATCGACATGGAGGCCGGGGTTATCCGCTGGCGCGCTGAGAACGAGAAGACCGGGTACGAGCACCGGACTCCGGTCACAGCCGAGGCGCTCGCCGTCTTGCAGGGGGCGTGGATGCAGAACCCCAGCGGCGGGGACTCTCCCGTGCTGCCCGCGCCGAGGGACCCCTCGCGGTGCCTGGACCGGTCGCGGGTGCGCGTCTGGTGGGACAAGGCCCAGAAACTCGCAGGGCTGGAGCCCAAGCGCGGTCGCGGCTGGCACTCGCTGAGGCGGAAGTTCGCTTCGGACCTCATGAACCAGCCGCTGAAGGTGCTCTGCGAACTCGGAGGCTGGAAGACGGCCCAGACCGTTCTCCAGTGTTACCAGCGGGCCGACGAGGACCAGCTCAGGAAGGCCCTCGAAGACCGGCGGAGGGTTTCCATTCCCGCTGAATAGCGGGAATCAAACAGCTGGAACTCGACCTCGAAATCCCGTAACTTCAATAGGGGCCTGTAGCTCAGGTGGTTAGAGCGCACGCCTGATAAGCGTGAGGTCGGTAGTTCGAATCTACCCAGGC
>JAPPJO010000164.1 GCA_028820325.1 Gammaproteobacteria bacterium | reverse complement strand
AGTGCTACCAGAGGGCCGACGAGGGACAGCTTCGGACGGCGCTGGACAACCGCCGCAGGGTTCGCGGCTGAGATCCGAATTGGCGGGAGTCAGTTGGCGGGAATCCGACCCGCCGAAATCGTAAGATCAATCCCCGCAACAGGATGCGAAACGGCACGCGCCCGCCGGCAGAGCAACACTGTGTTCCCGAGGCTGGTTTCGCCCCCGTCGGCCCAGTGCTTCACGTGATGCGCCTCGGTGAACCGGCAGCCACACGCGGGAAAGCGGCATCCCCGGTCGCGTTCCTCCAACGCCCGCCGGATGTGCGGTGGAATCGTCCGACCTGAAGATTCTTTTAAATCAAGAGGTGACAATAGGTTGTGATGATAGCCAAGAAGCGGTTATCACCATTGGTATCCCTCTTCTGAAAGGAATCCATTGGACCGCAATGGAGGTCCGGCGGAAGCGTCCGAGCGACCGACCGACGGCGCTTCCGCCCAGAGCTACGCGGGGACCTGTCAGATCCCGTGGGGCGGGCCTGTGGGCACCACCTCTCAAGGGACGCGAATCCTGCAGCAGCTTCAGCACTCGGCCCGACCACCGCCGCGTGCGCCTTGACGCTCAAGCTGCTTGAGCGTCTTCGACAGGCGCGCATGCTCCGGCAGATCCTAAAGCAAGCGTGGTCCGTACCGTTGCTCCGGGTGGAACTGCCACTTGCCCGGTCCATGACGTATGACGATTCCCTGCTTGGAAAGCGCGGAGAGAATTCGCGAAACGGATGAGTTGAGTGTTGCTTCGGAAGCAGACGTTCCCTGCTCTTGCAAGAGGCGGACGATTTCGGCGTTCGTGAACGTTTTCTGTGAATCGTCGAAGAGGATGGAGATGATAGCAGACCTGCGCGTGCCGTCCTCGACCTCAGGAACGCGGTCGAACACCATGTATGCTTCGAGGTATCCTTGGGCAGCGGCAAGCTCCTTTTTTGCGGTCTCGTACGCATCCAGCGCTTCATCGTAACGGTCAATCACGCTTTGCGCTTGGTTTGTCTCGGTCCTGAGTTGTTCGAGGCGTTGGTCGAAGTCTTCCACGGCGTATCCCTCCTCTTGTTTTGGCGCGACCGGCGTTCCGCGACAGTTCACAAACTGCTTTCTGAGATCCAGAAGGAGAGGTTGCCGCCTTCCGGGGCGCGGGGGAATCGAACCCCTGTGTTACTTGGATGTGTCCTGACCAAGCGGAGCCTACCAACCACGTTAGGCCCCCCTCCCCCCTGTAGGTCTCGTCATCTCATATAGGCATCGCGGCCTCCGAGCCGTTGGGGTGGGGCGTGGCGCTCCTGGGAAGAACCCATCCGTGCCGCACCCCTTGCCCGTGTGTTATAGGGCAACCGCAAACCACGCGCAACCGAATCTAGGTGGCCTTCGCGTAGATTGCAATACTCGGTGCAAACGCCGTGCTGTGTTTGCACGCGCGATGCAAAAAAAGAGGACGAGCCAGGCGAAAAAGCGCGCAGGTTCCGGGCGGACGTCTCTTAAGGCTGGCGTCCGGGTTTTCGGGTCTCCTTGCGCGTGGGTGTCCATGTTTGCATATGCAAACGCGGGAGTGCAACCTGCGCCCCGGATCGTTAAGATAATCCGCGTTTTCGCAGCTATCACGGAGGGATGAACATGGATCGCTGCCGGACCGACAACCGATGGACGGCAATCGCTATCGCCATCCTTTTTCTCATAGGCTCTGGCCCGTTGGGGGCATTGCAAACCCCAGGGCAGCAAGCCCGAGAGCTGCAACTCACAGCATACGGTCAAGAGTTCAACAACAGCAGAGAGGCGGCGCGGCTGTGGCAGCTTGCGGTGGCGGCATGGCACGATGAGGCGGCGGAGGCATTGCTCTCCAGAAATCGCAATGTTGGCTGGGATCGCTACCGGCAGGCAGCGGAGAGGGGGCCTATCGCCATCCTTGTTGCGACCTACTGGGCGGCACGCGGTTGCCCGGCAGCGGGCTGGCCTGTTGGCATCTTCGGCTATTACAACCCCGCCCAGCCCGATTGGTACGGGCGAAAGGACCCTGCCTCCATCATGGGGTTGGTCCGATACATGGACCGCTTGGATGATATCCACCTGTTCAATCGCTTACCCTTGCCCGAGAGCAGGGAAATGGCGCGTGAGCTCTCGGAAATCGCCGAAGCCTATCGGGATCATGCGGACAGGATTGCGTCTGAGCGGGAGTGCACCTTCGATCGTTCCTGATGAACCGGATCGAACTCCTGATGAACGACCAATGAGCGACCCCAGCCAACGGACCATGCGTCCGAAAGAAGCGCGACCGCCCTGCCATTGGTGGTGGTGCCAAGGCGTCTGGCGCGAGGAGGGTTAGGTGCCCCTCGGGAGCCCGTTGCCTGTGCGCTACCCTCCGGCTACGCTCCAGCCGTACCGACCGGAGGAGGTTCCATTGTTCCGTATCGTACTCCTCGTGCTCTTGCTCGCAGCTCCGCTCAACGCGCAAAACCAACGGGCTCTGGAAGACTCCGGGTTGTATTGGTACGAGAGGGCCGCCATCGAAGGGTTCTTAACCGGCGCTGTACTAGGGGGGCTCGTCGGGGTGATCCATTGCAACCGGGGACCCGACTACATGGATGTCGCGCCACCCCCTGGTAAGTGCGAGAACGACGAACGCGAGAAAGAGAGCGTCAAGACCAGCGCCAAGCTGGCATTGATTGGATCCCTGGTCGGGATTCCTGTCGGTCTGTTGCTCGGTTCCATCGGGCGAGACCGTGGCGAGGATACCGGGGCCAAGCTGCGCGTCGGACCGGATCCGTATCGGCCTGAAAGGGTCAGCGTCGAGATCCGCCTGCCGCTCCAACCCTGACGGGTTTCCTTCTGGACAGAAGGAAGGCCCATGACGTGGTAGGCGTCGTACTCGGTTTCGTCGGCCGTCTCGGTCCCGCCGTCGATCAGGTCGTGGATGCAGGGTGGCGACGTACCCCTGGATTATGCAGCGGGAACCGCTATTCCTGACCCTTCCCGGGCGCGTCTCACGCCGCGGACGACCGGGCCTTGCCGGGTTGGGAAGAGGCTCGACCCCGGCGGAGGGACGGGCGGAGTCCGTCCCGGAGGCCGGGGGGACCGGCGCCGAAGCGGTGGCAACGCCGACCACGCGGTCGCCGGTCACGACCCAGACTCGTCCGCGAAACCGACGGCCTCGACCGGCGATGATCGGGCGTCGGCGGGAGAAGATCCGGCGAGTGGCCGCCGGCAACACTTCGGCCAGGCGGAAGGGAAGGCGGGCGGACCCCCTAACCGCGAACGCTGCCGGAGCGGTGGTTTTCCGGGGGGATCAAAGGGGGGCGGAGCACCCCTCGCCAGAGCACGAATGTTTTTACATCGCGTAGGCTGGCGGGCTTGCGGGCTGGCTTGCTTGACCGCAGTAGCGTAGCTCAAGCCAGCCGGGAGGACGCCCGCGAATCCCTCCCGCGTGCCTCCCGAGGTGGCGGGAGGCGAATCGGTTTCGGACAAGCTTACCGACCTCTCGATGGCCGTCCTTACGGACGGCGAGAGCGCATAGGCCGATCCCGTCAATCCTCCCTCGGAGACCGGCCGCCGATGGCAATCATCCAGGACCTCTGCCATGAGGGCTGAACGGCACAATCAACCCAGAGGTCAGGTGTCCAACTTCTTGGGGTCACTTCGGTTGTCGGGCGCCGGGGGCCTGGGTACACTACGTGCGCCCATAAACAACCTGGGAAACGAAGAGGAATCTGCCGATGTCCGAGGATAGCGAGAAGGAAGTCCTCGAGAAGTACATCGACGCGCTCGGCGAGAACTTCGGTCGGGAGCACCATGCGGTGTGGAAACAATGGTGCTTGGCTCTGGACAGGCATAACGAACTCTTGGAGCTGTTCGGAACTCAGGAGAAAGTCGATGTTCTCAATGCTGTGGCTCCGACGTTCTTCGCTGATGTCCAGGGGTTATTCTGGAACGATCTACTGCTCCATGTGGCTCGGTTGACCGACAAGGACGGGAGGTCACTTCGGCTCCAGAGCCTCGAGCGACGCCTGACCAAGGAGCATCCCGTGGACTCCGTGTTGCTGGCTGAGGTAGAACGACACCGAGAAGACGCGGTCGCAACCGCAGAGCCGGTTACTGCTTGGAGGAACAAGCGAATTGCTCACCATGATCGAGCACTCGCGCTCGGAGAATCCGGGCCACTGAGCAAGGTGACGCTGGGAACCTGCAAAGAGGTTCTGGATCACGTACATGCCGCGCTCTCCGCCATTGAGCTACGTCGAATGAAGAGCGCCACTGCCAACAGCGTTTTCTCCAGCCCAAGTGCCAGCACCCTCGTGCGCAATCTCCAAGGATTCCTTGGCGGCGCGCGCTTCGTCGCATCACTCATCAATCCCGAGAACCCTACAGAGTTCGAGGTCCTAGAAGCCAAGACGCTCCTGTGGGGGGCAGGCAGGTCGGAGCGCCACGCTATCGACCAACTCCACCGATTGGTGAGCACGGCACGACTCCGCCCGACTCCGTCCTCGTCGGTGCAGGGCCACGGCGAACCGCGACCGCCCCAAACCACGAGGTAGGCGGTCACCGCCACGGCTGGGCAGCCGAGGTGCGTATTCCCTGTCACAAGGGGAGTCCCCCGCCTATGCAAGCTGGGTCGTCGCCCGTAAAGCGTACTACGAGTCGGGACTTGATAGCCCGATGGTAGCCAGCATTTCTCTGTGGATTTGCCGCCAGTCCCGATCGAGGTTGACCGTCCGGGCTTGGATGCGGAACCCTTCGAGGCGGATATCGGCTCTCAGCGGCTCGCCGGCCTCGGGGTACAGCAGGATGCCTTCGTGCCTGGGCCGTCCCGGGTTCGTCGCTTGGCGGTTCCGCAGGTACGCGAGCAACTGGTAAAGGTTGCCGGAGTGCAGCTTGCCCGTGCCGGAACCGCGTCCGCGCGCCAGCGCGTCCCGGTAGTATTTCGTGTCGAGGATGATCCGGCGCTCGGGCGATTCCAGGATCACGTCGGCCGTCATGACGGGGATTCGAGCCCGGTCGGCGTCGTCCTCGGCGCTGGCTTCCCCCCAAAGGATTCGGCGGCTGCCCCCGGGATTGACGCCGTACACACGCTGCTCCCGCTCGTAGAATCCCGTGACGAACTCCTCGAAGAGCGCCCACATGGTCGCTTCGTCCCGCCGAAAGTCGCGGAACGTCGTGCGCCCTGTTTTTTCGTCGACCACCGAGCTCTCGTACAGGAGCCTGCACGCTGAGAGGAGGAACTGGTAGAGCCGCCGGTTGCCCCCGAGCTGGACTTGGCCGAAGGCGTTCCTCGTCAGGCGGGTCCGCGACACTCCATCGAGCCGTCTGTAGGCGGAGCGCACGTCGCGACGGACATCGCGGTGCAGCGTGGCCCGCCTCCCCAGCAGCCCATGCAGGGACGTGCGCAGGATGCGGTTCGGCGGAGTGTCAACGGACAACTCCTCGAAGTCGCAGGCGGCCCGGCCGCGCGCCCGGAGCGCCCGTTTCGCCGTCTCGCTGACCGCCAGTTTGCCGCGGATTCCCGCGAGGTCCTCGCGTCGCTCCACGTAGCCGCGGTCGATGCCTCTGCGGAAGAGGTGGCTGACGCCGCCCGCGAGCACCTTGCCGAGAAGGTCCTGGATCGTCGAAAGGCCGCCGAGCGCGGCCAGCCGTCTGGTGTCCCGCTCCTGAACCCGTCCCCAGGCGTAGCAGAGGAGGTAGTAGACGTTGAGGATCGGGATGGTCTTCAAGGTCGGGCGTCGCCGGTGAGTCTCGCCACATCCCTCTCGACGTCTTCCGCCGCATCGAACCAGTATTCCCGTAAGAGCGGAGCGATCTGGGTGTCTACGACGTGCCCGTACCAATCCTCCGAGGGCGCGTCGCCATCGCCGGGAACGAAGTAGCTGTGGCCGATCCGAAAGCCCCGGCCGAGTTCCTTGTCGTTTGCGATCTTCTCGTTGAGCTTGGCCATCCGGTCGCAGATGCGGCGCGCCAGGCTCGGATCTGCGCCCTTGGCCGCGAGGTGTTTCTCGAACGCATCCCGGCCGTACTCCGTCCCGTAGGCAGGCTCCAGCGTCTCGAAGGCGAATCGGCGGCGAAGCGCGTAATCGACCAAGGCCAACGAGCGGTCGGCGGTGTTCATCATGCCAAGCAGGTGGACGTTGCCGGGGACGTGGAACTGCGTGTCGGAGTAGGGCAGCGTGACGGCGTAGTCTTCGCTGCGCTTGTCGGCCTCGATCAGCATCAGGAGTTCGCCGAAGATACGCGACAGGTTGCCGCGGTTGATCTCGTCGATGATGAAGACGTAGGGGATTTTCGGGTTGGCGCGCGCCCGTTCGCAGAAGCGCCGGAAGACGCCGGGCTTCAGGTCGAAGCCTCCCCCCTTGGTGGGCCGGAAGCCTTCCACGAAATCCTCGTAGGCGTAGGACTGGTGGAACTGGACCATTCCGATAGGACCATTGTCCTTGCGGCCGATGATGCACCATGCGATTCGGCGCGCGATGAAGGTCTTCCCGGTGCCGGGCGGCCCTTGGAGGATCAGGTTCTTGCCGGACTTGATGGACTTCACCAGGCGGGTGAAGTGGCCGGGATCGATGAAGAGGTCTTGCAGGGCTTGCGTGTCCGTGTACGTCGCCTCTTGGATCCGCTCTAGATCGTTTGCCTCCATCGTCGCGGGCTCCGTCGCCTTTCTCCTTGCCTTGCGGGCCGATGGGCGTTGCCAAAGGGCCTTGATCTGGGGATCGTAGAACCGAAACCACCCACGTTCCTCCTCCAGCCGCTGACGGATCGTAAGCAGCGCCCGGTCGATCTCGACTGGGTTGGAGGTGTCGATCCGGTCGCCTTGATGCAGGCCGCTGACAATCTCTCTCTTCCCCTTGGTGGAAAGGACGTCCTGGAACTCGTCGGGGAAGAGCAGGAACACCATTGCGTGTCGGAACATGCGATTCGGGGCATACTTGGTGCCGTCGAGCCATGACGCGAAACCCCACGGATCGTCGAGGAGGGCTTGGCGCTGATTCTGCTTCAATGAGTACCAATCGAGCATCGCGACCACGAAGAAACGGAACTCGGCCCATGCACGCGTGTTGTAGGCGGTGCCCGGGTTGACGACTCCCGCCCCGAGCACGGCGTCGCTCATCAGTTCGTGGTCTTCCGGGAACTCCCGCCCAGACCATTCCCAGACCTGAATGATCGTCGCTCGCTTCCTGCTTGAGCCCATGGACCCTGAAGCCTGGATCAGGCGGTACACCCATGTCATCTCGGCCCAGAGGCACTTGGCGTCGGGCGAGGCGGATTGCAGTTGGCGCTCCAGCTTCTCGACAAAAGAGTCCCCCCCCGACGTGTCGTCGAGGTTCTCGACGTAGACCGATTGGAGTTCCTGGAAGTTGGAGCGAGTCCAGAGAGCGCGGTCAGTGAATAGGGACCGCCCGCCGAGAAGGCATCGGTGCTTCCAGCGCTCAACTGCGGCGAGAATCGGTTCGGCGTCCTTGAATCGGGCCAACGGTGGTCTCTCTTGATTGCGTGTCTGGGTGTCCACAGTCTCCAGAGAGGATAAGGGAAAGGAGACCCAAACGGGATGGTAGCCGGGTGATCAACCAAGCGGCGCGTGGGGGCCTCGGCTCGGCGTTCAAGGAACGGCTGGAACGCCGCGGTCCACCAGCAGCGAAGCGACGGCGGCGCGGGCCAGACGGGCTCGGGGCTTGAGATGGCCGGCGGGCGGCCTGCTGCTGTTCCTGCTCCCGGTCAAGGCGCTCATGGAGAACCCCCTCACGGCGGCCGGGGACTTCGGGGTGCTGACCGGCTTCCTCAAGGACCTCTCGACCATGGGTGGGTTCCTAATGGACCGGCTCAAGGTCTTGCGCTCCCCCAGGTCTTCGCCTTTGCGTTTCTTTTCATCTTGGCCTGCGCGGACCAAGCAGTCGAACCAGATTCGCCGCGTCCTGCCGACATGTCCGTGACGCCAGCGACGGCGGACCTGACAGCGCTGGGAGCAACCGTGCGGCTGATGGCCGCAGTGCGGGACCAGAACGGCCAGCCCATGCCTTCGGCGGCGGTGTCGTGGGCGAGCGGTGCGCCTGCGGTGGCGACGGTGGACGGCGCTGGCGTGGTGACAGCGGTTGCGAACGGGACGGCCACGATCACGGCGGCGGCAGGCGGCGTGGTGGCCTCGGCAACCGTGACGGTGGCGCAGGCGGTGGCGGCTGTCGTGATGGGTCGCGATTCCCTGACGCTGACGGCCTTGGGGGACACACTAAGGCTGACGGCCGAGGCCGTCGACGCGAACGGACTCGTGGCGGCCGGCACTCCCGTCGCGTGGTCCAGCAACGCGCCCGACGTGTCGGCGGTGACCGCGACCGGCTTGCTGACGGCCCGAAGCAACGGGACCGCGACGGTGAGTGCGACGGCTGGCGCGGTGTCTGCGACGGCGACGGTAACGGTGGCCCAGGTAGTGGCCTCGGTGAAGGTGACCCCTGCGGCGGACACGTTGGTCGAGGTGGACACGCTGAGGCTGACAGCCGTCGCGGCCGACGCGAACGGTCACGCGGTGAACGACGAGGCGTTCGCGTGGGCATCGTACGACACTACGGTCGCCGTGATCGACGACTCGGGACTGGTGACGGGCGTGGCTCCGGGCCATGCCATGGTTACCGCAACGGCGGCGGGCGTGTCCGGCAGCGCCGAGCTTATGGTGGCTGCCGCAGTGCCCACGGCGATAACCGTGACTCCGGACACGGTCATGCTTGCGGCGTTGGGGCAGACCGTGCAGCTGTCGGCGGAAGTTGTGGACCAGATCGGGCGCGCGATGGCGGACGTGTCCGTAACGTGGTCGAGTAGCGACGCGCGGGTCGTAGCGGTGGACGGGGCGGGCCTGGCGACAGCGATGGGCCGCGGGACGGCGACGATCACGGCGGCAGCTGGCGACGTCTGGGGCTCCGCCGAGATCATGGTGGAGTTCAACCTACCACCGCGCTATCCGATTCGCGTCAACTACCTCGACGGCTTCCCGGCCGACATGAAGGCGGGAGTGGAAAACGCTGCCGCGACGTGGGCGGAGATCCTCTGGCAGACGGATACGACTTCATACGCCTTCTCCTCGCCGAAGGCCCTCCGCGGGGCGCCGTCCATAAGGTTCGAGGCTGGTGACGTGCTGCCGCCCGGGCTGCACCTGTGGGTTGGCGAAAACTCCAAACAACCCCTTGGGGTGGGGTGGGCATACTACCAGCACGACCTCGCGGCAAACGGCACAACGCCCGTGGGCGTCTTCTACTTGAGCCGGGCGTCGCACGAGAACATTCACGGGAATAGCGCCGAACCGTGGAATGACATCGTGTGGAGCACGGCCATGCACGAAATCGGCCACCTCCTTGGGGTCGGTACGGGACAGCGGTGGTGGGCCAGCCTCGCGGTACCTGACACGACACACGCACCCGCCGCAGGAGAGCGTCCGTTCGCTTACGTGACAGATGCGGTCGCCGTGAACACCTTCGACCGCATGGGAGGCGTGGACTTTCCGGAAGCAACGCCGAAGGTGCCTGTGGACGGCCTGCGAATTCACTGGGGGGCCTGCATCGGCGTGTTCAACGATGTGATGAGGTTCGGCGGCTCAAAGGACATGGTGGTAACGGAGCTGACGCTATCCATCCTCGATCCCGGATGGGTTGGTGACATGTCGCACCCTATTGTTGCCAGAACGCTACACAAAGCCGACTGGAACGATGGCCCGGGGTCGAACAACAGGTCGATTCACCCCTGTCGCGACGGATTGCTATACTACGGCTATCCGGGGGCGGATCCTAAGTAGCGAGCCATTGGGGGCGGTGGTCTGCCTGCGACCCCGGGGCGGGTAACCGAGGCGCGCTTGCCCGGCTGAGGAGAGAATCATGTACAGGACGACGCCTCCGCTCGTGTCGCTGCTGGCCTTCGTCGCCTGTGCCGGCGGCGATCCGGCGACCACTGACCCGGAGCCCAACGGCCTGACGGGCACCTGGAGTGCCACCCTTGGGGCCGTGACCTATCGCTACGAGCTGTCGGAGGCTGGCGGCAGCGTCCGCGGCACCATGTCTCTGGTCGCGCCCGGTTCGCTCGAAGGAGATGGCACAGTCGAGGGCAACCTGACCGGCGCGCAGGTCGTGCTGGACGCCTCCCTCGAGCTGGATGCAGGACTCGACACACCAATGCCTGCGGACTCACGCCTGCGAGGGACGTTTCTGGCCAACCGGATCTCGGGAACCCTGGTGATCGAGTTCGGGGAGGCACGGGGCACGGGTCCGGACGGCCAGACGATTGGCGCGCGGATTGAGCCGAATCCGATGACGCTGAACATCATTCTGGTCCGGCAGCGAGGGTGACAAGTCGGGGATGCGGATCACGACGATCACGACCTGGTCTGGGTGGATCTTGGAGGCTCCAGCCCTTGGGAAGGGTGATCATACCGATGACGAGACGAGCGATGCGAAGACTTGACGGCTTGGTGGGGCTGCCGGAAACCTCCCGTTGCTGGGCTCCGTGGTGGATGGGTCTACGAGCGTCGACGCGGACGCGCGTCGTTGCGCTCGCACTCTACTGTGGTGCGCTGACGTCTGCCTGTGAGCGCAGTCCTAACATCATATGGCATCCAACCGCCGAAAACGCTCCGAGTCCATCCGCTTCTGTGATCAGCGGAGACCCGATTCCGGAACGGCTTTCCGCAACTGTGCTGGCGAGTTGGCGCCGTGATCGGGACTTGATGCTCCAAGCCACGACCGTCACAAGCGTCGGTGACAACGATGCGGGCCATGCTCTCTTCGGTCACATCTCCCACGCCCAGGTCTCATCCGACGGTGACCTGTTCATCTTCGACGATCAATTGCAACGGCTCAGCAGGTTCGCCTCAGACGGAACCTACATCGACGAGTTCGGAGGTTTGGGCGATGGTCCGACAGAGTTTCGCTTTGCGACCGGCTTCGTCTTGCTGGGAGGCGGCGTTGTAGCCGTCCTCGACCGATCGCGCCTTCGCCTGTTTGCACGCGACGGGGACCAGTGGGAATTCCTCCGATTCCTTCGCTTGCCAACGCCCGACGCGCACGATGCCTGTACGACTGACGGTGCGGCGTTGTTCATTTCCGGCCCCGGCTCCGAATCTGACGACGAGCAGGTTTCGGCCTATCCCAACATCCACGGGGTGTCAGTTCCTGGCGGGACAACGCAGAGTCTTGGCATGGGCTATCGTGCCGATGCGGCGGCCCTTAGGTGGGACCTCTCGTCCGGACCCATCGCTTGTCCCTCACTGCACGACACGGGCGTGCTGGTGTTTGCTTTCGGTCTCATTCCAGTGGTCCGCGCATATGATCGTGGCTCTGGAGAGCTTATCTGGGAATCCGAAATCGCAGACTACCTCCAGCTGGGGATACGGCAGCGGCCGGGCAGGCGCGGCGGCGCTGGAGCCACGTTGTATTTCGGAAGGGATCATGACCACACGGCACGGGTTCACCAGCTGCCAGGAGGCAACATCCTTGTGCAAACGCTCAGGTACTCGGAGGCTACCAATGCCCGTGTGCCGCGAACCTATCTTGTTGATGGACCGTCAGGCATGGGGGCTCTCATCAGTGAGACACTGCCCGAGATCGCGTCATTCTTTGACCACGGCTACGTAGCACTCATGGAAGATCCATTTCCTCGAGTGGAGATTCGGCGCTACACTGACCAGATGGCCAAGAGGCTACGGGATTCGTAAAACCGAGCGTCCGAGGTTGTCCACGTCTTTGGAAAACTCCGGAAGACTTGTCTCGGCGGAGGTCCGCCCGGCGCGCTGGCTTTAGGGCTTCCGCTTGGGTCCACCTGGATGATCGCGCAGTGGGATGACGATCCGGGAAGGGGAGACGATGACCGTGAACCTTGCCTTCAACGCATCGCACCTCAACGGTCGATGCTTCGTTCAGTACGCCGACTAATTCAGCCATGGGGGAACTAGAGGGGGTCACGGGGAGCCGCCAAGACGGACCAGAAGCAACAACCCCCGCGAGATCAGCCATGCCGCTAGGAGCACGTATCCGATCGCGACAATGTCTCTTTTGGTCAAACTGCGGAAGGCTCCCCACACACCCCCCAACACCTCTCGGTGAGCTTCAGTCCAAGTCGCCTTCAGGCCGCACCGCGCGATCCCGAAAAATGAGGTCGTAGAGCGCCCCGCGCTTTGCGGCAAGTGCATAATTACCAATGCTTTGGACTGCCCGCGTCGGGCGCGCAAGTCCGCCCGACCTTATGGGGGGACCCTTTTCGGCGCGTTGGATGTATGAGACGAACCCCCCCAAGACCACGCAAGAGGAGAACCTACCCCGCAACCGTAAAGAATCACCCGCGAAGCTGGAGGCTGCCATGTGCGATTTCGCCAGAGCCCCGAAGCGTCCGATGGGTCCCCGGGGCTCGCACGACCAAGGAAGCGGTTGAGAAGGACACGGTAGAGGAGGGTAGTACCATGCGCGGGAACGGACCTTTGGGGAGCGACGCTCAGCAGCAGACCAACACCAAGCGTCAGGCATCAGACATGTGGGTGGGGGCGCGCACAATGTGCGGTGAGACCTGCATGGTGGTTGGAATCACCGTTGGCCAAACGACCTCTGTTTGTCTTGCGGCACCGGCGGTGGTCGAGAGGTTGGCCGATCAGATCGCGACAATGCTCGCTGTGCCCGGCGCGGACATCCCCGACAGGCTGGTGCCACGTCGGTTCTCGCAGAACGGAACGGCGAGGAAAAGGGTGGCGTGACCGGGGTGGTAGGCCCGCGTGAGCGCTACGCGCGCGCGCGCGTAGCGCGGGAACGACTGTCAGTCATTCCGGACTACTGGCGGGGGCAGCGGCCAGCCGGTCAGTCCAACTGGAGGCGCCCCACCAACCGGTCGCCGTCGGTCTCGTACTTCCACAGGGTACGGTACCAGTGGGCCAGCCGTCGCGTACCAGGTGGCGCCCGTCGGAGGAGACGGTCACGCGGTGGGGCTCGTCGGTCTCGGTGCGGCGGTGGTCCAGCGGGATGGTCCGCAGGATCGTCCCGCTGGACCACCGCCGCAATTCGCGGGAATCGCCTTCCCCTCACGACCCTCTCCACTACGGTCTTCCCAGAGCCGTAAGGCCGTTGTGTCCCCCGGCCTCGAAGGCGTGGCACAGGTCACCGAGATGTTTGTACCCCTTCAGGTGCAAATCCAGTCATGGCCACATTCGCTCCGTCACAACCGACGCCGCTAGTAGCGCTTCACACAGATCTTCGCCAGCACTGGGCGAAATGCCTGCTTCGTTCAACAGACACAACACCGTCAAGAGGTAGCCCGTCTCGAAGAGCGGATACAAGTCCAGACCGCTCGTTCCGGCGTAGCCGTCCATCCCTGGATGTATCACAATGGCACTCCGCGCGCTTACCATAGCCTTGGCCCAAGCGTTGACATCTCCGATTATCTCGCGAAATCTCCGAAACGAATCGTCATCCCTCAAACTGGACTGAAGCGACTGAAGTCCTCTCCCCGAGTACTGTTGATCCCGTGCGAGGACACGCAATGCCCCCACCATCGCGGGCATTCTCTTCGCCGACCGAATGCCGGCCTTGATGCGGGCAAGGGACTCCAATGCCACATAGACATCATTGAACTTGTTTTCGAGATACGCCGACGGGGACCTCCAGCGATTGATGACGCGCAGTATCGGCAACCAATACTTCTCGCAGCAGTTGATCCATCGCACGATGCCTTGCAGCCCGCCGATAGCCTCAAACCCGATAGCTGGCTGCGGTGGGAATCGAGGCGGACGAGGCATACTCGGTTTCCCTCCATCGTCTGTACAGACGGGCACGAAGTGGATCCCCATCGGCCCGGTCGAAGTGAAGAGTAACGCTCCCGATGGGAACGGTGCCGTGAATACTCAGGGCCACCAAGCCATGTATCATTCTCGCCACTTGGAGGATGCCGTTGGAGCCTACCACCGGCCTCGGTACTTCAAAGCGAATCCGGAGAAACGCTGCTTGCTCGACATGAAACCCGAACCGGGAATTGATGGATACCGCGTCATGTCCGAATGACAGGTCGGCGCGCGTTCCGGCTTCGACATACGTGGATGAGGGAGGGGGCTCGAATCTTACCGTCGTCATGTCGCCCCCGGGTTCGCGACCCACCCATCCCTCTCCAATCCAGTGCTGAAGATGCATCTTGGACTTGATCGTAATGCCCGTAGTGCGCAGAGATTCCAGATCTTCAAGAGATTGGAGATCCTCTTCCCAGTTGAAATCTTGGCCTGGAGCAAACGTCAATACTTCTCGGGGTGCGTAATGCTCGCGTGCGTACTGTGGATCAACCCCACTCGTGAAGGTCTTCCGGGATGCATACAGCGCCCAGAAGCTGTAGCCGTCCGATCCGAGGACCGTCGGGATGTCCTGGCCGATGCCGGGCACTGCCGGAGGTCCCCAACGAGAGAAATGGCCATGAATCTTGAGGACTGCACCGCTGCTCTGGTCAAATGTGAGTCTTCCGGGAACGGGATCTCCCGGTGCCGACGGGATGCTCTTCGGCAAGCGCTGCCAGACGTTCTTTGGTATGTGGAACCGACCGTGAACATCTAGCCGATTCGGGTCAAGAGTGGGGCTTGTCATCGCGTTGTTCGTTCCTCCTCCACCCGTGCGCCTCCCCGCGCAATTGGGCGAACGTTGCAGGTCGTCACGAATTGATCCTAGCCTCTCCGCCAGGTTGGGGCTTCTAGCGGGGGTACGGAACGCTCGGGCTCGTGGTGGGGACTCACGTCTGTCGCTGGCGAACAAGATGGGACAAAGATCGACATCCTGCGAACGCTTCGGCGGTACCGGACCGTTCCAACCGACCCGGCGTCATGTCGTCCACTCCGCCGACAGCAACTCCGACTGTTCGAGCACCGTCCGCGTCCTGCTTGTCGGGCGGGTAGCCGTGCTTGCTCAGGATCCGCTTGACGAGCCACCGGAGGTTGGCGCGCACGTTCTCGCGAAGCGTCCAGTCGATCCTGACATTGCTCCGCACGGTCTCGACCAACTCGCGGGCGATGTCGTGGCGGATATCTTCGAGACGCGCCGCGCCAGCGGGAGGAAGCGCGACGACACCACCGGCTTCGTGTCGTGTATGGAGAACCGCGTAAACTCCACCGTCCACAGCTCGCGCTTTCCGCGCGGACCCTCCGCTCCCTGGAGGGTCAGCAGGACGGCGACGAATCCCGCCGGATGGAGCGCCGACAAGATCCGCGAAACCTGGAAGCAGAACATCAGTTGAGGAATTGGGATCATGGACCAACACGCCATCCTGATCGTGCTAGGCCTGTTCGGAGCGATGGCCTCGCCCACCGTTACCCGGGTCGACCTCTATGCTGGCGCGAACAGCTCGCGCTTCGCTACCGAGGACCCCAGTATTGGCGTGACGGCAGGCGTCTCGGCGACATCCTCTTGGGGCCTCCGTCTCGGCGCCTCCTATGCGCGCAGGGGCTATGAAGACAGTGCCTGCCTCGATCCGCCCGATCTCAGCCTGGATCCCGCAGAGATTCCGGCATGCTTCTACAGCCGTCGGCATTTCCAGCGGAGCCAGGACTACATCGACGCGCAGTTGCTGTGGATGGGGGACATCCTGTCGAACGATCGGCTCACCCTGCGTCTTGGGGGCGGCGGGATGCTCGGGTTCGCCGCCGGCTGCTATGAGACCTCGCTCGACAACGCACCGGCACAAGAGTGCAGGACGCGCGACGAGGACTTCATCGCTGGTGTGGTCGCGGGCACCGGCTTGGATATCCGCATGTCGCGTCAGTGGGACCTCACGCTGGACCTCCAATACGGGCATGAGCTGACCAGTGCGTCCTACAGGGAGACTGAGTTCGGCGGTTATCGCATGACGTCCTTGCTCGTCGGCGTAGCCTACCGGAGGTAGACCATGAGCAGAACGGCTCGTCTTGTAGCGGCATCGTGGGGGCCGCCGCCGCCCGACGGGCTCAGAGGCCGTTTTCGGTCGGTGCGGGGGCCTTTCGGGTATTCGACGGGCCATAGGAGCGCCCAGGATCGACGATCTCGGGTCTCCGAGGGTTACCGGTAGGCCGGAAACCGGGCGCTCGGCAGAGCGTGGCGCAGTCCCGAGGAGTGATGAGCCGAGCCGGTCGCCCTCCCTGTCCTCGAGGCTGGCGACGACGAGGCCGAGGGATTTGCCCGCGACCGGTGACCGCCATTTGAGGAAGAGCGTCCATCTGAACCCGCAAGCCGTGTCAGACGCTCGAACAGACGAAGCCCATCGGCCCAGCCCTCCCCTGGAATCGTCGGTCATCGCTCGTCCCTTCCCGGAAACGAAGGAACAATCGGCAGAATCTCGCCGAGGTGGTTCCGATTATCGGCCACGGATCGGATTTTAAGCCGTATATTAGGGGTTGCACCGTAGGCGCCCAAGCTCAGCCCCTTGTCCAGCAGGGGAGTCGAACATGAACACGGTCCAGAGAGGGCCCGACCCGGCAGGAGGAAAGCGAATGTTCGGTCGTCGGCATGATGGCCGAGCGCAGCGTACACCTGTACGGACTGCGACGAAGGCGTACGAAGGCCGAGGCGGCGGTGAACACCCGGAATGACCTCCACGGCAGAGACAGACGATGAGACTGCATCTCGAGGGCGCTTTCGGTTACACGGCCTGCGGGATGCATCATCAGCAGCGACTCAAGCGCGAGCCGCAAGTCACGCAAGACACGGCCAAGGTCACCTGCGGGCTCTGCAAGAGGTCACCGGCTTATCGGAAGCGTATCGCAGAGCAGACGATCCGGGACAGCGGGGGCGGGGTTCCGCCCAGACGGTGACCGCTCGTCCTGTGAACCCGGCACCAGGTTACAATGACGCCATGTCCGCAGAAAGGGAGTTTCGTCGCCATGCCAGCCTTTCGGAGAAATCTCAGTCTATTGGCCACGTGTGCTCGCGCCGCCCTGCTCTTGCTCCTGGCCGTAGCGCCGGCGTCCGCGCAGTCCGGAGGAACCATCAGGGGCACGGTTGTGGACGTGTTCGGGAGCGCCCTGCCGGGTGTCCGGGTGACGGCGACCGGCTCCGGCGTGGACGCAGGAGACCTCACGGATGCGGAAGGGGCCTACGAGTTCACCGGATTGGCACCCGGCGATCTTGTCTTGACCGCCACCCTGTTCGGCTATGCGACCCGGGAGATTCCGGCCACGGTCCGAGCAGGCACGATCGAGACGGTCGATATCGTTCTACAGCCTTTCTTCCAACTCACGCCGATCAGCGTGGTGGCGGAGGAGCCCACGGTATTCGCGCGAAATCTCGTCGCGGAGCCGATGATGAGGCAGCAGTCGAGCATCACGGCCGTGACGTCGGTGATCGACAACCTTCCCGGCGTCTCGGTTCAAGAGGGGGACGCGTACGCCTTTGACGACTGGTCGAGCAACGTAGTCATGCGCGGCTTCCAGTCGACGATCAACGACGTGCAGATCGGCACCACCATCGACGGGTTCCCCAATGGCACGTCGGACTACTGGAGCGGCGCAAAGGCGAACCGGTTCGTCGACCCGATCAACCTTGGCGGCGTTGAGGTGTCGCAGGGGACCGCCGACATCGCCTCGCAGTCGGTCGAGGCGCTGGGCGGGACGCTCAACTTTCTGACCGCCGACCCTGCGGAGGAGGCAAGCCGGACGGCCTCGGTCACGATCGGCGAGAACGAGGGCCAGCGGTTCGCCGCGAGGGTCGAGACCGGGTCGCTGTTCGGCGGCGCGACGCGGGCCTGGGTTGCCGCGATCCGGCAGGAGGCGACCGATTGGATGGAGGGCTCGGCACGGAACGAGCGGGAGCACTTCGCCGCCAAGATCGTGTCTTCGCACGGCAACCTCGATCTGACCGGCTACCTCTCCCACGACGACATCCACGAGGATGTCTACCAGCGGCTCTACAGCAACGCCGACTTCCGGGCCGACCCGCGCTGGGACCGTCTGATCGGCCACTGGCCGGGCGTACCCTATCTGAACCAGTTCTTCCGGCCCGGCTGGCAGACGCGGCGCAAGAACACGCTCACCTACGTGAAGGCCGACTGGTCCGTTAGCGACCTGATCTCGCTCAGTGCGGGCGTGTACGGCCATCGCAACTGGGGGCGGGGCGACTGGCTGCCCCCCTACATCGTCGACGTGGTGGACGACGGAGGCGGACCCGAATCGGAGTTGGCGGGCCGCGTGCCGGTGCGGGGCGGTAGCCAGCTCGGGGTGATCCGGTTCGTGGACGGCAACGGAGTCGCCGTCGGGCCAACGCCGGGATGTAACTCGTCCTACATCTTCAACTACTACGGCTCGGGCGGGCCGGAGGTCGACCCGGCATGCCACCCGGCGGCGAGCGCGGTGCAATCGTACCGCCACAGCCACTACGGGAAGAGCCGCCTCGGCGCGAACGTCGACGGGGAGTGGTCCGTGCTGTTCGGGGGCGGACGGGGCAGCGTGCTGCGCGCGGGCATCTGGTACGAGGACTCGCGACGCGACCTCGGCCGCGACTGGCACCGTATTCTGGACCCTGCAATCAACTTCAAGTGGGACGAGCAGCCCTACTGGCACCAGTACGAGTGGGAGTTTCCGCAAAGCGTCTTCAAGTGGTACGCCGAGGAGACGCTGTACTTCGGCCCGTTCGAGTTGACCGGCGGCATCAAGCAATACTTGGTCTCCGTGTCGCGCGAGGACCGGTTCGGGGTCGACCGGACGCTCGACGTGGGTTCGGACTCGGACGTGCTCCTCTCCGGCGGTCTCACCTACGAGACGCCGGTCGAGGGCTTAGACCTGTTCTTGGGCTACGCCGAGAACTTCAGGGCGATCGGCAGCAACCTGCTCGAAGTGCCGGGCAGGAGTCTTGACCGCCTCGAACCCGAGACCGCTTCGAACGTCGATGTCGGCGTTCAGTACGCGGGCGAGCGGGTCGCCCTGAGCGCCACCGTTTATTCCATCGATTTCGACAACCGGATCTTCTACCTCGGCCCCCAGACGCCCGCGGGTCCCAACTACCTGATCCCCGGAGGCGGGGCGTATTTCAACGCGGGCGGCATCGAGACCAGCGGCATCGAGTTGGCCGCTACCGTAGCGGTGTCGGGTCGGACATCCCTCTACACGGCCCTCACGCTCAACGACTCGAAGTATCTGGGGACCGACGATCCGCTCGTCGACGCCACCCAGGGCATCGTCGCAGGCGACGACGTTACCGGGGTGCCGCCCCGGCTTTGGGTGGTCTCCCTCGACCGCGACGGACCCCTGGGCGGCGGGCTGTCGGCGAAGTACACGTCGGCGCGCCGCGTCAGTCTGACGGCCGACTGGTACACCGACGCCTACTGGACGACGGACGCCTACGTCAGCTTCAGCGGCGAGGCGCTTAGCGACCTGTTCAGGTCGACGGAGTTCTCGATCGTCGCGAACAACCTGCTCGACACCCCGTACCTGTCCGCGATCACCGAGAACGCGGCATGGCTGGGCGCGCCCCGAACCATATCCATGACCGCGACCGTCTCGTTCTGACGGGTGCTCGATTCGCTCCCTTCAGGATGAAGGTAGCGCGGCATCCGTGCAGGGTGGTTGGTACCTCCGCGCTCGACCCGCCGATTGGCCTTCCCGCACGGGATTGCTGGCCCGGAGCGACCCCCGGCGGAGGGTGGGATGAGTGTGCACATCCCGACCCTCCGCGATGCCACCCCAGGCATCGAAAACGGGGGGTCGCTCCGGTCACGGCCTCCGGTTCCGCCGCGGCGCAGCCGCCCCGGAGGCCGTGGTGCAACCATAGGCCGAACAACGGTCTATGCAGGTCACGCACCCGCACGTCCGAATCGCGGTTCCTCGCACATGTACCCCCGTGTCACATGTGCGCCTCCGGATCGGCACCGGCACCCGCCCAACGGCGGTCAAGCCCCGCCCTGCCGCGCCGAGACATGGACTGGTAGCTCTCAAGACACTGGACGCCGAGAGCGGGTAGACGCGCCGCCCCAGCGCCTCGATCCGGTCCCGCAGCGAAGCTGAATCGTCGACCGCCGCCCGTCCATTCCCGGAAATGAGGGTATCATCGCCGAAATCTCGCCGCCAAGGACCGATTTCTCGCCCATGCATCGGAGTCCGCACCGTATTTTAAATGGTTACAGACCAAGAACGGCCAACCCAGCCCCCTGTCCAACTGGGAATCGGGCATGAGTCCGCCATCAGAGCTACCGTGATCACCATGACTCGACACCGAGCGGTCATCCGGGCGTGATGCTCGACGCGCCGGGCTACCTGCACGTGTTCGGGCTCTTCGGTTTTGCGTGGCCTCGCCTGCGCTCCAGCCTGCCGAAGCCCTCCCCGTTCTGGCTCAGCCCGTCCCGCGCCCTCGGCAAGAACGTTGTGGGCGGCGGCCTGGGCCTCTCCATCGCCGGCCTGACCGTGGAGGGCCGCTACGCGCTCGACAGGCGCTGGCCCCAGGGGAGCCGCTCGACCATGGGCATCTTCGTGGGATCGACGTTCTGAGGCAGCGGTGTTCCGGAGACCCATTCTAGCCCCGAAAAGCGAGAACACCGATCATGGCCCGTATTTTCATCATCCTCGCCATCGTCCTCACAACCGCGCCCGCCTGCTCCTTCGTGCTGGTGAACGGCCCGTCGCCGTCGCGGCGGCCCGCCGATCCGGTTTTCTGCACGGAGAGTCGCTTCGTTCCCATCCTGGACACCTTTCTGGCCGCGGCCAGCGCGGGGATCGCCGTTGGCATCGTCGGGGCCGTTGTGACCGGCGAGGTGGACGCCGGCGACTATGGAGAGGGCCTGCTTGGGGCCGGCCTGGGCACGCTTGCATTCGGCACCGGCGCGGCCATCCACACCGTCTCCGCAATCGTCGGCTACCGGCGTGTCGGCAGGTGCCGCGAAGCCATACGGAACAGGGCTCCCGCCGAAGCCTTCCAGCTGACCCCGTCCGATCCGGACGCCACCCCTCCGGGCCTTTTCAGGATCATGGGCGACCAGGTGCACCCGGGGGCACCGGCGGGCGGGGCATTGGCTCCCGTGACTTCCGAAGGAGGATACGCCGCATGGACATCGTCGTAGCGTTGCTGGTTGTCGGTCTGGTCATCCTCTGGGTCCGGAAGTCCACGGCGGACGCAGCCGAGCTGAGGCGGCGGGAAGACCTCTTCGCGGCCCGACGCACCCGGCGGCGTCCCGCGCCCGCCCGGGACGAGGACGTGCTCGACTGCGGGGGCATCTGGGCGCGCCATCCTCTGGAGCCGGATCTGGGCTGGATGGTCGCCACCACGGCGACGTGGGCGCTCCGGTCCGGGGACCGGCTGTGCGTCACGCGCAAGGACGGGTCGGAGTCGCTTGAGACCGTCGAGCGGGTGGTGCTTGAGCTGAGGGAGCCGGACGGGGGCGTGGTGGGGCACCTGGTGGAGGTGGAAAATGCGTAAGACGCGGTCTACACGATGGACGATCCCGACCCTGCTGCTCGTCTGGGGCTGCACGGACGGTCCGGCCACGGTGGCGGCGCCCGTCGCCAGCTCCGCGTCCGTCGGCGTGGAGGAACTTCCTGCCGCCTCGATCACGGGCGCCTCGATTACTGTGTCGGACTCGACGCCCGCCGTGGGCGACACGCTGACCCTCACCGCCACGGCCGCCGGCACCTTCGACAGCCTGTTCACGTGGTGGGGCACGACGGGAGCCGGGGCCTTTGCGGGGACCGGCTCGGGGCATGCGACCTACGTTCCCGTGGCCGCCGATGCCGGGGCCACCGTGGTCTTCGGCTCGGTCGTGGTCGTATTCGGCGACAGCACCACGGCCCGCGCCGGCACCGCAGCCGGACGCGCTCCCACGACCACGGTCCGGGTGGGCGAGCTTGCGCCGCCCATGGTCGCCGACACGATCCCGACCCACGACGTGGTGGTGGACAGCATGCTGGCCCTCGACGTATCGCCGTACTTCGGGGGCGGCGGATTCACCTACGAGGCCTCCACGTCCGACGAGGCGGTGGCCGTGGTGTCCGTGGACGGGAGCACGGTGACCACGACGGGCGTCGGCGCCGCCGAGGACAGCATCAGCGTGGCATGGCTTTCGGTCACCGCCTCGAACGGGAGCAGCGAGTCGGCAACGCAGGACTCGATCAGGGTCCGGGTGCACCTGGAGCCGTACGACACGGCGCCGGGGATCACGGTGACGGAGGACGGCAACCTCGTGGTGGACCTGGGCGGCACGACCCTCACGATCGGCATCTGTCTCCGGGCCAACAACTTGGCGGGCTACACGGTGCACTGGTCGGAATGGCAGCGCGCCGTCAGCGGCGGATGGCTCACCGTGCAGGACAACGAGAAGGTGAACACGCTGCCGGGCGAGGGGAACTCGATCTGTCACATCAGGATCGCGGATGACCGCTTCCCGCCCGGCACCTATCGGCTGGTCGGGCACGTGCAGTCCGGGGAGGAAATCGGCTTCTATCAGACGCCGTCGATCGAGAAGAAGGCGGCGGGTGGCTAGCAGGGCACCGGCGGGCCGGGGCCTTCTCCTCCTGCTGGCCTTCCTGGCGCCCGGCTGCGACTGGATCGACGATCTCACGGGGCCGTCGGTTCCGGACGTGGCGGGCACGTACAGCGGCCCGCTGATCTTCTCGGCGACCATGGCCGAGGGAGGCGAGACGCTGACGTTCACGGCGAACGGGACCATGACGGCGGAGGTGGGGCAGGACGGCGACAAGGTCGGCATCGGGGGGTCGTTCACGATCGAAGGCGACACGGTGGCGATCGAGGCGGTCCCCGGGACCATTGACGGGGACGGGCAATGGATGCAGGACGCCGGGACGGACGGGGGCTTCATCGTCGACGACGGCTGCGATCGCACCGTGGACTCGGCGATTTGGTTCTGGCCCGAGCGGAAGCAGCTCGTGATGGAGATGGGCGGGTCTTCGGACGCGCCGACCATGGAGTGTCCGGACGTGACGTTTTCGGCGAGGCTGGAGCGGGGCTAGAATGATGGAATTGCAGGAGATCGTCGAACGGACCCGGGCCGGTGAGAAGGTCGGAATAACGGTAAGGCAGCTTCTGCGCCTGTTCGGTAGCAAGGGGCGCGGATGGCGCGTCGTGGGGCGCATCGAGAAGGAGCTTCAGGAACTCGGTTTGGGCACCGAGCCGAGTTTCGAGCCGCCGACAAAACTTGACGCGACGGTGTGGTTTGTGGTTCGGCCGACCGAGGCGGAGATCGCCACGGTCCTCGACGAGTACACAAGGGAGACGGGGCATCTGCCTGGTAGCAAGCGGCTGACTCCCAAGAAGGACGACCCACCGTCACCGCCCTCGTTCTCGGCAGTGGACGTCGAAACGGCGAACCCTAGCCGCGACAGCATCTGTCAGGTCGGAATCGTCAACGTCCGGGACGGCCAGATAGTGGACGAATGGACCACGCTGGTAGACCCTGAAACGTGGTTCGATGACTGGAACGTCGATATCCATGGGATCGACGAAGAGGATGTGGTAGGCAGCCCGACGATGCCCGAACTGGAGGCCGAGATCCGTCAACGCCTGCAGGATCACGTCGTGAGCCATTCAGCCTTCGACAGGGTGGCGTTCCAGCGCGCGTTCAAGCGCCACGGGCTTGCCACCCTGTCCGGTGTGTGGGTCGACACCGCACGCGTCGTGCGGCGGGCGTGGCGGGACCGTTTCGGCAAGAAGGGATACGGCCTATGGAACGTCGCCGAGTTCCTCGGGATCGAGTTTGAGCACCATGACGCACTTGAGGATGCGCGCGCGTGTGCCCGGATCATGCTTCGCGCCTGTCAGGACACGGGCTTGAGCCTAGAGGATTGGCCGAAGAGGGTCAGGCAGCCGATCTTTCCCAGCGCGCATGGCCCCGGTCCCGCCCCCGGCTATCGCAGCCGGGAAGGAAACCCGGACGGGCCGCTGCACGGGGAAGTCATCGTGTTCACGGGGACGCTTTTGCGCCCGCGCAGCGAGCTTGTCGACAAGGCGGTCGAGTGGGGTTGCGACTACAGGAATCGGATGTCCGGGAGGGTCACCATTCTGGTTGTGGGCACACAGGACGAGCGCAAGTTGCGCGGTCGCAAGAAGAGCACAAAGCAGCGCGACGCCGAGGCGCTCATCACCAAGGGCCACGAGCTGCGCATCATCACCGAAGAGGACTTCTGGCAGCTCACGGAGTAGGCAGCGGGTCGCATCAGGGCATGGGGGAGGGTTCGGACCCCGAGGCGCGCTTGCCCAAAAAAAATCTCCCCACAGCTTTTTCAGGATACCCCAATGAAAGCGAACCCGATGATCCGTTCCTTGGCCGTCCTGCTCGCCCTCCTCGCGTCCTCCTGCCTCTGCGGCGACCCCGCGGACCCGGCCGGGATCGACCTGGATCAGCCGCCTTCCCCGACCGCCATCAGCTCGAGATGAGATGACGCGACGAACGCCCACCGCGGTCCTCGCCGTGCTGCTGCTGCTCGGCTGCGAACAGTCCGCGCTCGTGGTGCCCGCCGCGCCCGCCACGAGCGCGCCCGCCTCCGTCTTCGAGGCGACTGCCGCCGCCTCCATCACGAGCGCAGCCGTCTCCGCCTCCGATCCCGCGCCCGCCTTCGGGGACACGATCGAGCTTTCGGTGGAGGTGGAGGGCGCCTGGGACCGCATCACCTACGCCTGGGCCACCACGGGCGCCGGCACCTTCACGAACACGGACTCGTCCGTCGCGACCTACGTGGTCGCCGCGGCCGACGTCGGCGAGACCCTCGTCTTCGGGGCCATCGTCGCGGCCTTCGGGACGGGTGACGCCGCCGAGGCCGGGACGGCCGCCGCCCGCGCACCCACGACGACCGCCGCCGTGCCCGCCCTCGAGCTTCCGTGGGAGATGCCGGAGGGCGCGGTGTTCGACTGGGGGACGGTCTGGCTCACGCCCGACATCATCACGCAAGACGACCCGACGGCGCTCGACAGCCTGCGCTACACCGGCCGGGGGGCTCGCTGGTTCTTCGATCCGCGCACCGATCCGCGCGCGTGGAGGGAGGACCTAAACACCTACCTGTTCGACGCGCACTTCGGCGACCATGTCATGGAGGTTCAGGCCCATCCAGCCTACGGATCGGCCGAGGCCGCCGAAGCCATGGCTGCCTACTACGCAGCCGTGATAGGTCGGCTTCCGCAGGGGATCCGGAGCGGCGGCAGCGAAATCGAGATCGCACCGTTGGAGGATGGCGGCTACGCCGGCGGCGCTCCCTGCGGGGGCATCTTCCACGCTGCGTGGCCGCCCGCCCGGGGGCCGGCGCCCTATGACGAGGAGGTTGCGTTCCACGAGGGGGGCCACGTCTCGCTCGACGACTGCAACTGGCCGGAGGAAGGCACCCTCCGGCGGCACAGCCGGTCGCCCGGCTGGCTTGCGGCCCAGGAGGCCGACAGCCTTTTCATCTCGCCGTACGCCCGGGACTGGCCGAACCGGGAGGACCTGGCCGAGACCGTCCTGCCGTGGTTCGCGGTCCGCTGCGTGCCCGAACGGGTGGACCGGTTCTATCGCTACGCCGTCGAGAGGTACATCCCGCACCGGCTGGCGTATCTGGACTCGAGGCTGGACACGGCGCCGTTCGAGTGCTCGAGCAGTAGGCCCTGACACGGCGTTGCAGCGGAGTCGACCGGCGATCGCCCGCCTTCCGCCGCCTTCCGCCGGATCCGGCCGCAACCATCGGGTTTCGCCCGCATCCCTCACAATCCCGACTCCTCTTGCCCCTCCGGCCTCCTGTACGACACCGCCAGCGTGGCCGCTGCGGCGCGCTTCGCCTCCTCGCCCCTCCGGTCGTAGATCCGCGTCGTGTCCGTCCACGCGTGCCCCATGCAGTCGGCCACCACCGCTAGGTCGTTCCCCGCGGCCAGCGGGTGCGTCGCGAACGATCTCCGGAGCGCGTGCGGCGTTACGCCCCCGAGCCCCGCCTGGTCCGCACGGCTCCGGAGCCGCGAGATCCTCCAGCAGGCCCGATGTCCGCCCTGCCCTTACCCCTCGGGAACCCGAGATCGTCAAGTCTGCGCGATCCCAAGGCCCTTGGATTCCGCGAAATGCCTCCCAAACACCTCGAAACGGGTCCTCCGAGCCCCGTCGCGGAGTCAATCAGGTCCCGCTGCCCGCGCCCCCGGCCGCCAGATACGCCGACCAGTCCTGCATGACCTGGCGCCGGCGCTCGAACAGGTCGCTCCTGAAGTACGCTCCCTCGACCCCGCCGACCTTGTGCGCCAGCGCCGCCTCGGCGACCGTGCGGTCCACGCCCGTCTCCGCGGCCCAGTCGCGGAACGAACTGCGCAGCCCGTGCACCGTGCTCGGGATCCCGAGGTCCCGAAACGCCCCCGCCACCTGAGGGCTGCGCAGCTCCCGTCCCTTGAAGCTGGGGAAGATCAACCCCGACCCGTTCTCGATCTCCCGGGCCTCCTCCAGCACCGCCAGCGCGCCCGTCGAAAGGGGCACCCGGTGCTCCCGCCCGGTCTTCATGCGCTCGGCGGGCACCGTCCACGTCGCGCGGTCCCGGTCGATCTCCGGCCAGCGCGCCCTCCGCGCCTCGCCGCTCCTCGTCGCCGTCAGGGCCACGAACTCCAGACACAGCCGGATGCCCAACCACGCGTCCGATTCCCGGACCGCCTCAAGCGCCGTCCCTACCTCGGCATGAGGAAGGGCCCGGAAGTGCGTCCGGTGGCGCGTGCCCCGCGGCAGCGCCGCCGCGATGGCGTCGCCCGCCGGGTTGTCCTCGCGGTAGCCCCTGGCCACCGCCCACTTCATCACCGCGCCGATGCGCCGGCGCACCCGCGCCGCCGTGGGCCGCTTCTCGTTCCAGATCGGCGCCAGACAGGCCAGCACGTCGGCGGTCGTGATCTCGCCCACCCGCTTGCGCCCCAGCTTCGGGAAGACGTAGTCCCGAAGACACTGCCGCCACTGCTTCTCGCTGGCGTCGCCCTTCCAGTTCTTCGCGTGGAGCGCGATCACCTTCTCGGCCGCCCGCTCGAACGTCGGCATGCCGCCGCTGCGCGGATCCATGCCCTTCTGGATGGCGCGCCGGTTCTCGAGCGCCTTCGCCCGCGCCTCGGCCAGCGTCACGACCGGATAGGGACCCAGGCCGACGTTGAAGGGCCTGCCGCCGATCCGCATCCGTTGCGCCCAGGTCTTCGACAGCCTTCCTGAGGCGGTGGGCTTGACCAGCAGCGAGAGCCCGTATCCGCCGCGACCGTCCCCGTACCGCCCCGGTCGCTTGACGGTCCGAACGAACGCGGCGCTCAGGCGTTTGGGTCGCGTCATGCTGTGCTCTCCCGTCGATTCTGGTTATCACCATAGGTTATCACTAATAGAACAAGACTACACGAAATCACCTGAACGGTCAATGGATGTACAACACAAGTGATAGCAACATGTTATCCTGCATTACGAGACGCTGTGGAACCTTTCTGAACCCCTATGGTGCGGTGGAATCGTGCGCGTCCTCCGGCCCACGCTCAGCATCGACCCGTCCTTCGCGTGGACCATCGCCACCACAGCGGCATCGTACGCCATGCGCCGCGACGTTTCCGCGGAAACGCGAATCCCGTCCAGATCCGAACGTCCGGGCTCGCCTTCCTCGGCCAGCGTTGCCGCGTCGCAATGCACCATGACCTGGTAGCGCTCCGCCCGAGTGCCGGACTCGGCGTGACGCTCCGAATCCGAACCAGCCGTCGATCCATCGTCTGGCGTCGCACTCGGCTCGCCGCCCCCGAAGCCCGCGGCCAGCGCGCGCTCCGCAATCAGCCCCACGGCGTCCGCCCGGCGGTGCTTCGGTTTCGGGCGGGGGTCATCGGGACCAGGATCGCGGGTCGCCGGGCCTCCTCCATTGCTTCCGGCATCCT
>JAPPJO010000009.1 GCA_028820325.1 Gammaproteobacteria bacterium | reverse complement strand
GGGACGATGGCGCCCCCGTTGGGCCAGTCCCCCCAACTGCCGCCCACAACGAGTCCTGCCAGCAGGAGGCCGCCCAGCACGCCCACCGAGGCGACCCGCGAGTAGGAAAGCTCCTCCAGCGAGCGGCCGCGCGCCGCGATCGCCAGGATGGCCGAGAAGCTCGTACCGATCCCGACGCCCCAGACGGCCCCCGCGATGATCATGAACCCCAACTCGTCCTCGGCGCCGGGGAAGAACACCGCACTCACCAGGGCAACCAGAGAGAAGAACGCCGCGCCGATGGCGCCGAAGGTCAGCCCCATCCCGAGGACACCGCGGATAACCCTCTTCCAACGCGACATGGCGAACGTCCTGCTTGTGGTGAAACTGGTGCCACCCGAGGATACCTGCGGTACGATCAAGCGTGCAAACGGTTTCCGTTGCTTCCAGGTCCACCCCCGAGAGGCTTGCAGCTATGCCGGACGACAGTTCCAAGGAAACGCAGCCGCCGCGCGAGGCCGACGACGAAAGCGGGCTTCCCGATTCCCCCGGCGACGCACGGGGTGGAGGTCGCGTGACCCATCGCATCCCCTTCGGCCGTCTTGCGCTTGAGTTCGTGGTGATCGTGGTCGGCGTTCTCGTCGCCCTCGGGTTCGATCAGTGGATGACCACCCTCGACAACCGCCAACTCGTCAACGAGACGCTCTACGCCCTGGCCGCGGAAATCGCCGAGAACACGGTAACCCTCGACCGTCGCATGGCCTATCACGACCGGATCCTGCCGGGGCTCGTCGAGAATCAGCGGGCTGCCGAAAGCGGCGAACGCCAGAGCATCTCGATCAGCGGAGCACTGCCCGAAGGACTCGGCCTCACCCCGTTGAGGAGAACGGCGTGGGAGTTGGCCAGCGTGACCGAAGCCGTGCGGCACTTCGATTTGCCGATTCTCTCCACGCTCTCCCTCACGTACGCCCTTCAGGAATCGCTCCACGAGTACGATCGGATCGTCTCCGCCGGGATCATCCAGCCGCAGTTCTTCGCGGCCACGGACCAGCCCGGCCCGATCATCTACCTCGGCGTCATGGTAACCGACGTTCGGTCGCGGGAAGCCGAGCTTGGGCGATTCTACGCCGAGACGCTGCGGCATGTGCGCCGGCAGTTGGGAGATCCCGAGGCTGGCGCGGTGGTGGAGGTCCGTTGAGGGACGACCGATAGTATCACCTATCGCCCACGCATAGTATCACCCCTCGCCCCCGGACATCAGACTCCGCAACACCACCTCCAGCGCATCCTCCGCGAGCTGCTCGAGTTCCTCGGGGCGCCGGTTCTGGACCGGGTGTGGCACCCACACGATCTCCGGCTCGAAGCCGAGAGAGGGGATCTGGAAGGAGGCCGCCTCGCGGAAGGCGGTGGTGGCGATCAGGAGGCCGGGGAGGCCGCGATCGTCGAGAGCCTTGATGTCGTGCAGACCGCACGATACGCACGACCCTCAGTCGGCGAGCGCCTCCACGACCACGTCGGCGCCGGCGGCGATGTCGTCCAGGATCGCGTTGCTGGCGGGCTTGGCGTTGGTCGGCTTCGCGAAGCGCGCGGTGGCGATGCCCCGGGCACGGAGCCGAGTCTCGAGGCAGTCGAGGAACTCGTCGGCGCGGGACTTGCCGATGTCGAAGAGCGCCACCGTCCTGCCCTCCAGCGACGCCGGGGGCTTGCACCGCGGACGCGTCGCGGGCGCGGTCTCGGACGTGGGGTCGTGCAGGGTGACGGTGGATTCGGTCATTCGGTGATCTCTCTGGTGACGGGGTGGGATTCCTCGAAAAGGCGTCCCCCCGGCCAGCCCGACAGGATGGCCGAGAACAGCCCGGCGGGACCTCCGGCTCGCACCAGCAGAAGGGCGCCGGGATGGAACTTGGGGATGCGCTGGCCCGCGCGGGAGGGGGGCATTCCCTCGGCGACGCCGTCGGCGCCCGCAGCCACCTTCTCGCCCGGGAGCAGCAGCGCGTCCTGGAGCGCGTGGGTGATCCGGCTTCGGTCCCACCCCGCCTCGCGGTAGATGGCGTAGTGTTCGGGTGACAGGACCAGAACGGCGGCGGCCCACTCGCACAGCTTGGGGTGTCCCACCGCCTGCAGCCCCATGGCCAGGGAGCGGGTGAGTTCGCCCGGCGTGCGCGCCTTCTGGTCGGTCACTCCCTGGACCCCGTCGCCGGCGAACACCGTCACCGCGCTCTTTCCGGGAGCGATTCCGCGCGAGACGGCCAGCGGTTCCCAGCCCTCGTCGCCCTCATCCTCCGCGAAGCAGAACGTGTACTTGCCCGGAGAGCCCAGCGTCGCGCGGTCGATTTCGCCGGGCCGCCCTCCGCCCACATTGCGGACCACGAGGTTCACGGCGCGGCCGATGGTGGCGTTGGCCCGGTTCCCCTGTCCAAGCGCGTTGAGTCCCGAGTTCATGCCGATGTGCTTCGCGATGGGGCCGTTGACGATGATCACCGGGCTCGAGAAGCAGGTGCTGCAGGTGACGCCGTGCAGGGTGAACCCCGGGTCCAGGGCGGCCTCGAGGGCCGCGAGCACGACCGGCATGTATTCGGGGCGGCACCCGGCCATGACGGCGTTGATGGCGACCTTCTCGACGGTGCAGGGCGCCAGCTCGGGCGGGACCCGGCCGATGACCTCGTGCGGGTCGCGGCGCGTGCCGCCCAGCATGCGTAGGATGCGCTCGGGCGTCGGCGGGACGACCGGGAGGCCGTCGCTCCAGCCGCGGTCGTAGCAAGCCTCGATCGCGTCGGCGCCGGACGCGACCTCGACCGTGCGGGCGCGGATTCCGGTTTCGCCGAAGCGCACCCGCAGCGCCTCCGCGACCCCCGGCTCCACCGAGCGGGAGCCGCAGCCGGGCCGGCGGAGCGGCAGTCCCGCGCCCAGCGTGGGGATGGCCGTGAGCGCGCGCCAGTCTTCACGATGCCAGCCCACCGTGCGGCCGGTTTCCGCACCGCCCCCCAGCCGGATCAGCGTCGGTACAGTCTCGACGGCGAGGTGGAAGGAGCGTTCGAGCGTGCGGTCGTCCACGGCCGCGGCGGCGAGGACGGGGCCCAGGAATCCGCCGTCGTCCTGCCAGTAGACCGTCAGCGGATGGCCGGCCTGGTGGATTTCGGCGAGGGCGGGCACCGCCAGGTGGCAGGTCTCGCACTCGTCCTTCACGACGGC
>JAPPJO010000051.1 GCA_028820325.1 Gammaproteobacteria bacterium | reverse complement strand
TCGCGGTCGACTTCATCCGGCCTTCGGTGGTGGTGCCGATCCACTACAACACCTTTCCGCCCATCGTGCAGGATCCGGAGGCGTTCCGGGCGCTGGTGGGGGATGCCGCGCAGGTGGAGGTGATGGCCAGCGGGGACGTGCTGGAGCTGTAGCACGGTCGTGCATCCTGCGGGGGCGCTTTCTCCCGCCGCCCGAGAGGGGACAGGCGCGGCCGGGTGGCGCGAGACGGTCCGCCGCATGGCTCGCCTCCGGTGGACGGTGGTGTTCGACCCGCCCCGTGACGGCGCGGCCAACATGGCCGTGGACCACGCCCTCGCCGAGACCGTCGGGCCGGACGCGGGGTGGCTGCGCCTCTACCGCTGGGTCCGACCCACCCTTTCGCTGGGCCGCAACGAGCCGGCCGCGAACATCTATGACTTCGCGCGCGTGGAGAGGCTGGGCATCGACGTGGTGCGCCGTCCCACAGGCGGCCGGGGCGTGCTCCACGACGCCGAGCTGACCTACGCGGTGGTCGCCCCGGTCGCCGCGGCGGGGCGGTTGCGCGCGGCCTATGCGGTAGTGCACGCCGGACTGGCCGCCGGGCTCCGCTCCCTCGGGGCGGACGCCCGGTTGGCCGCGGGCGCGGCAGCCGGCCCGCCGCGGGCGGGTGCATGCTTCGACGCGACCGCCGGCGGGGAGGTGTTGGCGGGGGGGCGGAAGCTCACCGGCAGCGCCCAGGCCCGCATCGGCCGCGCCCTCCTGCAGCACGGGTCCGTGCTGATCGACGGCACCCAGGACGTGGTAGGCGAACTGTGCCGGCAGCCGGCCGTCGCGGGCACGCCGCCCGCGTCCACCACCTTGCGCGAACAGCTGGGCCGCGCGCCCTCGTGGGAGGAGGTCGCGACGGCGGTTGCGGAAGGGCTCGCAGCCGAACTCGGCACCGGGATGGCGGAGGGAGAGCTGCCGCAACCGGCGATGCGGCGGATGGGCTCGCTTGAGCGGCACTACCGGTCGCGCGAGTGGACGCTGCGGCGGTAGGAGTGGGGCCGGCTCGTAGTGGGGCTGGCCGGCAATCACACTCAGGATCGGTTGACCGCCGCCCCGGAACCATCAGATTTCGCAACCGGATGGTCTCTCCGGGACAGGTCATACCCCCCCTTTTCGCGCCGGCGCCATGAATCCGAGCAACCTGCACGTCAGCCGGGAAGGGGGTCACGTTCGGGTCTCCGGAGACCTGCTCCTTGACTCCTTCCGGCGCGTGCTGGCGGCCATCCATCATGCCACCCAAAGGGGCTTTACCGAGGTGACGCTCGACTTCGCCGCGACAACCTCGGCCTTTCCGGGCCCAATGCTGGCGGTGCTCGCGGCATGCATCCGGCTCCACGACGAGTCCGACGTGGCCGTGTCCCTGGTTCGCCCTGCTGACGCGAGCCTGCGGCGCCTCTTCGCGAACGCGAACTGGGCTCACCTGATGGCACCCCAACGGTTCGCCGAGTCGGCCTGGCACCCCGCCTCGGTTCTGCCCGCCAGCCGCTTCAGGTCGCCGGACGGGCAGCGCGAAATCGTGGACCGCATTCTCGACGCGGTCCTCTCTTCTCCCGCCAAGCTCGCGCGTTCCAATCTCGCGGTCTTCGAGTGGGCGGTAAACGAGATAACCGACAACGTGCTGCAACACGCCGATTCGGAGCAGGGCGGGTTGGTGCAACTGAGCCACTATTCCAACAGGCAACGGTTGGAATTCGCGGTGGCCGACGCCGGCCAGGGAATCCCAACCACCATGAGGACTACGCGACCCGAGCTTTCGGACCCCGTCGCCCTGGAGCTCGCAGTCCGACGCGGGATCACCCGCGACAAAGAGGTCGGGCAAGGCAATGGCCTCTTCGGAACGCACCGGGCATCCACAGTGGGCTCAGGTGACTTCGTGATTCATTCCGGATACGCAAGCGTCCAGCGCGACCTCGAAGCGCGCGAGCAAACCTCCCCCGTCACCGGAACGCTGGTCGTGGTCAGCCTGGACTACTCTGATCCTGAAGCGTTGTGGCGTGCGCTCGACATTCAGGATACCGGAGCCGATCCGGCGGGCGACTACGTCGAGAACCGGTACGAAGCCGTGACCGAAGACGTTCTGCGCTTCGTGGTACGGAAGGAAGCCGGTTCCGTCGGATCCAGATCATCCGGCAAGCTGGCCCGGACCAAGCTCGAGAATCTGATGGCGATGTATCCGAGCCATCCCGTGAACGTCGATTTCGGCGAGATATCAGTTGTCTCAAGCAGCTTCGCGGACGAGTTTCTCGGCAAGCTGTTCGTTCGGCTCGGGGCACTCCGCTTCATGAGCGCCATCCGTTTGCGACGGATGTCGCCGGAGGTGCGGGCCGTGCTGGACCGCGCAATCCTGCAACGGGCCGGGCAGGAGGGCGCCGGGCACTGATCCCGATCTCGGCGAGCCAGTCTTTCCGGCCTCCCGGAGACAGGATCGCGATGGACGCCATCGCCATCGATGGCACCGGCTCAGCTGCCGCCCCGGATGTGTCAGGCGTTTCCAAAGTTACGATCCCGCCTGCTGCTTGAGACGAGCGCCAACCAACCCTTGACACACCCCGGAGGGACGTTCACCTTACCTGCTCCGGTGCTAGGATAAGCTTCGGTAGACTCGGTGGGCTGTCCGCTGTGGGCAGTCATTTCGTTTGCCTGAAACCAGCTCAATGGAGGGCACTCCCTTGGTCGCACTCAACAACCTCTACGTTGCGCTCCTGCAGATCCCCGGGATGGAAGCTCCCGATCAGACCCTCGGCGAGCAGATCGAATTCGTCTGGATCCAAATGTCGTTCATGCGGTGGCCACTCGGAATCTGCCTCTTCGTAGGCATCTTGGTGATTATCTGGAAGTTCTTCGACCTGATGGCCAAGAGCCGCCGCACCAAGAAGATCCTCTCCGACGTCGACACGCTGCTGGCCGACGCGCAACTGCAGGAGGCGATCGAGGTCACCCGCGAGTCAAACTCGCCCGCAGCCAACATCCTGTACGCCGGCCTCGAGCGGCACGAGGAAGGCACCGACCGGGTCATGAAGGCCATCGAGAACCAGGGGCTCATCGAGTTGAGCCGCCTGGAGCGTGGCCTTGTCGTGCTGGCGACCCTCACCAACATCGCTCCGCTGCTGGGCTTCCTGGGCACGGTGATCGGGATGATCATCGCGTTCCAGTCCA
>JAPPJO010000082.1 GCA_028820325.1 Gammaproteobacteria bacterium | reverse complement strand
CGGCGAGGGCGGGCACCGCCAGGTGGCAGGTCTCGCACTCGTCCTTCACGACGGCGACGTAGGTGGCGGACTCGGACATGAGGTTAAGGCGCTACCGCGTGACCGCATCCCGCGCTCTTGTGTCTTCCCGCCATACGCGCAACCTCCGAGCCTGCGCCAGTTCGTAGCTCGCCTGCATGCGCATCCAATGGTCGGCTGTCCCCCAGCCAAGAGCTTCCAACGCGAGCGCCATGTTTGCCGACACACCCGCCTTGCCATTCAGTAGTCGTGACAGGGTCCCCCGCTCACAGCCGAGGTGCGCCGCCGTCTCGGTGACGTTCCATCCGACTTCGTCCATGCTCTCACGGATCAGTTCGCCCAAGTGCGGGGGGTTCAGCATCGCGCCCACGCGCTCGCCACCAGTACCGTTCATGATCTCTCCTCCCTCCCTTCAGTGGTAATCAACCAAGTCCACGTCCACGACCTCGCCCTCCTCAAACCGGAACACCACGCGCCAGTTGCCCGACACGCGCACGCTCCATTGGCCTGCTCGGTCTCCCTTCAACGGATGCAGCCGGAATCCGGGCGCGTCTGCGCTCCTGGGATGCGTCGCTTCCTGTAGCCGGAACAGGATGCGTCGAAGGCGCGGCACCAACTGCGCCGGGAGCCGAGCCCGATCGTCCCGTCCATGGAGCGCCCGTAGCCCCTTGTGGCGGATCTTCATGACTAACTGTAGCGCGTAGCGCTACGCGCCGCTAGATCCGTGTGTCAGAGCGAGCCGCCTTTCAACTCGTCCGGAAGAACGAATCGGGGCCCCCAATCCGCGTCAGCGGCAACGCCGTGATCCCTTCCGCGACCGGGAACTCACGGTTGCCGGGATAGACCACCCAGAGATGTGCCAGCTCGAGATCCTTCATGACGACGCGCATGGACTTCGTGGTGCGGGGCGTTTCCGTGCACTTGAACTCGAACCCCCAGCGTCGGCCCCGGCGCAGCAGGAGCAGGTCCAGTTCCGCCCCTCGCTGGGTTCCGTAGAAATACGCGTCGCGCTGACCGTGGGCGATCAGGGTCTGCTCCAGGGCGAAGCCCTCCCAACTGGCCCCGTACGCGGGATGCACGGCGAGCTCGTGGCTCTCTTCGAGGCCGAGGAGGAAGTGCAGAATCCCACTGTCGCGCAGATAGACCTTGGGTGACTTCACCAGCCGCTTGCCCAGGTTCGCGAACCAGGGGCGCAGGACGCGGATCATGAACGCGCCCTCCAGGAGATCGCGGTAGCGGTTGACGGTTCGCGCGTCCGTGTCCATGGAGCGCGCCAGGCGCGAGGCGTTCCAGGTCTGGCCGTGCACGTGGGCCAGCATTCTCCAGAAGCGGCCTAGCGCGGCGGGCGAGACGCTCGACCCCAGTCCCGCGATGTCGCGCTCCAGGAACGTTCGCGAGAACGACTCCATCCATCGCGTCCAGGCGCCGGCCGACGGGGCCAGCCAAGCTCGGGGAAAGCCGCCGCGCATCCAAAGCCGATCGAGAAAGTTGGGCTGCACCTCCTCCAGCGAGAACCCGGTCGCGTCCACGAAAAGGATTCTCCCCGCCAGCGACTCCGACACTCCCTTCACCAGATCCCAGGAGGCGCTTCCCAGGAGTAGGAAGACCGCCTTTCGCTCCGGGTCGTCGCACACGGGCCGGAGGGCCTCGAAGAGGTGCGGGAGGCGCTGCACCTCGTCGATCACGACCAGTCCCTCGCGGTGCCCCAGCAAGCGGGCAGGAGTCCGGACGAGCGCCTCCCGGTCGGTGGCCACCTCGAGGTCGAAGATGGTGGCGGGGCCGGGCCAGGACGCCGCGATCTCGCGGGCCAGCGTGGTCTTGCCGACCTGGCGGGCACCCAGCAGCGCCACCGCGGGGGATTCCGCGAGGCCGCGGGTGATCTGGGTGGTCAATGCGGTGCGAGAGATAGTTTGTTGCAAATCTGTCTCTCCATAGCAGGATTTACAACATTCTAACTCGGTCGCCTGGTCGCCCGCAACGCCAGGCTGCCAAGTGACCGTGCCCGCTTTTCGGTTCGGCGCGGTGATGGCTTGCTCCAGGCTCAGCGCGCGGAGGCGGCGCAAGGCGGCCACTGCCTGTTGCACAGCAGCGAAACTGCGCAATTTGCCCGGTGCGTTCGACCCCCCAATCACCCTGATTCGCGACGGATCCTGTTCCGACGCTCAGGGGAGGAGGAAAGATGGCGAGGAATGCTCTTGGGGCATTGGCTCTACTGCCATTCTGGATGAACTCGGCGGCGGCCCAGGAGTTTCCGCCGGGATACGTCGACCCCTGGCCCCTCCTGGCTGCTGCCGCCGAGGAAATCGGCGAAGCGAATCTCCGCTGCATCACGTTTTCGGGTAACGGGTACAGCGGAGCCGTCGGTCAGACGTTCGAGAACGCGGTGAACGTGGACTGGCCGCGGATCGGCAACCTGAACAACTACACCCGAAGCATCAACTGGGAGACCCGGACCAGCATCGAAACCTTCGACCGGGAACCGGGCATCAGTCCGGCCGCGTGGAAGTACGGCCTGGGTTGGGAGGGAGGCACGCCGACTCAGAGGGAAAGGCAACAGACGCATGTCGTGAGCGGCGACCATGCCTGGCACATCGATGGGGACGGAGAGCCCGTGCCGGTTCCGCCGGATCTCGCGGAGCTGTACCAGCTCGATCTCTGGCTCAATCCTCCCGGCTTCATCAAGGCCGCGCGCCTGCCCGGGGCCGATCCTGTCGCCTTCTGGCGGTGGGAGCAGATCGAGAAGGGGCGGGACGGGAACGTGGTCCGCCCCGAGAAGATGCACGTCGTGGCAATCACGATGTTCGGCAAGTATCGCGTGGACGCGACGATCAACCCGCAGAACCAGATCCAGCGGATCAAGACCACGGTCAACGAACCCGCGCTCGGCGATTTCAACATCGAGCACGAGTCGACGGAGCAGACGACCTTCGGCGACGTGAAGTGGCCGATCGCATGGCACTCGCACCATGGCTGGGACGACAACTGGCAGTTCTACCGCCAGAGCACGGGTCACAACGGCTACGGCGGCCGGTTCCCGGATGTGCAGCCCAACGTGTGCCCGGATCCGGGCCCTGTGCCTCCGGCGGTCGCGGAGGCGTCGTTCGAAACGGAGGTGACCGTCACCGAGATGGCGGACGGCGTCTATCTCCTGGGCGGGAGCCCGGCGAACAGCTATATGGTCGAATTCGACGAGTTCGTTGCCGTATTCGAGGCCCCGGGGAATGAGGAGCGGAGCCTCGCGGTCATCGAGGAGATCGTCCGCCTCGCCCCCGGAAAGCCGATCCGCTGGATCATCAGCTCGCACGCGCACTTCGACCACATCGGCGGGCTCAGGACCTACCTGCACATCGGCGCCACGGTCGTCACGCACATGATCAACCTCGATTTCCTGAACACCGACGTGCTGGCCTACGAGCCGCGCACCGTGGAGCCCGACATCGTCTCCATGTGGCCACCCACGGAGTTGGCCGAGGGCTACAACTACGAGGCGGTCCAGGAGAACTACGTCATCACCGACAATTCCCGGATCCTTCGGGTCTACTACGTTCAGCCGCTTCGGCACGTCTCGGGGATGCTGATGGCCTATCTGCCGGAGGAGGGCATCGCATTCCAGGCGGATCTCTTCGACACGCACGAGCCCCCTCGGCCGGCGCAGTTGCCGGCGATGCGGAGCTTCTACAACCAGGTCGAGAGGATGGGGCTGGAGGTGTCCACCGTAGCGCCCGTCCACGGGGAGCCGGTGCCCTGGTCGGAGTTTGTGGCCGCGCTGAATTCACTTGAGCGCAGGGATTGACGGGGACTCTACTCCGGCAACCTCAGCGACACATGCAGGTGGTCGGCGGTGCCCACGTGGCGGAGCGTGTGGAACCCCATCGCCCTGAACGCCAGTTCGGCTGCCAGGTTGCGCCATTCGGGCCGGTTGATGGTGCGAAGATCCAGCGCATGCACGAATCCGTCGTCCTGGCGGAAGTGCAGTGACGACTCATTGGCCGGGAGCCCGGCGCGAGCGTAGAAGTCGGGCGTGCGGTCGGCGTCGGTGATCACGGCCTCGGCGTCGGCCAGCACGAAGACCGATACGCCCATCCGCAACAGAGGATGAAGGGCCGAGTACTCGGCGCGCACCTCTTCCGACTTCACGTTGCCGCCCGCGATGACCACCAGCGAGTAGAGCACGAACGCGGCGGCGCCAAGGGCCGCGACCCGAATCGCGAACTTCCTGAACCACTTCCCTGCCCCCAGGCGCCGACTTGCGGCCCACGCGTAGCACGCCAGGAGCAGCGCGGTGGCGGCCGTCGAGACGGCCAGCGAGGACCATGCCCCCAGCCCCCATTGCTGGTAGGCGAAGACGCCTCCGCGGACGAGGAGGATGAACGGGAGCACCGCAAGCAGGACGGCCGTCACAACCCAACGCACGAGTCTGCCGAGGAAACGCCGCGATTTCGTCCGGTGGCGCCGGTTCGCCGCCTGCGTTCCAGTGGTCGCCGCAGCTCCGGTCCCCGCCCCAGCTCCCGGATACTCGACTCTCAGATCACTCACACGTTCTCCTGTGACGCTGGCCCTTCTCCGTGCCTACGAAGAACGTTCGTCCCTTGTGCCGTGATCTGCGGCGCGTGCAGTTGACATGCAAGTCCATGCTTGCGTATCATCAAGCCTTGACATGCAAGCAATCACTTGCGTAAGCCTGGTACGTGGACATCTATCGCGCGATTGCTGACCCCACCAGACGGGCCATCCTGGATGAACTCGTCGACCGCTCGGGTCAAACGCTCTTCGAGCTCTGCGCGCGCCTGATCATGAAACACGGCATCGGCTCCTCGCGGCAGGCGATCTCGCAACATCTGGACGTCCTGGAAGCCGCCGGCCTCATTCGCACGAGGCGCGAGGGGAGGTCGAAGCTCCACTGGTTCGAGGGCGCGCCGCTGAAGGGCATCGGGGAGCGGTGGCCGATCTCGACAGACCAGGACAAATCGCAAGACCGGGACACTTCACCAGACCCGCACACTTCACACTCAACGGACGAGGACATCGAGCAATGAGAATCAACGCGACCAGCGTCATGGTAGACGACCAGCAGAAGGCGCTTCGCTTCTACACGGAAACGCTGGGCTTTCAGTTGAAGCACAACATCCCTCTCGGAGAGCATTCCTGGATCACAGTGGTATCCGCAGAAGCGCCCGAGGGGACGGAATTGGTGCTCGAGCCCGATGCCCATCCCGCAGCGCGCCCGTTCAAGAAGGCCCTTGTGGAGGACGGGATCCCGTTTACCGGCTTCGCAGTCGATGATGTGGAAGCCGAGTACGAGCGCCTCCTGGCAAGCGGTGTGCGCTTCGTTCAGCCGCCAACCGACCTCGGGCCCGTCATTACCGCAGTTCTCGACGATACATGCGGCAACCTGATCCAGATCATGGAGGAGAAGGGTCAACCGTGACGGGTTGACACCGCCTGGAAGATCGACTCGCTGAGGGTCGGCAGCGGGCGCGCAGTCGCGCCGCGCCCGTGCGTTAGCGCAAGCGAAACCAACCCCCCGGGTACTTCCGTACGCTTGCCAGAGTGCGCGAGCCCCCCTGCGATGGACGGGCGGGCCGCTTCAGGCGCGAATCAGGCGGGAGGCACCGGTCGCATGAGCAGGGGCGCAAAGGTAGTAGTCGGCACGATCGTGGTCGGGGGCCTGGGAGCCTCGGTGTTCGCAGTGCTTGCGGCCGCGGGCGGTGGCGAGACCGAGGTGGACACCGTCGCCGTGGAGAGGGGCGAGATCGTGGACCGCGCACTCGCGGTCGGACGCATCGAACCGCTCGTCGAAGTGAGCGTGAAGTCACAACTCGCGGGCGTCGTGCGCCGGATGTTCAAGGAGCCCGGCCAATACGTCCGGCAGGGTGAGCCTCTGCTCGAAGTCCAGCCCAACCCGACGCCGATCGAGCTGGTCGAGGCGCGTCGCAACATCGAACTGCGCGAAATCGAGTTGCAGCAACTCGAGAGGCGCCGCGATCGGCTGGCTGCGTTGCGCGACCAGGACCTCGCGTCGGAAGAGCAGTTCGAGGACGCCGAATACTCGCTCAACGAAGTCACGCTCCAACTCCAGATCGCCCGGGAGCGCCTGGCCCTGCTCTCGGAAGGCCGCGTGACCATCGGAGACGAGGCCGTGGAGACGGTCATCCAGAGCCCAATCCAGGGCTTCATCCTCGAGAAAATGGTGGAAATCGGAGATCCGGTGGTCCCGCTCACGACGTTCCAGGAAGGGACCGTCCTGATGACGATGGCCGAGATGGACGAACTGCTCTTTCGCGGCACGGTCGATGAAATCGATGTGGGCCGGCTGGCGGAGGGAATGCCGGTTGAGGTCACGATCGGGGCGCTTCCCGACACACGCATCGAGGGGCGGCTGACGAGGATTTCGCTCACGGGACGCGACGAGGAGAACGCGACCATCTTTCCGGTTGAAATCGCGGTCCTGCCCGAGGAAGGCACCTTGCTGAGGGCGGGCTATTCGGCCAACGCCCAGGTGATCATCGAGCGCCGCTCGGACATCCTGATCATCCCGGAGCGCGTGGTCAGGTTCGAGGAGGGGGGAGCGTTCGTGACGGTTCGCACGGGGCCCGACGAGACCGAGGAGCGCGAGATCACGACGGGTCTCAGCGACGGGATCAGCGTCGAGGTGCTCGACGGCCTGGCGGAGGGCGAGCGCGTCATGGAGCCCCCGCGGCGCGAGATCACCTAGGGCCGCGGGCAGAGGAGACGCCGTGAGGCTCGTCGACGCCGTCCGGCAACTTTGGTGGGATCTTTCCGCCCAGCGTCTGCGCACGGTCCTGACCATACTCGGGATCACCTGGGGCACGGTGGCGGTGGTCGTTCTGCTTGCTTTTTCGGTCGGGCTCGAACGGCAGACCATCAAACGGTTTCACGGGCTGGGCGACCGCATCGTCGTGCTCTTCGGCGGACGCACCACGCTGGCCCACGCGGGGTTCAGGGAGGGGCGAACCATCCGGCTGCGCGAAGAGGATGCCCGGATCCTCGCCCGCCAGATCCCCGACATCACGATGATCAGCCCGGAGTACTCGACGCGCGAGGCCCCCGTCCGCCGCGGCCGGAACGGAGTGAATCCCAATATCACCGGCATTCATCCCGTGTATGGCGAGATGCGGAACGTCATCCCGCTTCCGGGCGGCCGATTCATCAACGAGCGGGATCAGGAAGAGCGCCGCCGCGTCGTATTCCTGGGTGACGAGGTTGCCCGCGTCCTGTTCGGCGACGCGGATCCCGTTGGCGACCAGGTCCGGATCGGGGATTCCCCCTTCACCGTGATCGGCGTGCTCCAGCCCAAGATCCAGAACAGCTCCTACAACTCTCGGGACGAAGACCGGGTGTTCATTCCGGCGAGCACGCACGCGGCTCTTTTCGGCTCGCGCTTCGTCTCGAACCTGGTCTACCGGACGGCGGATGCCTCGCGCACCGCGGCGGTTGAAGAGCGAGTCTACGAGGTGCTGGGCAGGAAGTACCGCTTCAGTCCACGGGACGAGGACGCGCTCCAGCTCTGGGACACGGCCGAATGGGAGCGCATGTTCGGCTTCCTGTTCCTCGGGTTCAAGCTGTTCTTCGCGATCGTGGGCAGCTTCACGCTCAGCGTCGGCGGGATCGGCGTCGCGAACATCATGTACATCGTCGTGCACGAGCGCACGCGCGAGATCGGGATCAAGCGCTCGGTCGGCGCGACCCGAAGGTCCATCCTCTGGCAGTTTCTCGCCGAGAGCGTCCTCATCGTGGCTGTCGGGGCCGCGCTCGGCGTCCTGGTTTCGACGGGACTCGTGAAGGTGGTGTCGCTGTTCCCGATGAACGACATCGTGGGCACGCCCGTGATCTCGCTCCAGGTGGCCGCCGTGACGATGGCGCTGCTCGCGTTCGTCGCGATGCTCGCCGGCTGGCTGCCCGCTCGTCGCGCCGCGGCGCTGGATCCCGTCGAATGTCTCCGTCACTAGCGGCGGCGCACGGCACGCGCGGGGTGGTCCTCGCCCTCGCGGTCGTGCTCCCTGCTCCTGCGGTCGCGCTCCCTGCCCCCGCGGTCTGACCGATGTGGAAGATCCTCCTCGAAGACGTTCTCGGTGACCTGCGAGCCAACCGCACCCGCAGCTTCCTCACCATCTTCGCGATGGTGTGGGGCACGATCTCGATCGTTCTGCTGCTTGCCTTCGGCCGGGGGCTCCGAACTCAGGTTTCCGAGGGGCTGCTCAATGCGGGAGAGCGAATCTTCATGGTCTACGGCGGCGAGACGAGCCTCGAGCACGAGGGTCTTTCGGCGGGGCGCCGGATACGGCTGCGGGAAGATGATCTCGACCTGGTCCTGCGCGCGGTCCCGGAGTTCGAGTTCGGCAGCCCGTCCTACGGGCGCGGCAGGACCCATCTCAAGGCGGGCGAGAACCAGACCACGACCTACATGGAGGGCGTGGACCCGATCTTCTCCGAGCTGCGGCGCATGTTCCCCGCTCCCGGCGGACGGTTCATCAATCAGCGGGACGTCGATCAGAGGCGGCGCGTGCTCTTTCTGGGCGACGAGATCGCGGCGCGCCTGTTCGGCGACACGCCGCCCGTGGGACAGACCGTCCTGCTCGACGGGCTCTCGTTCCGGGTGATCGGCGTGATGGAATCCAAGTTCCAGGACTCGAGCAACAATGGTCCGGACGAGAACCGCGCCATCATCCCGGCCTCGACGTTCCGGACCATCTACGGCAACGAATTCGTGAACCACCTCCTCGTGCGGCCGCGCACCGTCGCGGACGCCCCGTTCGCCAAGCAGGAGATGTACCGGGTCCTCGGTGGCCGGCACAGGTTCGATCCGGCGGACGAACGGGCGCTCGGCATCTGGGACTTCATCGAGGATGAGAAGATCGTGGGCCAGATCGGCTACGGCATCCAGGTATTCCTGGGGCTGGTAGGCGCCTTCACGCTGCTGGTCGCCGGGGTCGGCGTCGCGAACATCATGTATGTCGTCGTGCGTGAGCGGACACGCGAGATCGGCATCAAGCTCGCCGTGGGCGCGCGCCGGCGGCACATCGTCAGCCAGTTCCTGTCGGAAGCGATCGTCATCACGGTCGGCGGGGGTCTGCTCGGACTCGTCATCGCCTCGCTGCTGGTAGTCGGCATCGACAGCATTCCCAGCGACAACCCGGCCCTGGAGTACATCCTGAACCCGAAACTCTCGCTCCCGATCGCCTCGATCTGCGTCGGCATGCTCATGGCGATCGGGCTCGTGGCCGGAATCCTGCCTGCGCGCAGGGCGGCGCGTCTGGATCCGGTGGAGTCGCTGAGGTACGAGTAAGGGGGGCGCAGGCCACCTTGGGGCTCTCCAAGGCCAGCTCCGCCACTAATCCCTAACTAACCTCGCATTGTGCACAAAGTAGAACTGTCCCTCCGACATCAGCTCGAAATCGCGCACCTCGTCTGACACCGCGTAGAAGATCGGCTCGCTGAGCGTGGGCAGCATCAGCGCGTTCTCCATGATGATGCGCTGGGCCTCCTGGGCCAGCTCGCACCGGGCCTCCGTGTCCGGGATGGTCCTGAGCTGACCTACGAGCCGGTCCAGTTCCTCGTCGACAAAGCCGGTCCAAGCCCATCCCCCGACCACGTCGTGGGCCGAGTTCCAGAGCATGTCCATCAGCAGGGGATCGGGGCTGCGCTGGCGCTCGTACATCAGGTCGAAGTCGCGGTTGTTGACCATCTCGAGCTGCACCGGGCCGGGGACGATCTCGATGGCCACGTCGATGCCGATCGCGCGCCACTGGGCCTGAACCGCCTCTCCCATCTCCTCGCGGTCGAGGATGGTCCAGCGCACGCGGAGCGGCGTGCCGTTCTCGACGCCGGCGATGCCATATGCCTCGCGGATGCCGTCGCCATCCCGGTCCGTGTACCCGGCCTCCTCCAACAGCCGCCGCGCGGTCTCGGGGGCGTGCGGGTAGAGGTCCGCGTTCCCTTCCCAGTAGCAGGGATGGACCGTGTTCAGGGGGCCGTCAGACGACAGAAAGTGCCCGTCGTAGAGCAGGTCGTTGATCGCGGGCTGATCGGTTGCGTACAGCACGGCCTGCCGGACCCGCAGGTCGCTGAAGGGCGGGCGCCGCACGTTCATGACCATCTGCAGCCCGGTCCCGGCCTGGTAGCCGGTGAGCAGCGAGAAGCCCTCCGCATCGCGGTAGTCATCAATGTAGGCCGTGGGCAGATTCATGGCGATATGGGCATTCCCCGTGCGGACGATGTTGCCCAGGACCGCCTCCTCGCCGATGAAGCGGATGGTCACGCGCTCAACCTTGGCCGGGCCCGCCTCTCTGCTGATCCAGTTCCATCCGCCGTAGCCGTCCCAGCGCCGCACGGTCACGTGGTCGTTGGGCACCCACTCCTCCAGCAGGAACGGCCCGGCACCCACGAGATGCCGGTCGAACTCCTCGATGCCCCACCGCTCCGCGGCTGTCGGAGACCAGATGGGGACCCTGCGGAAGGCGTCGAGGACGGTCACCCACGGCGCCTCGTAATGGAGGGTGACGGTGGTGTCGTCGATCACCTCCACTCGCTCGACCGGCCCGACGTGGGCCGCCATCTCCCCCGAGCGCGTCGCCGGGTCCAGGATGCGTTCGACGTTGTACTTGACAGCTTCCGCGTCGAAGGGCGTGCCGTCCTGGAACACGACCCCGCTCCGGAGGTTGAACGTCCACTCGTCCGCGACGGCGTTGGAGGACCAGCTCGCGGCCAGCGCCGGATGGAATTCGCCGTCCGGCCCGAGAATCAGCAGCGGATCGGCGATCTTGTAGTCGATGAGCCACGCCGTCTGGTAGGGCTCGATGTGGCCGTCGAGCGAGGCGGGCTCGCGGGAGGCGGTCCAGGCGATGATGAGTTCGTCGGGGGGGGCGGCGGGACCGGAGCCTCCATCACGACAGGCCAGCAGGGCTGTCGCGAACAGCCCGAACACCGCGGGGCGCCGGATGCCATTCAGGACCCCTGAAGCTACGTCGGCCAACCTGATCTCAACCGGCGCCTTCAAGTCCTTCAGTCCTCCTCCGAGCGCTCGATACCCTCAATACGGCAGGAAGAACAGCGCCAGCGCGATGAAGGGCACCAGCAGGATCATCATCGTGATGCCGTAGCCGAACATGTCGCGGGCGCGCAGGCCCGTGATAGCGAGGAGCGGGATCGCCCAGAACGGGTTGAACAGGTTGGTGTGCGCATCGCCCACGGCGTAGGCGGCGATGGTCTGGCCGTGCGGCACGCCCAGTTCCGCCCCTGCCTGCATCATCGGGCCCCCGACGATGGCCCATTCGCTCCCCGCCGAGGGCACGAAGACGTTCAGGATGCCGCCCGTGATCCACGTCACCACCGGGAAGACGTCGGGGTTGGCGGCCGAGATGTTGAGCAGGCTCTCCGTCATCGTAGCGACGAGCCCGGTACCGGTCATGATGCCTACGATCCCCGCGTAGAAGGGGAACTGCAGGATGATGCCTGCGCTCCCCTTCACCGCGTCAGTGAACTCGTCCTGGTACTTGGAGGGGCTGATGAACAGGAGCATCCCGATCATCAGGAACCCGAAGTTGAAGACGTTCAGGTCGAGCGCGCCCATCGGGTCCGTCACGAATTCCCGTACCAGCATCACGACGCCCGTCAGCGCGATGATTCCGCCCAGTATGCGGCTGTGGTTGATGCGGTCGGCCGGGCTCGGCTTGGCGATCGCCGGCGCGGGGGTACGAGCGTCCTCCGCATCGGCTGCATCGGGGACGTAGCGCGCGATCCCCCGGCAATTCCGGTCCGGCGGCGCGAGCAGGTAGAGCATCAGGCACCCATAGGCCAGCGCGAGCGCCGTGAGCAGCAGCGGATAGGGATGGAAGACCCACTCGCTGGCGGGGATCACCCGGTCGACGATGCCCATCTGCATGAACACGTTGTTGTCGGTCGCCTGCAGGAGGCCCGCGGAGCTGGACATGCCCCATCCCCAGGTCAGGCTCATGCCCATGTATCCGGCCACGGCGAGCAGCGGATAGTGGACGGCCATGCTCCTGCGATGCGCCACCTTTCCCATCTCGCGCGCGAGGATGGCGCCGAAAATGAGCCCGAGACCCCACGAGATCCATCCCGTCAGCATTGAGCCCACGCCCACCAGCACCACCGCCTGGCGCCCGTTCCGTGGGAGGCGCACCAGCCAGAGTATTCCCCGCTTCACCACCGGGTGGTACGCCACCACGAAGCCGGTCACCAGGATGATGACCATCTGCATGGCGAAGGTGAGCAGAACCCAGAAGCCGTCGTACCAGGCGAAGGCGATCTCCGCGGGGCTCGATCCCTCGGACAGCCAGGCCGTCACCGCGGCGACATAGGTGAGGATGATGGCGAACAGGAACGGGTTCGGCATCCATCGTTCGACGAAGTCGGCGATGACCTCACCGAACTTCTGTACGGGCGTAAGCCTGGGTTCTCCGGCGCTTGGCTGGGTCAAGGCGCTTCCTCCGTCTGGCGTCTTCGGAGTTCAACTCGCCCGCGGGTCCCGCCTGCGGGACGGCAACCCGGCAACATACGGAGCGGGTGCGCCCGGGGACAGTAAAGCGCGCGCGGGCAGCGCACTTGCGGCGGGAACCTCGCTCTTGCCCGAAGCCATGCGCGGGAACACGATGGAAGGATTCCCCGCTCGCCATCTCATCGCCCCGGCGGGCGCGGTTTCCTCCCGGCCAGAAGAGGTGGCCCCATGACCGTCCGCAGGAAGCATCCAGGTGTCGCGTCTCTCGTCATCACCGTCGTTACCGCCGGTCTCATCGTCATGACGATGACGTGCGCGGCTCCGGACGACGCCGACTCTTCGGGCGGTCCCGATTCTGCGGGAGGGATGCCGGATGGCGTCCCGCAGTTCGAGCCCGTGGAGGGGTGGTTTCAGTTGCCCGAGGGCTTCGAGTGGGGGCAGGTGATCGGCCTCTTCGCCGACGGCCGGGGACACGTCTGGACCTCCAGCGGCAGCCAGATCGGGGAATGGGACACCGAGGGGAACCTGTTGCAGTCCTGGAGCGCGGCCGGCCCGGACGGCAACTGGAGCACGATCCACGGCCTCTTCGTGGACCACAACGATTTCGTGTGGACGAACGCGCGGGAGAGCCAGATGACGCTCAAGTTCACGCGCGACGGGGAGCACGTGATGACGCTCGGGCGCTTCGATGAAACGGGGGGCAGCAACGACCCCACGCTGATGGGGCGTCCCGCCGAGATCTGGGTGGATCCCGAGGACAACGAGGTCTTCATCGCCGACGGATACGGCAACCGGCGCGTGATCGTGTTCGATGGGGAGAGCGGGGAGTACCTGAGGCACTGGGGCGCGTACGGGGAGCAGCCGGACGACGACTACGATTGGGATCCGATGTCGGGTGAACCCTCACAGCAGTTCCAGACCGCGCACGGCATCTTCGGGTCCCGGGACGGACTCATCTACCTCGCGGACCGGGCCAACAACCGGATCCAGGTCTTCCGGCAGAACGGCGAGTACGTGATGGAGAAGATCGTGCGCCCGCTGTGCCCGCCCGAGGGCGATCCGGTGCCGGATTGCGGTGGCTCGGCAACCTTTTCCGTCGGTTTTTCCCCCGACGAGGCGCAGACCTGGCTCTACGTCGCCGACGGGGGCTCGCATGTGATTCTGGTCCTGCGGCGCTCGGACCTGGAGGTGGTGGACGAGTTCGGCGGGCCGGGGGTGGGTCCCGGAGAGCTGGGTCGGCCGCACAACCTGTCCATCGATCCCCAAGGGAACATGTTCGTGGCCGAGGCGGCGGGGCCGTGGATCTTCGACGCCGCGGGGGACAGCGTCCAGGCTGGATTCCGGGCGCAGAAGTTCGCGGTGCTCGGGGCGGGCGGGAGTTAAGCGGAGCGCTGTGATGACTGATTGGGACATCGCGAGGCGCGCGGCGGCGGTTGGTCTTGCATTTCTGGCCCTGGCTGGCCCCGTCGGCCTCGCGGCTCAGTCGACGGACGGCGCGCCCGGGCTCGATCGGGTGCTGGCGTTCCCCGCTGCGGTGGCCGAGGAGCGGCTCGATCCCGACCGGGGCGCGATGGGGGCCTGGCAGCGCATCCTCAAGCTCGGCACCACCGCGAGCCTCCTCCATGTGACCGCCCATCCCGACGACGAAAACTCGGGCATGCTCACGCTCGCAAGCCGTGGCTGGGGGGCGCGGACCGCCCTTCTGAGCCTGAACCGGGGCGAGGCCGGCGCCAACGCCATCGGCCCCGAACTCTTCGACGGCCTCGGGCTGATCCGCACGCGCGAGCTGGTCCTGGCGGGCCGCTACTACGGTCTGGACGACCTCTACTTCACCACGGCCGTGGATTACGGCTACTCCAAGACGGTGGAGGAGGCCTACCGGAGCTGGGACCGGGAGGCCGTGCTGGAGGACATGGTGCGGGTGATCCGCCTGAACCGTCCGCTGGTGGTGGTGGCCCGGTTCCACGGGTCGAGGCGCGATGGACACGGGCATCATCATGCGTCGGGATTGCTGACGCCGGAGGCGGTGGAGGCCGCTGCGGATCCGGGGCGGTTCCCGCGACAGATCGAGGAGGAGGGGCTCCGGCCGTGGCGGGTGTTGCGCACCTACCGCGGCGGGATTCGCGTGGACGAGCCATTTCACGTGGAGGTGGACGCCCGTGGGGAGAGTCCGTGGGTCGGTACCAGCTTTCAGGCATGGGCCAGCAGGGGACTCGGTCTCCAGCGCTCGCAGACGGCGGGACGCGTGCGCGTCGGGGGCGGGCTCTATCGATATGAGCTGCGCGATGCGGGCGGGAGCGCGGACGGGGGCGGGATCGCGGGCGCGCGCGGGCGCGGCGATGAAGCCTTGCCCGCGAGTCGGGCCGAGGATTCCTTCTTTGCCGGCCTGGACACCTCGCTGAACGGGCTCCCCGCCCTGCTGGGCGAGACGGCAGCGCCGGAGACCAGTACGTTGTTGGCGCAGCTTCAGGAACTGGTTGATGAGGTCGTCGCGGGGTTCGATTTCCGCGCCCCGGGACAGTCGGTACCGGATCTGGTGCGGGGTCTCGGTCTGTTGCGGTCCGCGATTGCGTCCTCGATGGGCGCACCCGAGACCCAGTTCCAGTTGCGGCTGAAGGAGCGGCAGTTCGAAGACGCCATCGCCGCCGCGGGCGGCTTTCGCGTCCAGGCGGGACTGCCGGGTGGATCGGCGGGCGCAGTCGTAGTGCCCGGTCAGAGTCTGGCGGTCGGAATCGCGGTCGAGCTGTCCGGAGTGGCAGGTGTCGGCGTTTCGGAAGCCCGGGTGGTCGACCGGGCGGGAGTCGTGCTGGGCCGAACTTTCGGCTTTGCGCGCACCGGCAACACCTTTGCGACCGAGACGGAGATGCGCGTGCCCGAGGTGGATGCCGATGCGGACGCCGAGGCGAGGGCGGCCACCCCCTACTTCGCCCGCGACGGGATCGCGCAGAACCACTACCAGGTGGCGGACTCGGCGGACCTGCACCTTCCGTGGCGGCGACCCGCCCTGTCGGTTGCCGTCGACCTGGTGGTGGAGGGGACGACCATAGTGTACACCGCCGCCGTCACCGCCCCCGTGCCCCGCCTGCCGTACGGGTCGGTGACCCGCCCGGTCGAGGTTCTGCCCGCCCTGTCGGTCGTGGTCGACCCCGCTGTGCGGGTGGTTCCCGTGGAGGAGCCGGCCGCGCCACCTAGCGACGCGCGACCGGGCAGTCCCACCACCACATCCGACGGCCCCACCACGCCAGGGAACGGACAGCCGGGCCGCCCCACCAGCGCATCCGGGCGCCCGGCCGCCTCGGCGAGCCCCCAGGCGGTCGTCATTCCCATCCAGGTGCGCGTCACCGCGAACACCGCCCCCCTCCCCACCACGACCCGCGTGGAAGTCCCGGCCGGCTGGGCCGCCGTGCCCGCCACCGTGGCGCACGACTTCGCCCGCGCGGGCGAGGTGGCCGAGGTGGCCTTCGAGGTCACCCCACCGGACGGGTGGGAGGGCGCCGCGACCATTCAGGCGGTGTCGCGGGCGGGCAGGCGCGAATACCGCACCGGCTACCAGACCATCGAACACCGCGACCTCCGGCTGGCTCGGCTGTGGCGCCCCGCGACCACAACCGTGCGGTCGGTGGCGGTCGCCCGCCTGGACGGCGCGCGCGTCGGCTACGTGATGGGTGTGGGCGACGAAGTACCGGCCGGAATCGAGTCGCTGGGCGCCCAGGTGGAGATGCTCGACGCGGCCGCCCTCGCCGACCCCGCATCGCTCTCCGGCCTCGACGCCATCGTGGTCGGCACGCGGGCATACGCGGTGCGCGAGGACCTGCTGGAGCACAACCAGCGCCTGATCGATTACGCGCGCGCCGGCGGCCATCTGGTAATCCTCTACCAGACCCAGGAGTTCGTGCCGGAGGAGATGGCCCCCTACCCCGCCTCCCTCCCGCGCGGCGCGGAGGAGGTCTCGGAAGAGGACGCCCCGGTGCGCCTCCTACAGCCGGCCCATCCGTTCATGACGACGCCCAACCGCATCACCGAAGCGGACTTCGATGGATGGGTCGAGCAGCGCGGCTCCAAGTTCTTCACCGAATGGGATGCCGCGTACACGCCGCTGGTGGAAACCCACGACCAGGGACAGGATCCACAGGAAGGGATCTGGCTCACCGCCGAGATCGGCGAGGGCCACTACACCTATCTGGCGCTCGCCCTGCACCGCCAGTTGCCCTATGGCATCCCGGGCGCGTTCCGCATCCTCTCCAACGTGCTCTCCGCGGGTTCGGGTCGCTGAAGGGTGCGCCCACCCCCTGACCCATGGCCCTGACCTCCCTCGACTGGATCGTCGTCGCGGTCTACGGCGCCGTGGTCCTCGCCATCGGGTTCGGCATGGCGCGGCGCGCGGGCGGCAGCGTGGAGAACTATTTCGTCGCGGGCCGCTCCCTCCCCTGGTGGCTGGCGGGCACCTCCATCGCCGCGACCTGGTTCGCCAGCGACGCGCCCCTCGCCACCGCCGCGCTGGTGCGCCAGCAGGGCATCTTCGGCAACTGGCTCTGGTGGTACGAGGCGGCCGGCATCCTCATGCTGACCTTCTTCTACGCGCGCCTGTGGCGCCGCGCCGGGGTGCTCACCGACGCCGAGGTGATCGAGATCCGCTACGGGGGCGCGCCCGCCCGTATCCTGCGCGGCTTTTCGGCGATCTACCAGGGATTCCTTCGCAACGCCGTGGTGATGGGTTGGGTCATGCTGGCGATGGTGAAGTTCAGCAGCGTGCTGCTGGGGTGGGACCCCGCCTTCACCCTGACCGTCTGCGGCGGGCTGGCGCTCGCCTACACCGTGGCCTCGGGGCTCTGGGGGGTCGTGGTCACCGACCTGCTCCAGTTCATCGCCGGCATGCTGGGGGCGCTGACCCTCGCCGGCATCGTGCTGACCCGCTTCGGGGGCCCGGCCGCCATGGCGGAGGCCGTCCGGAACGTCCCACAGGCCCCTCCCGGCGCCCTCGACCTGGTGCCGACCGCAGCCAACGCGTCCTCGCTCGAGATCGTCTCCTTCATCTGTCTCATCGGCATCCTCTGGCTGAGAAGCGGGCAGGGTGACGGGTACGTGGCCCAGCGCCTGTTCGCGACCCGCGACGAGCGCCAGGCGGTGAAGGCGTCGCTGTGGTTCGCCTTCGCCGGGACGGTCCTGCTTACATGGCCGTGGATCGTCGTCGGTCTCGGATCGCTGCTGGTCTTCCCCCCCGCGACCATGGACGCCGCGCTCGCCGCCGACCCCGAGCTCGCCTACCCCATGATGATCCGCGAGCTGATGCCCGCGGGACTGAGGGGGCTGATGGTCGCGACTTTCCTGGCGGCCTTCATGAGCACCATGGACACGCACCTGTGCTGGGGCGCGTCGTACATGGTCAACGACGTCTACCGGCGCTTCATGCGCCCCGGCCGTTCCGAGCGCCACTACGTGGCCGCCTCCCGGGTCGCCGTCGTGCTACTCGCCGGCGTGGCCGCATTGGTGGCCTGGCAAATGGACTCCATCCAGCGCGGCTGGATCTACATCATCGAGATTTCCGCCGGCATCGCGCTGGTCTGGCTGCTCAGGTGGTACTGGTGGCGCGTCAACGCCTGGGCCGAGATCGCCGCCATGGCCGGCTCGGTGGTGCTGGCCAACACCCGGGTGCTGCTCGGGCTGATCGAGCCCGTGGTCCCGGCGGCTGTGCTTCAGACCGTTGACGCCATGTACGCGCCCGGCATGGACCTCGTTCGCGGCGTGGTCATCCTGATCGTCTGCACCGTTCTCTGGGTCGTGGTGGCCCTGGCGACAAAGCCCGAGTCCGACGAAGTGCTGGACGGCTTCTACCGGAGGGTGCATCCGGGAGGCTGGTGGGACCGGGTAGCGCGCCGTACCGGCATCACCTCGAACGACCCGTCGGCGGGCCGCATGTGGATGGGTTTCCTGCTCGGAGCACTCTTCGTCTACGCCAGCCTGCTCGGCGTCGGTTATCTTCTGACCGGCAAGGCCATCGCGGGCACGCTTCTTGTTGTCGTCTCGCTGGGCGCGGGAGCACTGGCGGTGCGAAGCGCCCACGCCAACGTCGGCGAGGCGCCCACCAGCTCAATGAAGGAAGCCACTCAATGAAAGTCGTCCTGGTCGGCGCCGGAAGCCGCGAGTTCGGACCCGCGTCCATCCGCGACCTGCTTCTGAGCGACCCGCTCTGCGAGAACGGACTCGACATCGTCCTCATGGACCTGGACGCCTCCGACCTCCCGCGGATGAAGGGCTACGCGGAAGCCGTCGCCGGGCGCCTGGGCTGCTCGCCGCGGCTGTCCGTCACGACCCGCCTCGCCGACGCGCTCCCGGGAGCCGACGCGGTCGTGATGGCCATCGAACTGGACCGCTACTTCTACTGGGCCCAGGACTTCCACATTCCGCGCACCTTCGGCTTCCCGCAGATCTACGGCGAGAACGGCGGCCCGGGCGGGCTTTTCCATGCGCTCCGCAACATGGGCCCCTGCGTGGACGTCGCGCGCGCGATGGAAAGACATTGTCCCGGCGCGTGGCTCCTCAACTACACCAACCCCCTCACCAAGCTGTGCGAGGCCCAGTCCCGGCTCACGGACGTGCGCGTGGTGGGTCTCTGCCACGGCGTCTTTCACGGCATCGAGCAGATGGCCCGCATCCTCGGCGTCCCAACCGGACAGCTCGACGCCCGCGCCAGCGGCATCAACCACTTTACCTGGTTCGAGTCGGTGCACGACCGCGAAACCGGCGAGGACCTGTATCCCCGCTTGAAGAAGCGCGAGCGCGAGGCCCATCTGCTGCACGACTGGGACGAGATCGCCCTCAGCCGCATCCTCTTCCGCATCTTCGGCCGGTTCCCCAGCCCGGGAGCCAACCACATCGGCGAGTATCTGGGATGGGCGCAGGAATTCCTCGGCAGCAGCGTCGTGCAGTTCTTCTACGACCCCGTCGAGGGCGCGCCCTGGGAGACCGGCGAGGTGCCGACCTGGATCTACAACCTCGCAGACCATCCCACCGACATGCCCGCGTTTCCGGGCGGACCGGTGCCCCGCATGAAGCCGACCCGGGAGCAGAGGGCAGCGGCGGCCGAGGCGCGGGCGGCGCGCGCGGAAGCAGAATCCGGCAACGCAGAGGGAGCCTCGGGGCGCGCGCATGAGGGATCCGGGAACGACGCCGGCGGACTGGACTTCCCCGGCCCTCTGACCCCCTCCGGCGAATTGGCCGTCCCGCTCCTGGAGGGCATCCTCTGCGGCGTCGACACCTATCTCGACGCGGTCAACATCCCGAACCAGGGCCACGTCCCCGGCCTCCCCGACGGCTCCGTCGTCGAAGTACCGGCGCGCGTGGACGCACGCGGGCTCCATCCGCGGAGCATGAAGCGCCTCCCCGAGGGGATCCTGTCCTTGCTGCGTACCCAGACCAGCATCCACCAGCTCCTCGTTGACGCCTTCGACACAGGCTCACGAGCGACGCTGCTCCAGGCGCTGATGCTCGATCCCACGACCCATTCCTATCGTGCCGCGGTCAACGTCATCAACGAGATGTTCCGCGTGCAGGGCGATGTGCTGCCGGAGATGGAATGGTAGCGGACGGGCGGACGATGAATCGGGACTCCGCGGGGGCGGATTTTTCGGGGGACCTTCCGGGCGGAGGCATGGCACCGTGACCAGGAGGCGGCCTCCCTATCGGCGCAGCCTTCATCACGACGTCGCCGTGGTCCGCACCTTCAGCTACCGCTACCAGGGCGAAGTGGCGCGCGCCGTCCTCGATGCGGCGGGAATCCCCTGCATGCTGCAGGTCGACGATTCCGGAGGCTCCGAGATCGGCATGGCGTTCGCGAACCCGGCCCGGCTGCTGGTCAGAGTAGAAGATCTGGAGCAGGCGGAAGAGCTGCTGGAGTGAGGAGCAAGCCATGACGGCGCCGACCGAACGCAGACCCGGTCCCGCCCACGTTCTCACGCTCGAGCGCCTGATCGATGCCGCGGTCGACAACGTCTGGCGCTGCTGGACCGAGCCGGAGCTTCTGGAGCAGTGGTTCTGCCCGAAGCCCTGGTACGTCACCGACGCCTGCATCGAACTCGAACCCGGGGGCGAGTTCTCACTCGTGATGAACGGTCCGGACGGCGAGAGGTTCGAGGAGATGGGGGTCGTGCTTGAAGTCAAGCCGATGCGCCGGCTGAAGACCACCGACGCCTTCGTGCCCGGCTGGATCCCGAGCGGACGCGCCTTCATGGTCTCGGAGGTACTCCTGGAGGATGCGGGCGATGGCCGGACCCGCTACACCGCGAACGCGATGCACTGGGATGAGGAAGCACTCAGGGAGCACGAGCGGATGGGCTTCCACGAGGGCTGGGGCATGGCCGCCGACCAGCTGGAGGCGCTCGCCGGATCGCTTTGAGGTCGGTCGGCGGGGCGTCTACCCCCAACCGGGAGGGCATCTGCCGTACGCGACGGGCGTCTCGCCCGCACCCGACGAATGTCTGCCGCGCGGGACGGTCTACCGCACCGGGCGGGCGTACCAGCCCCCCCAAGCGGCCTTCCAGCGCCGGAAGAGCGCTATGAAGAGCGGGTTGGTCCAGACCAGTGTCTTCCACAGAGGCCACTCGTCGAACCGGCGACTGGAGGGTTTCACGCGCGGCGCACGGATCAGCCGGACCGTCCCCCGCGTCTTCCTGGCGAGCCTCCTCAGCCTGCCGTAGAAGTCGGTGTCCTCGCCCATCCAGACATCCTCCGGGTAGCCTCCCACTTCCTCGAACGCGGACCTGCGGCAGAACTGGGTGGCCCCCTGCACCAGCGGGATCACCGCGGCAAGCACCCGCCACGCCCGCAGATGCAGACGGACGAGGAGACGCCGGGGATGGTGCTCGGTGTCCACGCCGCCGCCGAGGCATCGCGGATCGAGCATGGTCTCGTGGATGACGTCGAGGAGGGTGCGCCGGATGTGAACGTCGGCGTCCACGAACACCAGCACCTCGCCCAACGCATGGCGCGCCCCCGTGTTGCGCGCGCGACCGATGCTCCGGACGGGCTCGTGAACGACGGTCGCGCCCCGGTCCCGTGCGACGGCAGCGGTGTCGTCCGTGCTGCCGTTGTCGACGACGATGGTTTCGACGTCTACGCCGGATCGCGCGCGGACGTGATCCGCCGCGGTCCGGATGGAGTCGAGGGTGGCCGGGAGCCATGCCTCTTCGTCATGTGCGGGGACGATCACCGAGATCATGTTGCTCTCGTCGCCAGCTCCTGGAAATCCCTCGGCCACAGCTCCGGCCCACCTGACGACTATTACGGCACCGAAGTCGCGCAGGTCCAGCGTGGCGATGGCGCGGGCCGGGTCGAATCAGCGAATCGGCACCCGGATCCAGATCTGATGGGTCAGCACGGTGACATCCTGTAGAGTCAGCGCGCCCCGGGGCGCGGCGATGAAGTCCGGGGACGACGGGGCCGCAAGCGCCATGTCCTCCTGGACGAAGAAGTCATCGATGCCCGGAAAGCCGGTGCCCGAGGTGATGCGAGTGCTCGAGTGCAGCTCGAAGTCGCTGGTGCGAAACTGGACCCCGAAGGAGGGCGTCCACTCGGTCCACGCCTCGTCCTGATCGCGCGAAGTGGCTTCGACATGGTCGTCCTGCTCCAGGTGATAGGCGTAGGACCGCGCCTCCAGACCCAACTGGAAGCCGAACCTGTCGTAGCGCTGTGAGATCCCGGACCGGAGCACGACGTTCGAAAAGGTGAAGTGGTTCTCGATCGTCATGTCGCCGATTTCGAGGACGCCCCTGGGCGTTTCCATGCGGCTATCGGCCTCCTGCCAGGTGTGGCTCCAGATGGGCTGGTAGGCGACGTCGATGCCGAAGGAGGTCGACTTCAGGTGGCGCCCGATGCCGAACCCCATTTCATAGGCCCAGGTCGTTCCCGGGTCGCGCGGGATGTTCTGGATCTCGTAGTTGGGGATCTTGGGATGCGATTTGTGGTTCGCGGTCAGGGTCGCGCCGATGCTCCATCCTTCTGCCCCCAGCTTCCGGTCCCACTCGAGGTGCCCGCCCAGGGTGCGGGTCCTGTCCTCGTTGAGCTCCTCCCGGAACTCGAACGTGGGTTCCCAGGTGATGGTGTCCCGGGCGACGATGTCGGCGTAGTGCACCTCATGCTCCATCGAAACCCGGTTGTGGATCAGCGTGAAGCCGACGCGGTCCCGTTCTCCATCACGGAAGACGCCCGCGCGCAGGTCGGTGACCGCGCCCTGCTGGTCGATGCGGTCGGCTCCCGCGTAGAGCTGGTCCACGCCGGTCATCATGTTCAGACCCGCCCGGAAAACGGCGAGCCCCACCGACCAGTCCGATTCGGCCAGCTTCCGCCCGATGGCCGCGCGCCCGTACAGGTTGCGCGCCGACCGCTCCGACAGGCGGTTGAACGGACCCGGCCAGAAGCCGTCGAAGAACGGCCCGAAGCGGCCCCGCTCGCTGCCGCTCAGCTGCTGGAGCGCGACCGAGGCCCCTCCGAACCAGTCACCGTCCCGCAGGAGGCCCGTGAAGGGGAACGTCTTTCCCCCGCCGCCTTCGTCGGACACACCGAAGAAGGTCGGGGCTCCGATGATGACAGGCTCGTCGATGAACACACCCTTCGCAGGATTCGACCACAGGTCGGCAACCGAGTCGTCCACGGCGATGGTCGTGCCGGCCATCCCCAGAGTTTCCGACGGCACCGTGAGAAACTGGTCGCCGCTCGCGACCGGGACGGTGCGGATGGGGATGAGCTGGGCACTGAGGGGAGAGAAGGTCAGAAGGGAGGCAATCAGGACGGCGATGGACGCCGGGATGCGATGCTGGGGCTTGCTGGTCGTATTCTGAGACATTTTTTTCGGCCACGTTCTTGATGGATGGATCAGCCCGCGGATGAACCGCGGCATTCATCTGGAGAGCGACCGGGAAGCCCGGTTTGTGACGGATGACCGATGGCGAGACGCCACCATCCGCCGACGACCCCCACGGCGGCGAACGCGAGGATGTAAGGGTGGGGCGTCAGAACGTGATCGCGACCCCGATCACGGGCAGGAAGGGACGCTCCGCGAGCGGGGTCAGGGAATCCGCGCGCCAGGGTTGGAAGGCGTAGAAGAGGGCGTCGCGGCGTTGCAGGGCGTTGAGCACGCGCAGATAGGGGCGGACGCTCCAGTCATGCCCGCCCCACTGGGCGGTCAGCCGGGCGTGCAGTTCAAAGTCGAGTCGGAGAAAGGCGTCGTCCAGTCCTTCCAGAAGGGGTGAGTCGATGGCGACGGGAGGCTGGGGCGGGGTTGTAGTGGGCTCCAGCGGTGCGGTGGGCGCGGCCGCCTCCTGGTCCAGGCCAAAAGAGCGGAAGGGAATGGCGGTGTACGGAAGGCCGGCCCCGTAGGCCAGGCGGAATTCCCCGCGCACGGGTCCCCAGAGCTCGCTCGCCACCCCCGCGGTGAGCAGGTGGCGGCCTGCGAAGTCGCGGCTGTACCCGGACAGGTCGCGGTCGGACCAGAACCAGGAGAGTCCGTATCCGAGCCAGATCACCTCGCGCTCTCCGGCGCTGCTCAGGCGGAGATCCACCCCGGAACTGCGGATCGATGCGCCTCCGCTCGAGCTCGATGCCGCCGCCAAACCCTCGTACCCCTTCCAGTAGCCGTGCAGCCCGAGGCGCACGCGCCCGGCGAGTAGCTGGTCGAGCGAAACGACGACGTGGTCTGCCCGGGCCACAGGGAGAAGCTGGGGCGCGGACAGGTCGGAGGCCACGACCTCCTGGAGCGTGCGCTCGACCTCCACGTCCGGGGTGCGCGTGGGTTGGTGGTAGCGTCCGACTGCCACGCTCAGGAGCGCGCGGGGATCGAAGGCCCAGGCGAGACGGGCACGGGGCGCCAGGGCCAGTTCGCCATCCGGGAAGAGGTCGGCGCGCACGCCAGCGCGCAGCGTGACCTCCGGCGCGAGCAGGCGAACGGCGTCGATGTGGAGCCCGGTGGTGGTGTGGGTGGCGTTCGCCGTTGTGCTCGCACCGGCGGCTGGAGCGCGCGCGCCGTACTCCGCCTCGATGGAATTGTGGGACAGGCCGACAACGGTGCGCGCGGCACCCCCTCCCCATTCCACCTCGGCAAGCAGCCGAACACGCCGGTTGGCGCCGGTCGCAAGCAGCGGGGCGGCCGCGGGCACCGAGTCAGTACTCGCCGGCTGGAGGGGGAGCGAGGCGTCGTAGTCGCTGGCGGCCGCCAGCGCGCGCACGCGGGCACCTCCGGCGGCGCCTTCGTAGCTGAGCGAGAGAGCGCGGTTCGACCAGGTGGCATCGTCGGGCGCGGCTTCGTAGTCGAGCAGCACCGCTTCGGAATTGCGGAAGGCGGTAACTCCTACGCGATGGTCGTCGCCGGGCTCGTACTCCGCCGCGAGCAGAAGATCGGAGTATCCGTAGGGACGGTCGCCCCCCAGCGGTCCCGATCCGACATCGTGGAGCCCGCGCGCCGAGGCGAGGAACCCGCCCCGTGCGCCCAGCGGCCCCTCGAACGCGCCCGACGCGGTGAGCAGATCGAGCGCCGCCGAGGCGCGCACCCGGTCGCGGCGGGGCGAGCGCGTGCGGAGGTCGAGGATGTGGGTCAGGCCGCCGTCGTAGCGCGCGGGGGCCCCGCCCCGGTGGAGCGCGGCGGCTCCCAGCAACGCCGGCTCGAATCCGGGCATCAGGCCCGCCACGTGAAACGGGGTGTACACCGGCGCTCCGTCGAGCAGGACGAGCTTCATGTCGGCGGTGGAGCCCCTCAGGTAGAGCACGTCGGTGGCGCTGGCGGGATCGTTGCCGGGAAGCGCGCGCACCGCCGCGGCCAGCGCCGGGTCCCCCACCCCCGGGGTCAGGTCGAGCGCCTGGATCTCCAGTTCCGGGATGGGCCGTGGTCGTCCGGGCTCGCCCTCGCCGGTGCTCTCTCCGATCAGCCGGTCGGCCCGGACCTCCACCGGGTCGAGGCGCAGCGGCCGGCCGGTGAGCTCCAGGTCGACGCCCACGGACGCGCCGGCAGCCAGGGTGACTTCGACCGCGATCGCCTCGTAGCCGGGATGGCGCACGCGCAAGGTGACCACACCGGACCGAAGTCCGCCCAGGAAGTACCGGCCATTCTCGCCCGCCTGCACCCACCGCCGGCCCGCCGGCGTCTCGACCGCCAGCAGCGCGTGCGGGAGTACGCCGATGCGCTCCCGGAAGACCCCGGTGATTGTTCCGTGCAGAGAAGCGTCCGCACTGTCGGGAGCGGCCTGCGGGCTGGCGAGGGCGGGACTCACCGCGACGGCGAACGCCGCAACCGCCAGCCGCGCGAGGCGGCTGCCTTTGCAACGCCGACCCACCGGCAAACCACCGCGCACGTCCGCCCGCGCAGGCCCGGCCGCGACCACGCGGACCCTCGTCAATTCGGCACCTGGAACGTCACCAGGCTCTCCCCGACGGCCGCCGTGGCCGGTCCCGGCACTTCCATCCCGACCGCGTCGACAACGAGATAGGTCGCCCCGTTCACGATCAGCGTGGCCGGCACCACTCCATCCGGCAGCTCCACCGTGACCGGGCCCGCCACGACGGCGGCCCGTACCTCCCCGCTCCCGTAGGAAAACTCGCTGCCGGTCGCCGCCAGCACCCCGACGGCCCGACCGGCGACCCGGCGGACATCGATGACGGTGCCGGGCACGACGTTCTCCAAGTGCACGAGCACCGGCCCGCTCACAACCTCCATTCGGCCCCCGACCTGGCCGGCCGGCTCGGGCGCAGGGGCGATCGGCGTGGCCAGCGGCGACCCACCCGAGAAGACCCGCGGGATCCACCCGTTGAACGGGCCGGGAAGCGCGGAGAGCGCCCCCGCTGCGATGAGCACCAGTACGGCTGCGCGGCCGAGCCAGCGCACCGACCAGACGCTCCGGCGTGCCCGCGTTCGCGGTCCCGCATCCCGGAGCCCAGGGTCGATGGGCACCACCCGGACTCCGGTGCCCGCCGTCCCATCCGAACGCCCGCGCTCGATGGACACCACCTGAGTCCCTGCGCCCGCAGCCACATCCGAACGCCCGCGCCCCTCGGGGATCTCTGCCCGCCCTTCCATCCTCCGCGGCACCGTCAGCGCCGCCAGCGCCTGTTCGACGGCCTCGGCGCGCGACCGGGCATCCTCCAGGGCCCGCGCACAGGCGCCGCACTCGTCGATGTGGGCCAGCACCTCGTCCGCAACCGGCTCCCGGTCGCGCACCGCGAGAATCATGTCTTCCGTCAGATGGATCATCGTGCCGCATCCTCCCCGGACGGTCGCAGTAGCTCCAGAAAACGGCGCTCGGCCCTGGCCAGCAACGTGCCCACCGACCCGGGCGCGATGCCGACCTTCCCGGCGATCTCGCGATAGCTGAACCCCGAGTAGCGGAGCATCAGGATTTCCCGGCTTCGATCAGGCATCTCTCCCAGCACCTCGCGTACTCGTTGCCGCTCCTGCTCGCGCTCCAGAGCCCGGTCCGCCTGCTCCGGCTCGGCCTCGGACACCGGATTGGAGACCAGCAGCCGCTGTCGGTTGCCGGCCACCTTTTCCCCATCGAGGATGAGGTGCCGGGCAGTCGTGAACAGCCACGCCGCGGGATCGGCGGGAGGCGCATCGGCGTCCCGCCGCCAGAGCCGCACCATCGCTTCCTGCACGATGTCCTCCGCCGCATCCGGATCTCCGCACCGGTACGTGCAGTAGCGCAGCAGCTTCGGCTTCAGCTGGTCGAAGACGTCGCGAAAGGCCTCTGGCTCCACCCGAGCCCGCTCTCTGTTATGGAGTGTTGTCGTCCAGGAAACGACCGGGACGTGGAAAATGTGACGGATCAGCCCGACGCTCAGCCTCTTCATACCAGCGCTCGCCCGCCACCGTGCCCCGACCGCTTGCGGAAAACCCCTGGAGGGTAGAGCGTTGAGGTCGGTTCCGGGACACCTCCGGGCGCACGCGCGCGGGGCGGACGCAGAGGTCTGGCACGGGCTGGGTGAACGAGGACGAAACGGGAAACGATGACGATCTCTCGCACGCGGGCCGCCCACTCCCCGCCCTGCAGCCTCCCCTTCGCAACATCCCTGGCTGCCGCGGTTTTCGCGGCTCTGCTCGCCCCGTCAGCACTCCACGGCCAGACTCCGACGTCCGAACCGGGCCCTTCGGCTGACGACTCCCGTACCACGCCCATCCTCATCCCCCGCATCAGCGGCCCCATCGAGCTGGACGGCATCGTGGACGAGCCGGCGTGGGACGACCTGGAGCCTCTGCCTTTCACGGTGTTCAGTCCCACCTACGGGGCGCCGCCCACCGAGACCACCGAAGTGCGGATCGCCCACGACGACGAATACGTCTACGTGTCCGGCCGGCTCTACGACTCCGAGCCGGAGGCCGTCCGCACCAACACCTTCTACCGCGACCGCTACAGCGGCGACGATGGGCTCGCCGTCATCTTCGACAGCTACAACGACTTCGAGACCGGTGTCTGGTTCGTCACCAACCCCGCGGGAAACCGCATCGACCGCACGGTCTTCAACGATGCCCAGGTCGTGCCGCGCGCCGGGATGCCGTCGAACGAGGACTGGAACTCGTATTGGGACGTCGTCACCAGCCAGAACGAGGAGGGCTGGTTCGCGGAGTTCCGTATCCCCTTCGCCACCCTCGGCTTCCAGGTCGAAGGCGACGAAGTGACGATGGGGTTCATCTTCTACCGGATCATCGCGCGCAAGAATGAACGCCACACCTTCCCGGACATCGATCCGCGCTGGGGCGGGATCGCCTTCGCCAAGCCCTCGCAGGCGCAGCGCGTCCTGCTGCGGGGCGTGCAGCAGTCCACGCCCGTCTACGTGACGCCCTATGTACTGGGCGGAGTGCGGCAGACGCCGCAGCTCGTGGATGGTCCCGGCGGACCGGAGTCCGCGTGGGAAACCGACCGCGAAGGGTCCCGGGAAGTCGGGCTCGACATCAGGTACGCCCCGACGTCGAATCTCTCGCTGAACGTCACCGCGAACACGGACTTTGCGCAGGTGGAAGCGGACAGCGTCCAGGTCAACATCGAACGCTTCGCGCTGTTCGTCCCGGAGAAACGCCAGTTCTTTCAGGAGCGCTCCGCGACCTTCGACTTTAACACCGGCGGCCCCTTCAACCGCCTCTTCTACAGCAGGAAGATCGGACTCGACGCGGGCGACATCGTCAGGATCTACGGGGGGGCGCGCGCGGTGGGGCGCGTAGGGGGCACCGACTACGGGCTCCTGAACATGCAGACGGCGGCGCACGGGGAGCGTTCGTCGGAGAACATGGGCGTGCTGCGGCTGCGGCAGCAGGTGCTGAACTCCTATTCCAACGTGGGCGCGATGGTCACCACCCGGCTCGGGAGCTACGGGGGCGACAACATCGCGTACGGGCTGGACGCGTCGCTGCGGCCGACCGGCGACGAATACGCGCTCCTGCAGTGGGCGCAGACATTCGACGAGGGGACGGCGGACGCGGGCGGCCTGGAGACGGGACTGCTGAGAGCGCGCTGGGAGCGGCGCCGCGACGTGGGCTTCACCTACTCGTTCGACGCCGTCCGGGTGGGATCCGACTACAACCCGGGCCTCGGGTTCCAGCGCCGCAAGGCCTACAACTTCATCGGCGGCGATCTGGCATACGGGCAGTTCCTGGACGATCCCGAGACGTTGTTCCGATCGCAGGGCGTGAGGCTGACCGCGCGGCAGTTCACCCGCAACTCCGACCGCACCGCGGAGACCCGGCTCGTGAATCCCAGGCTGGAGGCCCAGTTCAGAAGCGGCGGGCGTGTGGACGTGGGGCTGGAATCGCAGTACGAGAGCGTGCGCGAGCCCTTCCCGATCGCCGAGGTGGTGGTGCCGGCGGGCGACTACTGGTTCCACGAGGTGAAGGCGAACCTCGACCTCGGCCGCACCGCCAGCTTCCGGGGCCGGTACAGCGTCTCGGCGGGAAGCTTCTACGACGGCAGCCGCGTCAGCATGTCGGTCGGGCCGGTCTGGAACCTGTCCCGCTATCTGGAGATGGCGGCGGTGTATTCCCTCAACCGGATCGACTTCTCAGAGCGCGACATGGCCACCACCGCGCACATTGCGCAGCTCAAGCTCGAGGTGGCGCTCAACACGCACTTCGCCGTGAGCGCCTACGCCCAGTACAACGGCGTCGACGACCTGACCAGCATCAACTCGCGCCTCCGCTATCACTTCCGCGAGGGCACCGACCTCTGGATCGTCTATAACGAGGGACTGCTCACCGAGCGCGACGCCAACCTGATCCCGCGGACGCCGCTGTCGACGGGCCGGTCGATCTCGCTGAAGTACTCGCAGACGTTCGCGTGGTGAGGGGGCTCCTGATGCGCCCGCGCCCTTCAAGCACGGGTTGACGAGAAGCACGATTGACGAGCCCAAGGCGAGCCTTGGGGCGTCCGGTTGGCTAACGGACCCCTCCCTTCAGTTCTTTCTTGGCGGGGGAGGGGGAGGTGGATTCTTCGGGGGTGGCCATCCGCCCTGGCGCTTCTCAGGGGCCGGCTTGGGAGGCGGATGACCCTGGGGATCAGGTTGTGGCTGGGACACCAGGAGCGGCCTCCTGCTCGTAGTAGGCGTAGGTCGCTTGCTCCGCGGCGTCGAGCACGCGTTGGTTGATCTTGTCCTGGGGACTCCGGACCGTGATCGCGTCGGCCTTTCGCGTCAATTCGGTCCATCGGCTCTGGACCTCGGGGACCGCGGCCATTTCGTCCTCGACACGTTGCCAGAGGCCGGTCCATTCCGTATGCAGATCGGCGAACTGCTGGTGCCGGAACAGTGCCTCGATAATCCTGTTCTGACTGTGCGCTATCGTGCTGATGGCAAGCACCACTCCCGCCAGCGATACCAACACCTCCAGCCATGCAGGCGCACCCAGGCCATCGAGGTGTGGGCCCACGAATGCGACGAAGCATCCCAGCGTCGTAAGCATCGACGCCCGGCGCGTGAGGACTCCAGCCAGTTCACCGTAGTAGCGCCGCAGTCGATCGGCGTTGACACGCCCTTCCCATACGTGCGTGCGCAGTTGGTCGGGTATCCGTGTTGCGTCCGCCATGACTCCTCCTTGGCTCGGGAACGCGCGACCATCGTGGATCCTTCTGACGGTATCCATGGACGCTGAACGCCGTCAACCGAAGTGACTTCAGTTGTTGCAGATGTCTACAAGATGGTCCCAACGGGACATGCGAGCACCAGACATCAACTCCGGAGATTGCGTCCTCAGCCGCTCTTCGCCCCCAACGCCCCGGCCAGCACCGCTGCCGCATGCACCGCCTCGCGGCCGCTGCCGTGCGCGATCTGGCTCCGGCAACTGGTGCCGTCGGCGACAACCAGGGCGTCTGCGGGGGCAGCGCGCACCGCGGGGAGCAGATCCAGCTCCGCCATCTTCATCGACAGCTCGTAGTGCTCCGCCTCGTAGCCGAAGGAGCCTGCCATTCCGCAGCAGCCGGATTTGATGACGGTGGGCCTGAGCCCGGGAATCCAGTCGAGGACCCGGGGCGTGGCCTCAAAGGCGCCGAAGGCCTTCTGATGGCAGTGCCCGTGGATGAAGGCGGCATCTGCGCTCGGCACCTGGAGATCGAGGCGCGTACGAATCCGTTCCTCATCGCGGACGAGGAGTTCTTCCAGCAGCAGGGCACGTTCGGCGACCTGCTCTGATTCGGCGCCCGGAAGCATTGCCGGAATCTCATCGCGCAGGGTAAGCAGGCAGGAGGGCTCGAGCCCGACGATGGCCGCGTCGCGGGCGCGCGCCTCCGACAGCGCGTCCAGCAGCCGTCGCGCCTCGGTGCGAGCTTCCTCGACCAGCCCGGCGTTCAGATAGGTGCGGCCGCAGCACAGAGGACGTGAGCCAAGCCCTGCCCCGGCCACCTCGACGCGATATCCCGCCGCCTCCAGCACCCTCATCGCTGCCCGCGCGTTCCCGGGCTCGAAGTAACGGCTGAAGGTGTCGACCAGCAGCACCACCTCGGGCTTGTCCCCGAGGGCCGGAGGATTCCGGAAGGGCCTTCTGGCCCACCTGGGCAGCTCGCGCTGCCGTGCAATGCCGGTGAGGCGCTCGCCCACGCCCCGGAGCACCCGACTCCGTCCCCCGACGTTGATCAGGGGCGCCAACCGCGCCCCGCGTGCCGCCAGCCGCGGAAGATGCGCGAGCGCGAGATCCCGCGCGCCGGCGGGATGCTTCTTCCGGTAGTGGTGCAGGAACTCGACCTTCATGCGCGCCATGTCCACGCCCGCCGGGCACTCGCGCCGGCACGCCTTGCAGCCGATGCACAGGTCGAAGACCTCCTTCATCTCCGGTGAGCGCATCGCGTCGGAGCCGAGCTGCCCGGTCAACGCCAGCCGCAGGGCGTTCGCGCGCCCGCGCGTCACGTGTTTCTCGTCGCCGGTGACGCGGTAGGAGGGGCACATGGTCCCGGGATCGGCCTTCCGGCAGGCGCCGTTGTTGTTGCACATCTCGGCGGCGCCGGCCAGCCCGCCCCACCGGTTCCAGTCGAGCGTGGTCTCGAAGGGCTTGTGCGCGTACCCGGGCCGGTAGCGCATGAGGCTGCGGTCGTCCATGCGCGGGGGATCGACGATCTTGCCCGGATTCATGAAGCCGCGCGGGTCGAAGGCCTGTTTCACCTCCTCGAACGCCGCCGCGATGCGCCGCCCCATCAGCCCCTCGATGAACTCCGAGCGCACCAGCCCGTCGCCGTGCTCTCCGGAGTGCGATCCCCCCAGGTCGAGCACGACCTCGTGCACCTCGGAGGCGATGGCGCGCATGCGGCCCACGTCGGGCGCCTGCTTGAGGTTCAGGGACGGACGCACGTGCAGGCACCCCACCGACGCGTGTGCGTACCAGGTGCCGTCGGCCCCGTGCCGGCCGAATACTTCGTTGACCCGCGCCCCGAACTCCGCCAGGCGCGGCAGTGGCACGGCGCAGTCCTCCATGAACGAGACCGGCTTCACGTCGCCGGGCGACGACATGACGATGCTCAAACCGGCCTTGCGCACACCCCAGACCTGGGCCTGGTCCGCGGCGGTGAGCGCGCGCCTCATGGGGCCGCGATGGCCCAGATCGCCCATCAGCTCCTCGAGCCGATTCAGTCCCTCATGCGCGGCCCGCTCCTGGAAGGCCGAGAACTCCACCACCAGCACCGCCCCCGGGTCGCCGGGGAAGACCCGCTCCACCACGGGGCGGAAGGTGGGGTTCGCGCAGGCCAGGCGGAGCACGTTGTCGTCCATCAGCTCGACCGCGGTTGGGTCGAGGGTGACGATGTGCTGCACGGCATCGAGCGCGCTCTCCAGGTCGGGAAAACGGCAGATGCCCAGCAGGCGGTGCGGCGGCAGGCGGGCCAGATCGAGTTCGAGCGAGGTGAAGAACGCGAGCGTTCCCTCCGAGCCCACCAGCAGCGGCGCCAGGTTCAGCCCGGGACGCTCCAGGCGATGCAGGTTGTAGCCGGCGACGTGGCGGAGGACCTTCGGTATTCGCCGCTCCAACTCCTCCGCCTCGCGGGCGCGGATCTCCCACATGCGGCGCGCCAGTTGGACCCCGCCATCCCCGTTCTTCTTCCCCGCGCGCGCACGCTCGGATACCCCATCAGGCAGTTCCCCGAAGCGCAACTCGCTCCCGTCCGCGAGCACCGCGTCGATGGCACGCACCCGGTCGGCCATGATGCCGTAGCGGATGGACCGAGCCCCGGAACTGTTGTTCCCGGCCATTCCCCCCAACGTGGCCCGGCTGGCGGTAGCCACGTCCACCGGATAGAAGAGCCCGTGCGGCGCCAGCCAGCGGTTCAGGTCGTCGAGCACCACGCCCGGCTCGACCCGAACCGTCCGCGCCTCCCTGTCCAGGCGCGAGATGGCGCCCAGATGCTTGCTGGTGTCGATCACCAGCGCCCGGCCCACCGCCTGCCCGCCTTGCGAGGTCCCCGCCCCGCGCGGGAGCACCGGCACCCCTTCCTGCACGGCGATCTCGATCGCGGTCCTCACGTCCTGCACGGTGCGCGGCACCACCACCCCCACCGGCTCGATCTGGTAGATGGAGGCGTCGGTGCTGTAGAGCCCGCGGCTGACCGGGTCGAAGAGCACCTCGCCTTCCAGCTCGCGCCGCAGCCGGGCTGCGAGGGAGAGGTCCCCGATCTTCGGCCGGCGGTCAGGCATGGGCGGATCCGCAGCCGGGCGGGGCGCGTCGGAGGCAAGGACAGCCGCATCGGTGGTCAGGCATGGGCGCGCTTCATTAGCTTGCAGGGTTCGTCGCCGGCGGGTCGCCGCATTCTAATCCGCGGCCCTCTCCACGTCACCCGAGAGCGCGCATGACCACACGCAGCGGCCGGCACTTTCTCCAGCTCCCCGGCCCCACCAACGTACCCGAGCGGGTGCGGCGCGCCATGGACCGGGCGGTCATCGACCACCGCGGCCCCGAGTTCGCGGAACTCACGCTGGGCGTGCTCGAGGACCTGAAACCCGTCTTCAAGACCGACGGCACCGTGTTCGTCTTCCCCTCCTCGGCCACTGGCGCGTGGGAGGCGGCGCTAGTGAACACGCTGGCCCCCGGGGACCGCGTCCTAGCCTTCGACCGGGGCTTCTTCGCCGGGAAGTGGGCGGAGGTCGCCGACCGCCTCGGCCTCGATGTCGACCTGGTGTCGGGCGACTGGCGCGCGGGCGTCGAACCCCAACTGGTCGAGGACAGACTCCGCCGCGACCGCGAGGGCCGCATCCGCGCCGTGATGATCGTGCACAACGAGACGTCCACCGGCGTCACCACCAACCTCCCCGACATCCGCGCCGCCGTCGACGCCACCGGACACCCCGCGCTCTTCATGGTCGACACGGTGTCCTCGCTCGCGTCCATCGACTTCCGCCACGACCAATGGGGCGTCGACGTAACCGTGACCGGGTCGCAGAAGGGGCTCATGCTCCCGCCCGGCCTCGGGTTCACTGCCGCCAGCGAGCGCGCCCTGGCCGCACGCCCGGCCTCACCCCTGCCCCACTCCTACTTCAACTGGGACGACCATCTCACCGCCAACGCGAGCGGCTTCTTCCCATACACCCCCGCAACCACGCTCCTCTTCGGCCTGCGCGAGTCGCTCGCGATGCTGGCCGAGGAGGGACTGGACCGTGTGTTCGCGCGCCACAGGCGCTTCGCCGAGGCCACCCGGGCCGCGGTTGCCGCATGGGGCCTCGAGTGCTACAGCCTCAACCCGTGCGAGCACTCCAACTCGCTCACCGCCGTCCAGCTCCCCGATGGCCACGACGCCAACGCCCTGCGCAAGGTCATCCTGGATCGCTTCGACATGTCGCTCGGAACCGGGCTCGGCAAGCTCGACGGCCGTGTGTTCCGCATCGGCCATCTGGGAGACCTGAACGAGCTCACCCTCGCAGGGACGCTGGCCGGCGTCGAGATGGGGCTGCGGCTGGCGCGGGTTCCCCACAGCGGTGGGGGCGTGGATGCGGCCCTCGACCATCTCGCGATGACGAGCCAGCGAGCGGATGAGGATGATCACTGATATCACGCGCCGCTCATGCATGATATCACTTGTATGAATCATGATACTATACGCGACTAATGGATGATATCAGACGCTGGAGGGAAACGATGTCCCGGAAGCACATTCTGGCGCCCGCTGTGATCGCCGTCTCCGCCCTGACCACCTGCGCCCCGGGCGAAGACACCGGCCCGGTCGAGATCCGCCTGGGACATGTGGGCGCCCCCGAGTCCCTCTACGACATCGTCGCGAACGAATTCGCCGAGCGCGCCAACGAGCGCCTGGGCGAGGCCGGACGCGTCATCGTCTACGGATCGAGCCAGCTCGGCGGGGACGACGTGCTGCTGCAGAAACTCAGGCTGGGCACCGTGGAGATGTCGCTGCCATCGACAGTGATGTCGTCGGTGATCGACGGCTTCGGACTCTTCGAGATGCCGTACCTGGTGCAGGACCGGGAGCACATGAAGCGCATCGAGGAGGATGTCTTCTGGGATCACCTGGCCCCGCTTGCCGAAGCCGAGGGATACCGCATCCTCGCACTTTGGGAGAACGGCTTCCGCCACATCACCAACAACGCCCGCCCGATCCGCGGGCCGGAGGATCTCGCGGGCATCAAGCTGCGCACACCGCGCGGCGTCTGGCGGGTCAAGCTCTTCCAGGCCTACGGCGCCAACCCCACGCCCATGCCCCTGGCCGAGGTCTTCGTTGCGCTCCAGACCGGGGTGATGGACGGACAGGAGAACCCGCTGGCGCAGATCGCCTCGGCCAAGCTGCACGAGGTGCAGTCGTACCTGTCGCTCACGGGACACGTGTACACGCCCGCGTTCGTCACCGTGGGCGAAGCGCGCTGGCAGCGGCTGCCCGAGGAGGTGCGCGCCATCCTCGAGGACACGGCGCGCGAGATGCAGCAGTTCGTGTACGAGACAGCAGCGCGCATGGACGCCGAGCTGCTGGAGGAACTGCGGGCCGCCGGCATCGAGGTGAACGAGGCCGACCGCGCACGCTTCCGCGACGCCAGCGACGCGATCTACGACGAGTTCGCCGATGAGGTCGATGGCGGCGGCGAACTGGTGCGGTGGGTGGGGGAGTTGGCGCGGTGAGGGCACCGGACGGATTAATCTGGCGATGTCGCTACGATTTCATTATCATGAGTCATGAACTATTCTAAGGACAAGACCCCGAAACGGCGCGTCGCCGAGCCCGTCCAGGTCTATCTTCGTCCGAGCGAAAAAGACCGTCTCGAGCGACTGACGGCGGAGCTCGATACCACCAAGTCCGATGTCCTTCGGCGGGGGCTGAAGGCCCTGGAACTTCAGATCTCGGATCCGGAGCATCATCCGGTGCTGAAGATCATCGGGATGGTGTCGGTGCCCGACGACGATCTCGGGATCGACGTTGCGCGAGAGCACGACGAGTATCTCGCCGCCACCGAGGTCGCGTCCTGGCCAGCCTCCTCGCAAGAGCGCGGCGAGTCCTGATCCGGGCCAAGAGCCTCTTCGTCGACACCAGCGCGTGGTACCCGCTGGCCAACGACCGGCACCCCGATCATGAGGCCTTCGCCCTGAGCCTGCGCACCCGCGTCCGACAGGGCGCGAGCATCGTGACCACCAACGTGGTGGTCGCCGAGACTCACGCGTTGCTCCTTCGTCGCGCAGGTCTTCACGCCGCCTCCGCTTATCTCAAGGCGGTCCGCGAGGCTCCCACGCAGATCGAGTACATCACTCCGGAGCGCGAGGAGGCCGCGATCGGGAACTGGATCGAACGCTTCTCGGATCAGCCCTTCTCGCTCGCCGACGCCGCCAGCTTCGTGGTCATGACCGAACTGGGCATCCAGGACGCGCTCACGCTCGACCACCACTTCATGGTGGCGGGGTTCATCACGCTGCCGGCCCGCCGCTGAGCGCTCCGGGCACCGGCTGCTCCCTTGCGGAGCCGAGGCGTTCTATGCGCGTCGCTTCCGGATCGGCAGGCGCCGGAGAGTCGCAGTGCTTCCGGCGGACCGCCCATGCGGCTCCCGGGCCGGCCGAAGTCCAGGGCGTGACGCCAATCGCGGGATACCGCCCGGATCGACCCCTTCGACCGCCCGCACCAGCCGCTGCCGCACCGATTCCGGCACCGTGTGCAGATCCCCGTCTCCGAAAAAGGTGAGCGCCTTCAGGGTAAGCATCGGATTGAACCGATCGCCGAATACGGCGGTCGCGGCACCCAGGGCTCTACTCAGGCTGATGCCGCCCGGACGGACGATGGCGTCGACATCCAGATAGTCCTGCGCACGGGAGCGGCTCTGGATCGCTTGCACCGTGGCGGCCGCCAGGTCCACCATGGAGGCAACCTCGATCCCGGGCGGCTCGGCGAGTTCCGGCTCCTCCACACGCCTGCGCACCGCGTCACCGGAGAAGGAGACGCGCACGATACCGCCGCGATCCACGATGCACGTGAGCTTGTCGCGGCCACGCCGGATGACCTCGGCGCCGCGCAGGTACGGGACCTTGTCGAGGAGCCGATGAGGATCGAACGGCGCCGTCGACAGGAAGCTGAAGTCCTCCGGCCTGCGATGGGCCAGCCGGAGCGCCAGCGCGGCTCCGCCATGGAGGACGAACCCGCGTGGCGTCGCCCCAAGCTCCGCGAGCACGCGTCGCTGATGATGGGAGAGGGTGTCCAGGCGAGGTTGAAACAGGAGATGCCTCCCGTATAGCATGGCGATGTGGCAATGGCGGGATCCGGCAACACCGGAGAGTAATGTCGAAGAGGTCGCATGCCGAGAACCGGGACCCCGGTCGAGCCAGAGACGCGGGACGCTCATCGGCGACTTGCCCGGCGGGCGAGATTCGTGGATCCTGCCCGGATGATCGCACCCACCATCCTGGGACACACCCGGTGACCACCCTGCCCATGACCGCCCTGCGCACCCGTTTCGAGCGCCTGCTGGAGGCGGTCGTGCTCGTGCTGGTGGCGGCCCTGGCCGTGGTCGTGGTCATGGGCGTGGGCTTCCGCAAGTTCGGCGCGGCGCTGGTGTGGTACGACGAAGTGGCGTCGATCCTGCTGGCCTGGCTCACGTACTACGGGGCGGCGCTCGCGGCCCTGAAGCGGGCACACATCGGCTTCCCCAACCTGGTGCGGCGGCTCGGGCGGCCATGGCGGATCCCGGTTGTGGTTGCGGGGGAGGCGGTGGTGGTCGCGTTCTTCTTGGTGGCGGCGTGGGCGGGGTGGCGGGTGCTGGTCATCCTGGAGGGCTCCGGCATGGTGAGCCTGCCGTGGGTGCCCACCCGGCTCACGCAATCCGTCATCCCCATCGGCTGCGTCCTCTTCGTGATCGCGCAGTTGCTGAGCCTGCCGGAGATGCTGCGGGGTGGTAAGGACGCGGATCCGGACGCAGACGCGGACGGCGGGGCGAGTCCGCCGGCGGGCGGGCGCGGCGGGGCGAGCACGGCAGCGGGCCCGGGCACGGGCAACGGTGCGAACCGGACGGCTGCTGGAACTCAGAGCGAGGGCGGCCCGTGACCCTGCTGCTGATGTTCCTGGGGATGATCGCGCTGGTGACGATCAACGTACCCATCGCGGTCGCGCTGGGGGTCATCGCCCTCATCGCGATGGTGGTGACCTCCGGGGCCGCGGCGATCCCCAACGCCGGACTGGTGCTCTTCACCGGCGCCACCTCCTTCCCGCTGATCGCCATCCCGCTCTTCATCCTGGCCGGAGCGATCATGAACGCAACCGGCATCTCGCGACGCCTGATCGCCTTCGCCTCCGCGCTCTTCGGCGCCATCCGCGGCGGGCTGGCGATGGTCTCCATCTCGGCCTCGCTGTTCTTCGCCGAGATCTCCGGCTCAGCGGTGGCCGACGTGGCCGCGCTGGGGTCGATCCTGATCCCCGCGATGAAGAAGCGAGGCTACTCGACCCCGTTCGCGGCTGCCGTCACCTCCTCCTCGGCGACGCTCGCCGTCATCATCCCGCCCTCCATCCCCATGATCATCTACGGGGTGATGTCGGAGAGCTCCATCGTCGAGTTGTTCGTGGCCGGCGTCATCCCCGGCGTCGTGGGCGGCATCCTGCTGATGGGCGTGGCGTACGCGCTGGCGCTGAGGAACGGCTTCCCGGTCGAGCACGCCTTCCAGTTGCGCCGCGTGTGGACCACCTTTCGCGACGCCGGCTGGGCGCTGCTCCTCCCGGTGATCATCCTGGGCGGGATTTTCACCGGATGGGTCACCGCCACGGAGGGAGCCGGCCTGGCCGTGGTGGCCGCGCTGGTGGTGGGCGGGCTCATCTACCGGGAGATCGACCTAGCCGCGCTCCGCTCCGCCGCCCTCGACGGCGGCGTGCAGACCGCCGTGGTCATGCTGCTGGTGGCCACCTCGGCGCTGCTCGGCGACTACCTCACCGAAGCCCAGGTGCCGCAGCGGGTGGCGGACAGCATCATCGGCATCACCGAGTCGCGCTGGGCCATCCTCGCGCTGCTGAACGTCTTCTTCCTCGCGATCGGGCTCTTCCTGCACTCCGCCGCGGCAATCATCCTGGTGGTGCCCGTGGTGATGCCGCTGGTGCACGCGGCCGGCATCGATCCCGTGCACTTTGGCCTGGTGGTGACCCTGAACCTCGGGATCGGCCAGCAGACGCCCCCGGTCGCGAGCGTGCTGGTGACCGCGTGCTCGGTGGCGAAGGCCGACATCTGGGACGTCAGCAAGGTGAACGTCTACTTCGTGGCGGTCCTGCTGGCGGTGCTGGTGATGGTCACCTACCTCCCCGTCGTGCCGATGAGCCTGGTGGAGCTCTTCTACCGGTAGGGGACGGCGCTATCGTCCGTTTCCGGCGTCGCCGGCTAATCGCCGCCGTTGGCCAGTCGCCCGAAGTGGTTCGCGCGCCCGTACGCCCGTGCCGCGGCCGCCACGTTCCCGTGCAACTGCTCGGAGACTCCCTGGAAGGCGTGCGCCATGGAGTACGCGGACGGGACACTCGACCTCGACGACGGCTCGGGCCACTCCTCCATTTCGAGGAGGTCGTCGACGAGATACACGTCCTCGAGCAGCGCTCCGGTCCGCGTCCGATCGTTCCACGTGGGTACCCACGGCGTCGCAACGTGCCCGGTCAGGTCGACCAGGGTCTCCGATGCCTCGAGCGGAGCGTCCACGAGCTTGAAGGCAAGTCCGTGGCGTACCAGGTGGGACTTAAGCTGCCACTTGTCCCACACCTGGCCGGCGGTAGCCGCGAAGTAGACCGGCCGATCCCCCAGCGACTGTCTCGCAATCTGGAACGCGCGGATGTCCCCAGGGGACACGATGTCACCCCCGCGCACGGTCCCGGTGACCCAAACCGAGAGCCGGTATGTCGAGTCCTCGGGGACCCGCAACGACCGCTGGAGATCGTCGACTCCCGAACCGGGCGGAGGGACGGCCGAGCGGGTGGGCGGCGTCGTATCCGCCTCCGCATAGAGATTCGGCGCGGTCGTCGGATCGAACGGACGCTGGCACACGATCGTCGTCGGAGAATCCTCCGGGGACTCGCCCGGCCCGCATGGCGTCGTCAAGCGACGAAGCTGCCGATGATACCAGTCGGTTCCCAGATAGGTCTGGACGATGACCGTCACGTCGCGGCGGACTCCCTCGACCTCCTGCAAGTACCACAGCGGGAAGGTGTCGTTGTCGCCGTAGGTGAACAGCACGGCGTACGGCTCGACGGACTGCAGCATGTTGTAGGCCCAGTTGCGGGCCGCCCGCTCGTCGCTGCGATCTGCGCGGGTGAAGTTGAAGCCGAAGGGGATGAGTCCAACGGCGAGGAGCGCGGCCGCCTTACGGTGCCGAGCACTGAATCCCGAGGGCCGACCCTCCGGGACGCCGGCCGGCACGGACACGGCCCAACGGCCCCAGAGCGAGGCGAGTCCCACCCCGGCGTAGATCCCCCACAATTGGAAACCGATGACGAAGAAGTAGTCCCGCTCGCGAACCTCGTGAGCCGAGATGCCGGGCACCGCTTCGCGGTAGATCGAATAGCCGTATTTGAAGTTGAGGTAGTAGACGAGCAGCAGGGTGACCGTGAACAGCAGGGTCCCGGCGTATACGAACGTCTTTCGGTCGCTCCGCAAGTGGGTCCAGAGGCCAACCAGGGCGAGGAAGAGAAAGAGAATGCTCGCGGCGAGCCGCCCCCCCGGCGGTAGTGCCCGCGCCCACTGCCAGTCGAAATACTGCAGGTAGTTCGCCATCTGCGCCGACAGCGGCGCCTGGCGCTGCGTGATCGGCGGCGCCGCGTACTGGTCGCGGATCAGCGACAGCGCGAGCGGCTCGCACGTCACGGCGAGCTTGCTCTGGCCGTAGCGATCCGTGATCCGCTTCGGAGTGATGGCGGAGACGAGCGTGGGACACTCCGGATCGGCCTCATCGATGATCGGGTTCTGCGCCGAACGGATGGGAACGAAGAGGAACTGCATGGAATAGCCGACCGCGAGCAGCAGGATCCCGAGCCCGAGAACGCGCGGATTCAGCGCCGTGCGCCAGCGGTGGATGAGCACGAGAGCCGCGAGGGCCAGCCCCGGCAACAGGGACATCGTGTGATTCGCCCACCCCAGCCCGAGCACCAGCGCGATGAGCAGCAGCAGCCGGTTGCCGCGTGTCGTATCCGCCTCGTCCATCCACGCCATGGCCAGATAGCTCACCAGTGCGACGATGAACATCGAGAGCGGATAGACCTTCTCGTTGAGGTTCGACTGGGTCCACACCGTGAAGGTGGTGGCGCCGACCCACACGCCGACGATCGCGGCCACGAGCACCTCGTGCCGGTTCTCGCGGAACCTCCCGACGATCCGTGCGACCGCCAGAAACCAGAAGAAGCTCGCGCCGGCCGACAGTGTGGCTCCGAGGGCGTTGATCCGCAGCGCGACCGGAAGACCCGTGAATCCGAGCAGCAGGTTCCACACGCGGCCGACAAGGACGAAGAGCGGGTTTCCCGGGGGATGCGGCAACCCGAGGATGTGCGCCGTGGTCACATACTCCGAACTGTCCCAGAAACCGACCGTCGGCGCGAGGGTCAGCAAGTAGAGACCCCACACCACGAGCGCCGTCGCCAGCCCCCACGCGCGTAGCGTCAGGGGGCCGACCTTCTCGAGCTCGATACCGTTCATTCCGTCGCTCCCCGGATCACGCTCCATCCGCTCGCCCCGGCTGGGCGGCCCACAGTCCTTTGATTGGGACGCCCGCCGGAGCCTTCCCGTTGCAAGGACGAGAGCTCAAGCGCGGCCGGTCGGGTCGGTTTGGGGAGCCAGCATCGGAAGCGGTGCGGCTGCTGTTAGCCCCCGCCGTGCCGATGAGCCTGGTGGAGCTGTTCTACCGGTAGAGGACGGTCTCACGTCTGCCATTTTGTCAGGCTCCCGGCGCAGGCTGGCTCTACGCAGCGCCCTTCGTCTGCCAAAATGGCAGATTGCCCGTCTCAGATCGCCTGCTCCCGCACGATACGCCGCACCCCTTCCTCGAGCTGCTCCAGGTAGTCGTCCAGATGCTCGGCCGCGATGGGGTTGCCATGGATGGGCGCTACCCAGGACACGTCACGCGCCTCCAACATCTCGCGCAGCACCCCCATGAGCACGGGCGGATCCGCGTAGCGGAGCCAGATCAGCGTGTCGCGGTGAAAGGTGTAGATCTCCTCACTCCGGAAGCCGTCGGGCAACTCGCGCGAGGTCAGCCCGGTCTCGTCGTCCGCATGGTGATAGCCGAAGCCGTCCGCGACGAAAAGCACGTGCGACGCGCGGTCGTAGATCCACGAGGTGTGGGAGCGGTCTGCCAGCGGGGGATCGAGAAAGTCGATCTTCCGCCCGGCCACCTCCAGACTGCCCCCGATCCGGCTGCGGCGCGCGTACGGAAGCCCCTGGATCTCCGGCTCGCCGGAGGAGGCCACGATCTCGAAGTCGCCCCAGCGGCGCCGGAACGCGGGGATGTTCCCGGAATGCGGATAGTCGGAGTGGGACAGCACCAGCGAATGGATTCCTTCGCCGGCGGTGGCGCTCGAAATGCGCCGGACCAGGCTTTCGCGATGATAGAACGAGCCCGAGTCGATGAGGATGTTCTGCTCTCCCGCGCGGATCAGGAACACGCTCACGTGGACGTTGCGGCCCTCGCCGAGCCGGTAGTTCTCGGCAATCCAGGACACGTCCCGCGTAAGCGCCACGCTCGCGCCCGGTCCGCCCGGCGTCGTTCCAGCGCCCATGGCGCCGTCGTCGTATCTCTCCACCCGGCTCACAGCACCCCCGTCCGGCCGCCGGTTGCGACCCGCTCCACGACGTCCTTCATCATCTCGAAGTAGCGCGGAACGTCGGCGCGAATCACGGGTCCGTGCGCGGAGGCGATCATGCGTGGACGATAGGTCTCCAGCACCAGATCGATCTCCTTCTGCGTGCGCGCCACATCCACGTACCGCATCCAGAACATGACGCGCCCGTGGAATTCCGCGTAGCGGTCCTCGTCCACGGGAGAGCCGAACTCGTCCGCGAACAGGAGCCCCTCCCCGTCCATCAGCGGCAGCCCCATCCAGTCGACGGGCAGGAGCATCCCCGTGGTCTCCTCGGTCATCCACATCGACATCGCGGCGTCCAGGAAGGCGGCATCGTGGAAGTGCAGCCGCTTCCCTCCCAGATCGAGCGAGTCCCCCGGACCCACCTTGTGCGCGTCTTCCAGATGATAGAGTTCGTGCGTCCTTCCGAACCGGGGCGCCACCAGCGTCGCCCCGGGATGCCGCTCCAGTATTCGGAAGGTGTTGCCCGCGTGGGGAACGTCCGGGTGCGAGAGCGCGAGGTAGTCGAGCGCTCGGCCGTCCAGCACCCGCTCCAGGTCTGCGAGAATCTGTTCAGTCGCGGCCGGCGACAGCGTGTCGAAGAGCAACGTCTGGTCCCCGGCGAAGAGGAAGGCGTTCTGCGGAACGTGGATCTCGCGCCCGGGACGATACCAGTGGGCTCCGCGATCGATCAGGGACTTCGCGATCCCCGGCCGATCCGGCCCGAATTCCTGAATCCAGTGGATCCCGGGATGTATTTCTCTGGGCATGGCGCGTTTCGAGGGAGATGACGCCTCTCCGCCGAGAGGCACCCGCGAAGGTGTAGCGATGGGGGCGCCAGCGCCAGAGCGAGTTGCCCCGACCTCACCCCAACCCGTTAGATTCAATCAGACTCCGGCCGCCGGACCGGCCGGTTCCCCAGGATACAGGACGACCATGACTGCTGCCGCCGCCATCCTGCTTGCCGCTTCTGCCATGCACGCCCACGGCGCGCCACAGGAGCCCCTCTCCACCGGCCCCTCGCACGCGGGCTACACCGATGCCGTCGTCTTCCGGCACTCCCACGACGGGCCGCACGGCGAAGACCTGCTCCGCATCGAACAGATGATCCGCTGCACCTGCAGCTGCAACCTGGACACCCATATCTGCCAGTACCAGATGCAGTGCAGCGAATCCCCCGCCTTCACCCAGCGCATCCTGGCGGCGCTGGAGGCAGGCGAGTCCGAGGAGGTCATCCTGGCCGGCTTCGTCGCCGACTTCGGCACGGACATCATCAGCTCGCCGCCGATGGAGGGCTTCAACTGGGTGGGCTACGTCATGCCGTGGGTCGCGGTGGCTTTCTCCGGCATCCTCATCGGTTTCTTCGTGCGCAGGAACGTGGCCCAGGGACGGGAGCGCGTCCCGGTGGTGGACTCGGACATCTCCGACACCGACTGGGACCGACTGCGGAAGGAGATGAAGGAGCTGGAGAAGGAAGACTGGTAGGCCGCCGGAGCTCCTGAGCGCCGCAACGCCCGGCCACCCGACCAACACCCCGGACCCCGGAGTCCTGATGGCCGAACCCCAGAACTACGCCAATCACGCCAAGCGGCCTCCTCTGCTGTTCCTTGCCGGGGCCTACAGCTCCACGGCGGCGGCGCTGGCGATCGGCTACCAGCTCGTCACCGACTTCAGCACCGGCAACCTGGCCCTGTTCCTGGTCGCGGCCAGCGCGGCGACGGGCCTTCTCTTCGCGCGCCGTTTTTCGACGGGCGTGCAGGACCGGGTGATCCGCCTCGAGGAGCGCCTGCGCATGGAGAGACTCCTTCCGGATGACCTGAAGAGCCGAATCGAGGATCTGACGACGGATCAGTTGATCGGGCTGCGCTTCGCTTCCGACGCGGAGCTGTCCGGTCTGGTGCGCGCGGTCCTCGACGGCGAGCTGACGGACCGAAAGGAGATCAAGCAGGCCGTAGAGGACTGGCGGGCCGACCACCAGCGCATCTGATCCGCGAATCGCCGTGAGCTGTCGCCAGTGCTGCGGGCTCGAACGCCAGTTCGACGACGCGCACGCGCTCAGGAACCTGCGCAGGTTCCGCCGCAAGGGCCCGGCCAAAGCCACGCGCCGGCTGCTGGGGGCCGTAGCGCAGGACGGCGTCGAGGGCCGCACCTTCATCGACGTCGGCGGGGGCATCGGGGCCATTCAGCACGAGTTGATGGCGCGCGGGGCGGCCGGGGGAACCCACTCGGACGCGGCTCCGGCGTTCCTGCGCGCGGCGCGATCCGAGGCCGAGGCGCGGGGCTATGCCGAACGCATTCGCTACGTCGACGGCGACTTCGTCGAGCGGGCGCGCGAACTCCCGGCGGCCGACCTGGTGACTCTCGACCGGGTGGTCTGCTGCTATCCCGACATGCCGGCCCTGTTGGGCGCGGCGGCGCCCCTGGCGAGGCGGACCCTCGGGCTGGTGATGCCGCATGGCGGACCGCTGGCCCGTTTCGGCGTCGGGCTGGTGAACTTCATCCAGCGCCTCAGGCGGCATCCGTTCCGCGTCTTCGCGCACGAACCTTCCGCGGTGGAGGCGGTGGTGGAGAGCTACGGACTCGTGAAGCGATTCGAGCGCGCCGGCGTGGTCTGGCGGGTGTTGGTCTTCACCAGGCCAGAGGCCGGTCGGCCCTGAGCTTCAGGCGCAGGCTGTTCAGCACCACGCTGACGCTCGAGAAGGCCATCGCCAGCGCGGCCAGAACGGGGTGGAGCATGCTGCTGGCGGCCGCTACCGGAATGAGCGCCACGTTGTAGCCAAAGGCCCAGAAGAGATTCTGGCGGATGGTGCGCATGGTCGCGCGCGACAGGTGGATGGCCTCGTGCACGCCCGCCAGGTCGCCGCCCATGAGGGTGATGTCGGCGCTTTCGATGGCCACGTCGGTGCCCGTTCCAATGGCGATGCCGACATCCGCGCGGGCTAGCGCGGGAGCGTCGTTGGTGCCGTCGCCCACCATGGCGACGCGCCCGCCCACTTCCTCCCTGAGGGCGTTCACCGCCTCGGCCTTCTCGCGCGGCGGGACGCCGGCGCGCACCTCGCGGATGCCGGCTTCGTCGGCGATGGCGGCGGCGGTGGCCGCGTTGTCGCCGGTGACCATGACCACCCGCATGCGCCTTCGCAGCGTTTCGATCGCGTCGCGGGCGCCCGGCTTGAGTTCGTCCGCAATGGCGATCAGGCCGATCGCGCGCCCGTCGACCGCGACCCAGACCACCGTGTGCGCCTCCGCCTCCAGGCGCTCCGCCTGAGTCGCCAGGTCCTGCCCGAGACTGCCGAGGATGCCCGCGAACCGCCTCTTCCCCACCACCACACGGTGATAGCTCACGGTGGCTGCCACCCCCGACCCCGGCACGGCTTCAAAGTCGCGCGGACGTTCCAGCTCGATGCCGCGCGCCTGTGCCTCCCGCACCACTGCGCGCGCCAGCGGATGCTCGCTGCCCCACTCGGCGGAGCCCGCCATCCCGAGGATCCTGCGCGGGTCGTTCCCCACCACCTTGCGCACTGCGGGCTCGCCCCTGGTAATGGTGCCGGTCTTGTCGAGCATGACCACCTTCAGCTGCCGGGCGAGCTCGAGCGCCTCGCTGTTCCGGAACAGGATGCCCTTCCCCGCCCCCACCCCCATCCCGACCATCACGGCGGTGGGGGTCGCCAGCCCCAGAGCGCACGGGCAGGCAATCACCAGCACCGCCACCGTGCGGATCAGCGCGGCCGGCAGACCGGCACCCGCGGCCATCCACCACACCAGGAAGGTCCCCGCCGCGATCACGATCACGATCGGCACGAAGATCCCCGCCACCCGATCGGCCAGCCGCTGCACGGGCGCCTTGCTGCCCTGGGCCTCGCGCACCAGGCGCACGATCCCCGCCAGGGCGGTGTCGGCGCCCACCCGGGTCGCGCGCACCTGCAGCAGCCCCTCGTGGTTGAGGGTGCCGCCGATCACCTCCGCCCCCGGCTCCTTGTCCACCGGGAGGCTCTCGCCGGTGAAGGTGCTCTCGTCCACCGAGGAGCGCCCGCCGAGCACGACGCCGTCGACCGGAATCCGCTCGCCGGGGCGCACCAGCACGACCTGGCGCACCTGTACCTGGTCGAGCGGCACCTCCCGCTCCTCCCCGTCTGCGAGGAGGGTGGCGGTGCGCGGGCGGAGCGCCATCATCCGGCGAATGGCGTCGCCGGTCTCGCCCCTGGCCCGGACTTCCAGCCACTTGCCCAGCTTGATGAGGGTGATGATCGCCGCGGCCGTCTCGAAATAGACGTGTTCGCCCGCCGTGGTCACCCCGACGGTGAGCGCAACCGTCACGACCACGCTGTAGAAGAACGCCGCCGAAGACCCCAGCGCCACCAGCACGTCCATGTTGGCGCCGCGATTGCGCAGTGCCTTGAAGGAGCCGGTGTAGTAGCTCCATCCCACGTAGAACTGGACCGGGGTCGCGAGGGCGAGGAAGGCCCAGTTCACCCAGGTCGCATGAGCCCACGCGCCCACCAGCCCGAAGTCGCGGCCCATGCTGACCAGGAAGAGGGGGAGCGTGAAGGCCAGCCCGGTGCGGAACTCGCGGCCGTGCCGGTCGATCTCGCGCGCGCGGGCTGCCGCCTCGGCGTCCTCCGTTCTTGCTCCGGAACCCCTGTCCTCCTCTTCCAGCGCTTCGGCGACCACCCCGTAGCCGGCCTCCTCGATGGCGCGCGTCATCTCGGCGGGGGTCACTGCGTCGGGCTGGTACTGGATGGTCGCGCGCCCGGAGGCGAAGTTAACGTCCGCGCTCACCACCCCGGGGACGCCCGCGCGCAGGACGTTCTCTATGGTCGCCGCACAACCCATGCACGACATCCCCGTGACGGGGAGTTCAAGCCGGGCGGGTGCGGCACCTTCGCCGGCCTGGCCGGAGGGTGGTACGATTCGGCTTGCAACCGACAAGAGTCACCTCGTGGTCGGCGGTCTGTTTGCGACTACTTACAGTCTCTTCCACTTGGCGCGCTGGTCTGGCCGCCCGTGGATGGACTGCTGGCGCGCGAAGACCGAGAATGTTCACGTGAACTTTTCACAGGGATCCGGAACAAGCGAATCCCGATGCTCACCCTCCCTACCCCGATCACGCCGATATGTCCTTCACCACGCTTGTGACCCCGAAAGAAGTGTTCGCACACCTCGACGATCCCGACTGGGTGATCGTCGACTGCCGCTTTTCCCTGGCCGACGCCGAACATGGCCGGCGCGAGTACGCATCGGCGCACATTCCGGGCGCCGCCTACGCCCACTTGGAGGAAGACCTCTCCGGTCCCATCGTCCCGGGCACGACCGGCCGCCACCCGCTTCCGGCGGCCGCCGACTTCGCGAGCACGCTCGGCGCCTGGGGCGTCGACGGGCGGGTGCAGGTCGTGGCCTACGACGACATGGGAGGCGCGATGGCGGGGCGGCTCTGGTGGATGCTCGGCTGGGTCGGCCACGACGCGGCCGCCCTGCTCGACGGCGGCTGGCAGCGCTGGTGCGCCGAGGGGCGGCCGACCACGGCCGAGGTGGCCGCGCGGCCGGCGCGGGTCTTCTCGGCCGCGCCGCGGCCCGAGCGCGTCGTCCCGGCGGCCGACGTGCTCGGCAGCCTCGGAGACGCCTCCACCCCCCTAATCGACGCACGCGCCGGAGAGCGCTACCGCGGCGAGGTCGAACCGCTGGACCCGGTGGCGGGCCACATCCCGGGAGCGGTGTGCGCGGCCTTCGAGGAAAACCTTTCCGCGGACGGCACCTTCAAGTCGCGCGAGGAGCTCCGCCAACGCTTCCGGGCCATCCTCGGCGACACGCCTCCGGAGCATTCGGTGTCGTACTGCGGTTCCGGCGTCACCGCCTGCCACAACCTGCTCGCCATGGAACACGCCGGGCTCGGCGGCGGGCGGCTCTACGCGGGTTCGTGGAGCCAATGGGTCACGGATCCCGACCGTCCGGTGGAGCGCGGCTGAGCCGTCCTGGCCCCATTTTGACGCGGGCCAACATCGTCAGCACGCGGCCGCGCCGGGACGCAGTGCCCTCACCCGGGACCGAGCACTCTCGCCACCCGTTTCGCGACCCGGATCGGCATCGCGCGCAGCGCTCTCCCCAGCCGTCCCCCTCCGGCACCGCCATCGTCCTCGAACCGCCGCGAAGCCCTCAGATCCGGCTCCAGGACCCGGCGCCGGAACGCTGCGACGACCTCCGTTGACCGGAAAACCGCGACGATCTCGGCCAGGAACCCGTTGTAGCTCATCAGGTCGAAGTTGGAGGACCCGGTGACCAGCATGCCGTCGTCGATCAGCATGCACTTCATGTGGATCATGCCACCCTCGAACAGCCAGACCTCGAAGCCGGCCCGCTCCGCCATCGCCAGCAGATACTTCTGCAGATAGGCCTTGTTGTTCGAGCGCGGGGTCACGATCCGGACCCGGACGCCACGCGCCGCGGCAGCCGCCAGATGATCCGTGAAGGGCGGGCTCAGATAGGGGCTGATGACGTCAATCGAGCGCCTGGCGCCATCGATGAGCCCGAGTAGGTCGCGATAGGCCGCGCGGTTGCCTTCACCCGGCAGCAGATGAAGGTCCAGCTCCGGCCCTGGAAAGGATGCCCGCGCATACCGCGAACTCCCCTCCCACGAGGACTGGAAGTCCCGCCTGAGAAAGCGCGCCACATCCGCATCCTCGACCCGCACCATGAGATCGTGCCACGCGAAGTTGTGCTCGGAGAAGTTGATGCCCCCGATGTAGGACACGCGGTCGTCGAAGAGGATGACCTTCTTGTGGTCGCGGTTGAGGAAGCGCTGCCCGAGCATCCCGAAGGGGCGGCCGAAGCGGACGCCCACGCCCTCGGACCGCAGCAGGCGCACCAGTCGCCCGGTGTTGCGCACCTCCGCCCGAAACCCGCGATCGAAAAGCGTTCCGGGAAGCGCGATCCAGCGGTCGTTCTGGTTGGCGCGCGTATAGGAGTCGACGAGCAGCCGGCGGTCCGGCGCGCGCGCGGCGAGCAGGGCGTCCGAGAGCGCCGTCCCCACCCAATCGCCCTCGAACGAGTAGGTCTGGATGAAGGCGTACTGGCGCGCCGCGGCGAGATCGGCCTGAACGGCCGCCCACACGGCTTCGGAGTCGACCAGGACTTCGGCGCGCGCGCCGACCCGCAGGGAGGACCTGCCGTCGTCGGCCATCGCCTTAGAAAAGCCCGCTCAGCCAGAGCACCACGAACGCCCCGTAGAACACCGACGTGGCGACCAGCGCCACCCTCCGCCACATCGGCGGGCGTATCTCCTTCGGAAGGAAGCGCGTGTTGATGTAAAGAAGGTGAAGCGAGGAGATGACGAACACGATGCCGGCCATGTTGGCGCCCAGTTGCAGCAGCACGATCGGCTGCGCCAGTCCGAGGCCGATGATCCCCCATCCGGCGATCCCGACGAGCACCGTGTAGTAGACGAAGCGCACGTCCCCCCCGCGCCAGCGCCGCACGCGCCGGGAGCCCGTCCACAGGATGTCGGTGATGGCGCGCGTCATTCCGTCGACGATGTCCAGTTGGGTCTTGAAGAGGATCCAGACGCCCATGAGGGCGATGATGCCCCCGAAGAGCGCGCCCGCCCGGGTGGCCATGGCGTCGGCCAGCGCCGCCGCCACCGACAGGCCGCGGATGTCGGTGCCGGCCTCGATGAAGGTCACGTAGAGCACGGCGGGCAGGATCATCCCGAGCAGCGCGCCGGTGAAATAGATGCCCCACTGGTCGGCGCGCACGATGCGCCACCACCCCCGCCACCGGCCCATCGCCTCCGCGGTGGGGTCGAAGATGTAGCCGGTCGGGGCGAGGCGCACCTGCTTGCCGCCCACGGCGGCCGGGATGTAGCCCACCACGCTGCCCATCCCGTACCCCTTGTCGCGCGCCCAGTTGGAGAGGGTCAGATTGGTCATCCCGCCCGCACCCGAGTAGGCCGCGAAGGCCCCGATCAGGAAGAAGTCGGCGCCCGCCGGAATGAAGCGAAACGCCCCCTGCGCCGGGTCGTATCCCACCAGCCCCGCCGCCCCCGCGACCCAGGTCTCCGGGGCCACGAACATGAGCGCCAGCACCAGGAAGGTCCCGAGGATCGCCACTACCAGGATCCAGTTCAGGATCTCCAGCGTGCGTTCGATGCGCCGTCCGAAGAGCAGGATGGCGACGCACAGGACGAACGTCCCCACCCCGAAGGCATGCACCAGTCCGGCGTTCTCCGGCCCGGCCAGGTCGCGGAACACCAGGAAGAACACCGCGCCCGCCGCCGTGCCCGCCCAGGCCGGCCACCCAAGCTGCAGGAAGTACAGCAGCGCGTAGACCACGGCCCAGAACGGCGCCGCCGGCCGCGTGCGCATGAACCCGGTGAAGACGGGCTCGCCGGTGGCGATCGTCCAGCGCATGAGTTCGGTGTTGAACACGGTCTGGAGGAAGGTGGCGACCGCTGTCACCCAGAGCAGCACCAGCCCGTAGCGGACGAAGGCGGATGGGCCCAGCAGAAACTCCCCGCCCCCGATGGAGGCGCCCAGCACGATCACTCCGGGGCCCACGACCCCGATCCAGGCCAGTCCCCGGGGCCGGGGCGGGACCGGCAGCTCGGCGCTCCGGAAGGGGGCCAGGCCGGTCCGGGATTCGGGGGTCTGTCGTTCAGGCAAGGGTCACCGCCCTCCGTTTCGGTTTGACCGTGAATTGGTAACGGGACGCGCAGCGTCCCCAAAATCTTGCCATCGAAGGCGTTCTGGTACATCATTGGGAACACTCGGGGTCGGATGCGACCCCCAGCGCCAACGGGCCTTCCGGCCCAGCCACAGACGGGGTCGTACCCAGACAAGCCGTTTTCGTGACCAACACTCGGCCCCTCCCCCGCTTCCGCCTCGTCTCCGGCTGCCTCGGCGCCTGTCCGCGCTGACGCCAACTCCGCGAGCCGCATGCGTTCCCAAGGGTACACGGCCAAGGACTGATGCAACCCACGGACGTCAGCAACCCCGACTACTACCACAAGGTGGTGGACTGCCAGTGGGGCTGTCCGGCCCACACCAACGTGCCCGAGTACATCCGGCTCATCGCCAACGGCCGCTACACGGACTCGTTCTGGCTGAACCGGTCCTCGAACGTCTTCCCGGGGATCCTGGGCCGCACCTGCGACCGTCCCTGCGAGCCCGCCTGCCGGCGCACCCGCGTGGACGGCAAACCGGTCGCCATCTGCCGCCTGAAGCGGGTTGCGGCCGACCTGCGCGATCCGACCGACAATCGCCTGCCGGAGATACCGGTGGTGAAGAACGGCAAGCACATCGCCCTGGTCGGGTGCGGGCCGGCGTCGCTCACAGTCTGCAACGATCTCATGCCGCTGGGCTACGAGTGCACGATCTTCGAGGCGCTCCCTCGCTCCGGCGGGCTCATGCGCACCAACATCCCCGCCTTCCGGCTCCCCGTCGCGGTGCTCGAGGAAGAGATCGACATGATCCTCGACATGGGCGTCGAGATCCACTACAACACGCGCATCGACTCGATGAAGGAGCTTCTCGAGGAGGGCTACGACGCCGTCTTCGTGGGCACCGGCGCCCCCAAGGGCAAGGAGCTGAACATCCCGGGCCGCCAGGAAGCCGCCGACAACATCCACATCGGCATCGAGTGGCTGGAGGCGGTGCACTTCGGGCACGTCGACGCCATCGGCGAGCGCGTGCTGGTGATCGGGGTCGGCAACACGGCGATGGACTGCTGCCGCACCTCGAAGCGCCTCGGCGGCACAGACATCAAGGTGATGGCGCGCAAGTCGCGGCCCTACTTCAAGGCGTCGCCCTGGGAGCTCGAGGACGCCGAGGAGGAGCTCGTCGACATCGTCGAGAACTACTCCCCGAAGCGGTTCGTGCTGGAAGACGGCAGGCTGGTCGGGATGGAGTTCGAGCTGGTCAGTTGGCACAAGGACGAGGAGAGCGGACGGCTGAAGGCGACGGTGCACGACACCGAGATCCTCCCCTGCGACGACGTCATCCTCGCCATCGGCCAGGACAACGCGTTCCCCTGGATCGAGCGCGACATCGGCATCGAGTTCAACCACTGGGACATGCCCGAGGTCGACCGCACCACCTTCATGACCACCCGCGAGGGGATCTTCGTGGGCGGCGACGCGGCGTGGGGGCCGGAGAACATCATCTGGGCGGTGGAGCACGGCCACCAGGCCGCCATCTCGATCCACAACTACTGCCAGGGGCTGTCGCTTACCGAAGACCGCCCGCCGCAGGACCAGAACCTCATCTCCGCCAAGATGGGGATGCACGAGTGGGCCTACTCCAACGACTACAATCCCTCGCCGCGCCAGAAGATGAAGCACGTGGAGCTGGTGCGCCGCTTCGAGGAGCTGTCCATCGAAGTGGAGATGGGGTTCGACCCGGAGCAGACCGCGCGCGAGGTGGAGCGCTGCCTCAACTGCGACATCCAGACCCACTTCGAGGCCAAGCTGTGCATCGAATGCGACGCCTGCATCGACATCTGCCCGGTGCACTGCCTCACGATCACCGTGAACGGCGATGAGGAGGATCTCCGGACGCGCCTGATGGCGCCCGCGGAGAACCTCACCCAGGATCTGATGGTATCAGAAGGACTCCCCCAGACCGGACGCGTGATGGTGAAGGACGAGGATCTCTGCGTCCACTGCGGCCTGTGCGCGGAGCGCTGTCCCACGGCGGCCTGGGACATGCGCAAGTTCGAACTGTTGATTCCCTACGCGGGGCAGGAAGCGGCATGTCCGACCCACGTCTAGAGAAGACCGACCGGACCAACGACTTCGCGTTCAAGATCGGGACCGTCAACGGGACCGGCTCGGCGAGCGCGAACGGCCTCATCATGCAGGCGATCTTCCGCATGGGGATCCCCTGCACCGGCAAGAACGTCTTCCCCTCCAACATCCAGGGGCTCCCGACCTGGTACGAGATCCGGGTGAGCCACGAAGGGTACTCGGCGCGCACCCCGGAGTTCGACCTCATCGTGGCGATGAATCCCGCCACCTACGAGCGCGACATCGCCGAGGTGCGCCCCGGCGGGTACCTCCTGCACGACTCCTCCTGGCCCATGGCCAAGGAGTTCCTGCGGGACGACATCACCTTCCTCGGAGTTCCCCTGGGGGAGATGTGCGTGCGCGAATTCAAGGGGGCGCGGGTGCGCATCCTGATGAAGAACATCGCGTACGCGGGTGCTCTGGCCGCGCTTCTGTCGATGGATCTGGACGTGATCCGCGGGATGATCCAGGAGAAGTTCGCGGCCAAGCCCAAGCTCATCGACTCGAACTACAAGGCGATCGAGCTGGGCTACGACTACGCGATGGAGCACTTCGACTGCCCGCTGCCCATCCGGCTCCAGACCATGGACGCGACCTCGGACCACGTGCTCATGGACGGCAACACCTCGGCGGCGCTCGGCTGCGTGTTCGCCGGGGCGACGGTGGGCGCGTGGTATCCGATCACGCCCTCGACCTCGCTGATGGACGCCTTCAAGCGCTTCTGCGAGCGCTTCCGCAAGGATCCCGAGACCGGCGAGCGCAGCTTCTTCATCGCCCAGGCCGAGGACGAGCTGGCGGCGGCGGGCGTGGTCATCGGAGCGGGCTGGGCCGGCGCGCGCGCCTTCACCCCCACCAGCGGCCCCGGTGTCTCGCTCATGAGCGAGTTCATCGGGCTGGCCTACTACGCCGAGATCCCGGCGGTCTTCGTGGACGTGCAGCGGGTAGGGCCGTCGACGGGCATGCCCACCCGCACGCAGCAGGGCGACATCGCGGCGGTGGCCTACGCCTCGCACGGCGACACCAAGCACATCGCCCTCTTCCCGGCCAATCCGGAGGAGTCGTTCCAGATGGCGGTGGAGGCCTTCGACCTGGCCGAGCGCTTCCAGAGCCCGGTCTTCCTGGTGCAGGACCTGGACATCGGCATGAACGACTGGATGATCCCGAAGCTCCGTTGGGACGACAGCTTCGTGCCCGACCGCGGCAAGGTGCTCGGGGCCGCGGAACTGGAAAAGATCCAGAAATTCTACCGTTACATGGATGTGGACGGCGACGGCATTCCGTACCGATCCCTTCCGGGCGTGCACCCCAAGGGGGCGTACTTTACGCGAGGTTCGGGGCACACGAGCCGCGGGACGTACACCGAGGACGCCGACGAGTACACCGAGGTGATGGACCGGCTGAGCAGGAAGATCGACTCCGCCGCGAGCGAGGTGCCCGCGCCGGCCGTGCGCATGCGCGAGGGCGCGACCATGTCGCTAGTGACCATCGGGTCGTGCGACGGGGCGGTGCGTGAGGCGGCAGACATCCTGGAGCGACAGGGTCTGCCGGTCAACTACATGCGCGTGCGCGGCTTCCCGTTCGACGCTCTGGTACGCGAGTTCCTGGACGCGCACGAACTCAACATCGTGGTAGAGCAGAACCGGGACGCGCAGCTGAGACGGCTGCTGGTGAACGAGACCGAGGTGGATCCGGCCCGGCTGCATTCGGTGCTGGACTACGGCGGCTTCCCCATGAGCGCGGCCTTCGTGGCCGGCGAGGTGAACGAACACCTGGGTCGCGCGCCGGAGGAAACGAAGGTGCGGCCGGCAGCGGAGCGGCCGGAAGGAGCGGTGGCATGACCTATATCGCCAAGCCCGCGGTCCGGCATCCGGGCCTGGGCGCCAACGACCTCGGCCTGCACATGCGGGACTACGAGGGCACGATCTCGACCCTGTGCGCGGGGTGCGGCCACGACTCGGTCACCGCCGCGGTCATCCAGGCCTTCTACGAACTCTCCATCCCGCCGCACCGCATCGCCAAGATGAGCGGCATCGGCTGCTCGGCCAAGACGCCCGCGTACTTCGTGAACGAGGCGCACGGGTTCAACGGGGTGCACGGGCGCATGCCCGCCCTCGCGACCGGGGCCAACGCGGCCAACAAGGACCTCTACTACATCGGCATTTCCGGCGACGGCGACTCGCTCTCCATCGGCCTGGGCCAGTTCTGCCACGCCATCCGCCGCAACGTCAACATCCTGTACGTGCTGGAGAACAACGGCGTCTACGGGCTCACCAAGGGGCAGTTCTCGGCTTCCGCCGACGTGGGCTCGCGCTCCAAGCGCGGCGTGCCCAACAAGAGCGAGCCCATTGACCCGGTGGCGCTGGCGCTCACACTGGGGGCCACCTTCGTCGCGCGCGGCTTCTCGGGCGACAAGCAGCAGCTCCTCCCACTGCTGAAGGCCGGGCTGATGCACAAGGGATTCGCCTTCCTGGACGTGATCTCGCCGTGCGTCACCTTCAACGACCACGTCGGGTCGACGAAGAGCTACCTCTACACCCGCCACCACGGACACGAGCTGGTGCCGGTGGACTTCGTGCCCATCCGCTCGGAGATCTCGGCCTCGTACGAGAAGGGGAGCCGCACCTCCATCACCATGCACGACGGCAGCATGGTGCGCTTCCGCAAGGTCCCCGAGGACTACGACCCCACCGACCGCCTGTCCGCCTACGAGCACTACCGATCGCTGCAGAACCGGGGCGAGGTGGTGACGGGGCTCCTCTACCTTGACCCCGGCGGCGAGGACATGCACGACGACAACGCGACCACGCCCACGCCGCTCGCCGAGCTGTCCCACGAGGACCTCTGCCCCGGCAGCGAGCAGATGGACGCGCTGATGGAGGAGTTCAGGTAGGGGGGAGGTTCGGGGCTATTCCTCTTCCGGGTCTTCCATCCCCGCCGGTTTACGAGTGATGGACTGCTTGAGTGCGTCCAGATTCGCGTTGACGACTGCCTTCACCAGTTCGAAGTCCGTCTCGTTCAATGGGATGGGGATTCTCAAGACAGCCTGACCGCCGCTCACAAGCGGGATGTTCAAGTCCCAGTCCTTCGTTGTCGAGGCATCCGTCGACGGCATCGGTCGGTCAATGGTCCTCGGGCTGCTCTCCGGCTCTTCGGCAAGGGCATCGGGTTCCGGTTCGCGCGGGTCTGATGCGTCGCTTTCGCCCGAAGGCGTGTCGCGAACGCCATCACCAAGCAGGCTGGCGAACTGCAACGTAGCCCGGAAGGTTGCGCTGAAGCTGTCGATCGCCTTCCGGTTGAACCCTCGGTTGGCCAGTTCCCAACGCATCGTGCTTTCCGAGGGGAGTTGACCGCCTTCCTTCCACTTCTCCCAGAGAGCCGCGTGGATCGTCGGAGCCAACGCTGCTTCCCGGCACGCTTCAATCCACCCTGGATCAGCGGGCGCCTTGAGCGCCAGCACCTTGCCGTTCTCGGACAGCCAAACTACCCGCTGATCTCCGCTACCCTTTTCTTCCAGGAGTTCGTAGTGTCGGAGGGCTGCCAGGATCCGTTGTCCGAGGCCACTCTTGGGGCGATATCCCCAGTGGTCCAGAACGGTTGCCGCTGGCACCTCATTGAAGTGCTCCTGCTCGTAGAGTGTCCTGGTGCGCTCAATGGCGTCTTCGAGTGCGATTGCTGGATGTTCCGGGCTTCGGGTCCGCGATGGCTTTGTCGTCTCTGGCATTCTCATGCACCTCCTGCAAGTAGATACGCAGGAAGTAATCTGGTATGCGATGCCCTTCTTGTCAACTGGTAGCAGTGACACTTGACAGCACAGCACTGATAGGCTAGGATAAAGTAGTCCTTATCTTGGAAACTCGACCGAACGTCCTCTCGTGTCTCGGAGACCGAAGACAAATGATCTTGATGAGAACCTACCGGATGCCAACCGGCGTTTCCTGGCGCTCGTCGGCTCGAACCGGCTCGATTCGGCCAACCGCGGATATTGTGGATTCTTCTCGCATCTGGTGCCAGAGATCCCATGCTAGTTGGCTGGTGAGCCAGAAGCCAGCGGACACCCCAAACAACTTCTCAAGTCGCAGCGCGGTATCCGGGGTAACCCCTCGCCGCTCGTTGATGACGGCGTTCAGCCGCTGGAATGAAATCCCGAGCGCTCGGGCAGCTCTCGTCTGCGTAAGCCCATGCGTGGCTATGACCCTCGTCACGTGCAGGCCAGGGTGGGTGGGAGGACGGTTCTTCGGCAATCGAATCATTGGGTGTTCCTTTGGAGGGTCGTTACCGTGATCGTCTCATTCGGCGACAAGGGCACGGAAGACATCTTCGACGGGCAGAATACCAAAGCTGCCCGAAAGGCGTGCCCTACCCATTTGTTCTCCGCGGCGATGGAAGTGTTGGACGCGCTCAACTACGCGATGAGCCTGCAAGATCTCAAAGGTCTTGGATACGGGCTGCATAAGCTGCACCGAGAGCGAGCAGGGCAGTGGGCGATCAAGATCAACAAGCAATACCGAGTCTGCTTCGTTTGGGCATCCGATGGTCCCAGGGAAGTGGAGATAACTGACTACCACTAGGATTCTGAGTTCTCTCGGGAGCAAGTATAACGTAGCCCGTGCTACGTGTCAACGACATCTTGGTGTCACGCCTCCGTTGCGCTGAGCCAGACGCTCTCAAACCAATTCGTCACGGGATCGGCGTCCCGAACTTCAGCCGCTGGATGTCGTACCAGTCGATTCCGCGGTCCGGGATCGCATCGGCATCGTCAGGTCCGACCGGACGCTCGACCAGCACGGCGAGCGTCGAGCCGAGCACGTCGAAGCCCACGCCCCGATGGCGCACGCGCACCGAGCCGGAAAACTCGGGTCCCGTGTACACGTCTAGGTAGGAGTAACGCTCGCGGTCGCGGTCGGTGAGGACCCAGAGCCGGTCCTGGTCGTCGACCCAGTAGTGTATGCCGTAGTACTTGGGTCTCCGTCGGTATTCTTCAACCTCGCAGGGCAGGCTGAGCAGCCTCGTGGCTGGCAATTCGCAGGCTTCCAGGTAGCGCTCCACATCTCTGCGGGTGGGGTACTCGAGCGTGTGCAGGGGAGGCTGTACCAGGATCCCGAACTCGTCGTCCGGGTCGGAGAGGTACAGCATTTGTCCGCGGCAAAGGGAGGCGAAGACGATGCCGCCGGACGGAAACCTTCGTGCGTTACCCAGGCTCCGACGGGTGCTTCCCGTGGAGAACACGAACGGGGGACAGTCGGCCGGCGCGACTATCGCGGTCGGGAAATACCGTTCCCAGAGGATCTCCCCTGTTGCGATATCGATTTCCAGGTGCCGCACATGCACGGAACGCGATGGACCATCGCTTTCAAGCTGGGAGCCCATCAACACCGAGTCTGCCGATCCCGAGAGCCTGATACTCCTTGGCACCGGCGCCTCGGAAACGAACCTTCCGGTAGGCTCGAATAGCGCGATCCAGTTGTATCCGATGACGGCGACGGTACCGTCAGGTCCGCGCGTGACCAGCCGGGGTCGGGTACGGAACTCCCCCGGACCTCCGCCTTGCCGTCCGAAGACATCCGCCTGTTCACCGTCACGATAGATGCAGTGAACCCTTGTTTCGTAGTCGTCAACGACGCACGCCGTGGCCTCGGTGGTGAGTGCCAGATACCCGTTAATGGAAAGAGGGGCTGGCGAAGACGTGAACGGCGTCAGAGGAATCGCAACCGCCTCCGGTCCCTCCGCAGAATCGCAGGACACTGCAGCGAGGGCGATCAGGGCCAGCGAAGCCTCCCTCCTGGGCGGCCAGTTTGGTGACCACCAGGAGAATGACCATGGCCAGGAGCTGATCGAGGAACCGGCGCAACTCACGTGTACCGCCTGCTATTGCGATGGCAGTTGCACGTACCGGGCGATCCGGTCCACCAGCGCTTCCGCCTCCGCGCGGCGCTTGCGTCCGGTCGATTTCATGACCTGGCGCATCGCCACGTACAGTGTGCCGGTGAGGGCGAAGGGAAAGGCCAGTGCGAAGAGAGCCGAGCCCAGCGCTCCCAGGCCCACTCCGAAACCGAGACCCATCCCGATTCCCATCCCGCCTCCGCCCACGACACCGCCGTAGAGCGCTCCCGCGTAACTCTGCAGGCGCTCTTCGGCCTGGATGCGCGTCTCGCCGTTGCGCGACGCCACGATCAACTGAAGGGAGCGAGTCTGGTAGTCCGAAGTTTCGGATCTCCACGTCAGGATGCGCCCGACCATCGATGTGTCGCCCGGTACATCGGTAGCCATCTGGATCTCCGTGACGATCTGCTCGTAGTCCTCGTCCCGCAGTTCGCCCGGGATGATCCGCTCGGCGCGAACCAGAAGCGGGGTGCCGGCCAGCGAGTCTCTGAGTCCCGTGGGCTCCGGGCCGTCGATGCGGGCCGCCGCCAACTGGATGTAGCGCGGCTCGATCCCCGCCTCCGCGGCCACCTCCTGCAGTGTGGCCAGCGTCATCCCGCGACCCTCCTGGCCACCGGGCCCACCGGCCTCGTTCGACCGCTGCAGCTCGGTGGCGTACTTCAGCAGACGGCCGACCTCCTTGTCGCTGTAGCGGCGGGGCGGACCTCGGCGCGGGGGGTCGTCCTGGGGCATGGCGATCTTCTACTGCTCCTCCCCGTACACGAACCGCTCCACCTCCCCGTGCACGCGCTTGACCGTCTTGGCGGACGGTCCTGCCGTGACGGCCGATACCGCAACGGCAACGACGAAGTTCGCGGCAAGGCCCCAGAGCCCGCCGTGGATGCCCATCGGGTTCGGATCGAGCAGGAGGGACCACCACAGGGTGGCCACGCCGGCGGCCAGCCCGGCCAGCACGCCCGCCTTGCTGAGCGAGCGGCCGCCCGGGAAGCAGATGCCGATGATGGCGGGAAGCAACTGGAGGGCGCCCGAGCCCGAGAGGTTGATGATGCTGACCAGCAGGGCGCCTTCCTGGAGCGACAGCCAGTAGGCCACCACCAGCAATGCCAGGACGATGGCCTGGCCGACGCGCACGTAGTGCTTCTGGCTGCGGTCCCGCACCAGGTAGCGCTGGTACACGTCCCGGGTCAGCACGGTCATGTTGGCGTGCAGGATGGAGTCCAGGGTGGACATGGCGGCCGCCGCCGCGCCGGCCAGGATCAGGCCGGTGAGCCAGGGGGGCGCGAAGGAGAAGAGCAGCTCCGGGAAGATGCGGTCCGCCTGGGCGAGGTCCGGGAGCACCAGGGCGCCCCCGAGGCCAACCAGAGCCGCCGGGATGTAGAGCGTCATCAGGTAGATGGGGGTTGTCGCGCCCAGCAGCTTGAGCGTCCTCCCGTCCACCGCCGTGTAGTAGCGGATCATCATGTGCGGCTGCAGCACGATGCCGAAGGACAGCGTGATGACCATCCCCACCCAGATGCCCGGCGTGAACAGCCCTTCCGGTCCGGGAAGCGTGAGCAGCTCGGGACGCTGCTCCGCCACCGCCCGCCAGAGTTCGATCGGCCCCCCGAACAGCTCGAACGAGAGCACCAGCGCCCCCGCCCACACCGCGACGTACATCCACACGCCCTGCATGACGTCGGTCCAGTAGACCGCCCGCAGCCCGCCGATCGCCAGGTGCACCGCGGCCACCGCGAGCATCACGAACACGCCGACCTCGAACGAGATGCGCCCGTCCGAGGCGACCTCCACGATGTAGCCCAGCGCGAGGGCCTGCACCTGGATGTAGAGGATGGTGAAGAGGACCGAGAACAGCGCGATCGCCACCCGAACCGCCTCGGATTCGTAGAAGTCGGCCAGCATGTCCGCCGGGGTGATGTAGCCGAACGTCTTCCCCAGCGCCCAGATGCGGGTGCCGATGACGTAGGTGATGGCGCCGACCAGCACGGTCCACGCCCCGGCCGCCCAGAAGCCGATGCCGTGGGTGTAGAAGAACCCGCCCGAACCCAGGAACGCGAAGGCCGAGTGGAAGGTGGCCACCACCGTCAGGTATAGAACCACAAACCCCGTGCGCCGGCCGGCCAGGAGGAAGTCCTCCATGTCCACCGACATGTGCCGGTTGGCCACCACGGCCACCCCGAGCGTTATCAGCAGGTAGATGAAGATCAGGCTGGTGGCGACGACCCAGGTTTCCATCAGGGAGCCACCTCTACAAACCCCGCCGGTAGGCCCAGATCAGCACGCCGATGAGCACCGAGTAGACCACGAAGAGCGCGACGTACAGGAACGGCAGCCCGAGGAAGGTCGGCTCGATCCGGTTCAGCACCCTGTGCGTCACCGGCGGCATGGCGAGCATGAACAGCAGGACGAACGCAACCACCGCGATGCGCCCGTCGCGGGTGCGCGGCCAGAGATGGCTACGGGGAGGATCGGGTCGGGACATGGCCGGGAAAGATGCCCGGGGCAGCGGCTGCGGGCAAGCGCCCGCCCCTCAGTTCAGCAGCATCGGCTGCCCCAGCAGCCTGGCCGGGTCGGCCCCCGGCCTGGGCACGAACTTCTGCACGTGCCCGCCGTTGTAGGAGGCGACGTACAGGTTGCCCTCCTGATCGACCGCCGCCTGGTGGGGCAGCACCAGCCCGCCCGGCCACGGCGGCCGCCCGATCGCGCCCGCCTCGCCGTACGCTCCCCAGGTGTCCTGCAGCCGCCCGTCGCGGTCGTACTTGAGCAGCCGGTTGAGGGTCGCGTCCAGCACCCACACGGCATGGCTCTCGTCGATGTAGATGTTCACCGGGTCGAAGATATCGGGCCATTCCTCGATGAACTCGCCGTCCTCGGTAAACACCTGAATCCGGCTGTTGCGGCGATCCGCCACATAGACGCGCCGGTCCGCGTCCACCGCGATGCTGTGCAGCAGATCGAACTCCCCGGGCCCGTCGCCCGGCGTGCCCCACTCCATCAGGTACTCGCCCTCGGCGCTGAACTTGACCACCCGGGTCTTCCAGTAGCCGTCCGCCACGTAGAAGCTCCCGTCCGGCAGGAAGGCGATGTCGGCCTGGCGCCCGAACACGTACGGCTCGTCGTTGGCGCGCGCCTCCACCATGGTCGTGGGATAGTTCGCCTGCCCGATCTCCATCACCAGCTCGCTGCCGTCGTTGGTAAACTTGAAGATCTGCATGCGCCGGTTGTCGATGACCCAGACGTGCCGCTCCGGGTCGTAGGGACTGATGTAGACCGTGTGCGGCTCGCGCATGATCGAGTCCCACTGGCTCCAGTTCTCGATGATGTTGCCGTTGCGGTCGACCACCACGATGAAGTTGCCGGGGCGCGCCTGCTCGGCCCACGGGCGGTCGTCGTCGAAGTCCACCGGGAGGTCGCCCCGGGTCACCACGATGATGCGGTCGGGGTTGTCCACCGCCACGCCCGCGACACGTCCCCAGGTCCAGTCCTCGTCGTGGCTGGCGGCGGCCTTCCACCACCCCTCCACCACCTCGTAGTGGCCGGTGCGGTCGTCGCCCCCCTTCGGGCCGGCGGCGTCATCCGTCGCGGGCGATGCCTCAGGGACGGGCCCGCAGCCGGTGAGGGCCGCCAGGAGCGCGACCGGTGTCCACCAGTACGGCGAGACGGCCACCCGCGCGCGGTCCCGGGTCCTCGACGAGTCGATTCTCATGACGTCCTCCTCAGGGCGGGATGCTTCTTCGGGGCCGAGTCCGCTGACGCGCCGGCAAGGAACGAGCCGACCCCGGAGCCGGCAAGCCCCGGGGTCGGTGCGTCACAAACCCGCGTCCGGCGTCGAACCAGTCTAGAAGCCGACGGGCCGCGTGGCCGGATCGCAGAGCGTTGCACGATCGGCGATGGTCGTGTTCTCGTTCAGGTGATACTCGTTGTCGGGCATGAGGAAGCGAACCCCGCCCTGCAGCTGGTGGCCGCCGCGCAGAGTGGCGCCCACATCCCGCGGGAACCAGAGCAGATCCGGGTTCTGGAGCTTGGTCATGAAGTAGCGGGCCTCGAGGAAGAGTGCCCGGCGCCGCTCCTCGATGATCATGTAGCGGATCTCCTCGGCATCGCCCGGATTCGCGTAGGTCACCAGCGGCAGCCCGTCGGCGGCCCGGAGCTCGTTGACCAGGTCGATCGCCCGTTGGCCGCCCTCGACCTCCGCGCGAATCAGCACCATCTCCTTCCAGTTGACCAGGGGAATGTCGGCGCCCTCCGCGTCGTACCTGGCGTTGACGAAGGACTCCACCCCGACCCCCTGGATCTCCGCCTCCATGTGCTGCACGCGCGAGTCGGGCACGGCGGCGTCCTCGTCCATCATGCGATGGTCGCCCGCCGTGCGGATCGGAATGCCGTCCGCCCGGATCGCCCGCCCGTCGGGCAGGATCCCCAGGTTCAGGTAGCCGGTGAAGGGAATGACATCTGGCCACGGGGCACCGGTCACCGGGTTGGGCGGTCCCTCCCACCAGTCGATGACGTCGTACAGCTCACCGTAGTGAATGAAGGTGCCGGCGTAGTAGGGCTTGTTGCGGCGCACCGGGTCTCCCGGATCCCGGGTGACGTAAGCGACGAACCCCTGTGGCACCTGCTGGGCATCGGCCAGCGCACCCGAGCCGTCGCCGGCCATCCAGCGCGCCTGCGCACGCAGCCCGTACGCCATGGCCTGGGCGCTCGAGGCGATATCGAAAGGCATCTCGAAGTCTCCGGAACTCCCGATCTCGCCGAGAGCCCGCGTGAGCCGGTCCTCGGCCATGCCCAGGGTCTCCGCAGGCGTCATCAGCGGTCCCCCGTCGATGGACACTTCGCACATCGTTGAGCCCATCAGGTTGAAGACGGCCCCCTCGTATAGGGAAGCGATCGCCAGAAACCGGGCCCGATTGGACACCTGATCGGCAGTCCACTCGTTCTCGAGCTTGTCGTGCAGTCCGGCGGCGAAGCTGCGCGCGGTCATGAAGTCGAGGAACCGGAATTGGTAGTTGTACTGGAAGTGTCCGCAGTCGGTGCCGCCGCTGCAGAGATAGACTTCACCGCCGTCCTCGCGGCCGTGAATCTCCCATACGTAGTCGTTGTAGGTGTTCTGAAAGTGGGTGATGATGGTGTTGACCTGGGTCTGGGCCCCGGCCGGATCCACCAGCGCCTCGTCCGTGAGCTGGGCGGGCAGGTCGACCTCCAGCACATCGCTGCAGGCGCCGAGCACCGCAAGCGAGAAGCCCGTCACCAGCACGGCGAGCGCTTGCCGCATCCAATGCGCGGTACGCGCGTATTCAGGAAAGCTGTTCATATGCATCTATCCTCCGACGGTATTTCGTTCCCGGACAACATCAGAAGGTGACCCGCATCTCGAGGTGCATGCTCGTAAGCGGCGCCATGAGCCTGTGGTTCGCGCTCCCGAAATCGGACGTGCCCATTTCGGGGTCGAGAACCGGGAGACCGGGATTCCCGGCCTGCGTGCCGAGGAAGTTGCCCACCTCCTTCTGGCGCTGCCAGATGGTCCACAGTTCGCGGCCCGAGAAGGACAGCGACGCGCGATCCGCCCCTATGCGATTGGCCATCGCCTGGGTGAAGTTGTAGCGGACCCCGACCTCGCGGAGCTTCCAGAAGTCGGCGTCGAAGTAGCCCCAGGTTGCCTGGGAGCGATACCGGTCACCCGCGACCCAGACCGGGTCGCACTCGCAGCGGGAGTCGTAGCTGTTGTTGTAGCGGTGCCCCCACTCCTGCGCGCCGTCCAGCCCCACCTTGCCGTAGCCGCCGTCGGCCAGCAGGTGGATGGAGACGGCGTTGTCGAGGAGGCTGATGCTCGGGTTGACGGAGAACCTGTACGGGAAGAAGGCCGGTCCGGCCATGATGTTGTACCCGGCGTCCGCGCAGGGAATCAGGGGTCCCCCGAGGATCACGCCGTATTGATCGGTCGGCCCGGTGCCGGAGGGAACCGTGGCCGGAGTGCCATCCGGACCGATGATGACGCCCGCGTCGCACATGGCGCTGACGTTCTCGCCGTAGGCGTTCCGGACCGGACCGTTGGGGTCGAACTGAGCCGACATCACGTAGTATCTGGGCTCGGAGTAGTTCGGGTACGGCAGCCCGATCCGGATCTCGCGGGTGCCCGCGAACGATCCCAGGTCCTTGATCCGGTTCATGACGTAGGACCCGTTCAGTCCCAGGTTGACGGAGATGCCCGACCCCTCGTAGAGCCGGGTGTTGACCGAAGCCTCCCATCCCCAGTTGTCGATGCGGCCCAGATTGCGCTGGGTGACTCCGCCGAAGCCAAGGCTGGGCGGAAGGGCCACGGCCAGGAGCGCATCCTCGTTCTTCTGGTCGAAGTAGGTGAACTCGGCGGATACCCGGTCGTCCAGCAGCGCGACGTCGAACCCGACCTCGAGCTCCGTGCTGCGTTCGGGACCCACGGCCGGGTTGCCCGGATTCGACGGATCGAGAGCCGTCGTTCCGCCGGCCCCGGGGATGACGCTGTACTGGTTGGTTCCGGCAAAGGCGTCCGGCTGCCGGCCGGCCTGGCCCCACGCGCCCCGCAGGCGGAACGAGTTGACCATGTCGAAGTTCCAGAAGCTCTCTTCGGACATGACCCAGGTGGCCGAGACCTTGGGATAGGTCTCGGGCTCGAGCTCGGCGCCGAACGCCGAGTTGTCGTCGAAGCGCACCGCGCCGGTAAGGAACAGCCGGTCGTTGTAGCTGAACTCCTCCTGCACGTAGAAGCCGATGGACTTGTTCTCGATGTAGTCGAAGTTGAGATCGGCGCTCGCAGGCGGAGTCTGGTTGACGGTGCGCGAGAAGGGAGACGCGAATCCCCGTCCGGTGGTGCCGAGCATGGAGAGGCGCTCGAAGTAGTACTGCGCACCCACGGAGGTCGCGGTTCCCCAGGAGTCGGTCAGCGGCACCCGGGCGGTGGCGGACCAGTCCGCCGTGAAGTTGGTGGTGACCGGCCGCTCAAGAACGACCAGCCCGGAGGCGGTCTCCTCGTACACCGGCGACAGCTGCACCTCGAGGGGCCAGAGCACGTTGTTCTCGTCCCAGCCCTTGTCCAGGCCGACCACGACCCGCGACGAGAGCCAGTCGCCGGTGGTGAAGTTGAGCGTGCCGCTTCCGGTGAAGCGGCTGAACTCGCGCGTCGCCTCGAGCTTGGCCACGTCCGAGGGGAGGTGCTCCTGGAACCCCATCAGCCGCGCGCATGCGTTGCGCCCGTTGATGCGCGGATAGCAGAAGCCGTTGCCCCACGCCAGGTCCTCCCAGATGCCGCCGTCCCCGTCCGCGGGCGACAGGAACCTCGTCTTGCCGTCCACATATCCGGTGGAGACGTCGAGCGAAAAGTTCTCGGAGAAGACGACGCCGACGTTGGCGCGCAGGCGCAACGCCTTGTTCCAGTTGTAGTAGGTGATTCCTTCGTCGTTGTCGTAGTTCCCGGAGAGGAAGTAGCGGTAGTTCTGGGTGCCGCCGCGCACACCCAGGTTGTAGCTCTGGCTGAGACCTCTCTGGAACAGCTCGTCCTGCGGCCACGGGAAGGCTCCCTGGTCGATCAGGACGTTCGACTCCTCGTAGGCGTTGTAGGGCACCAGCCCGTCGCCCTCGCGGCAGGGCGGGTCGAAGCTGTTCTGGCACGTCCACTTGGTGCCGATGCGCGCCGCCGGATTGCGCAGGTAGTTGGTGCCCATGCGCACCGAGGCGTCGAACTGCGCCTCGCCCTCGGCGCCGCGCTTGGTGATGATCTGAATCACCCCGGCGGACGCTTCGGTGCCGTACAGCGTGGCGGCCGCGGGTCCCTTGATGATCTCGATGCTCTCGATGTCCTGGGGATTGAAGTCGTTGAGAACGTTGACCTCCCGCTCGTTGCCCAGATCGGGTCCGGCCTGCGAGTTGTTGTTCACGCGCACGCCGTCGACGTAGATGAGGGGATTGGAGCCCAGATTGAAGCTCCCGGTGCCCCGGACCTCGATCGCCGACCCGGTCCCGACGTTCCCGCCGGCCCTGGCGAACTGCACTCCGGGGGTCCGGGCGGTCAGCAGGTCCTGCATGTTGAGCACCGCCACCTCCTGGGTGACCTGCGCAGCCTCCAGCGTGGCCACCGCGTTGCCGATCGCGCGCCGCTGGGTACCGCCGGGCGTCCCCGTCACGATGATCTCGTCGAGCCCGAGCGCCTCCTCGGTGAGCTGGAAGTCCAGCAGCGTGGTCTCGTCGGCCGTGACTGTCACCTCGATGGTCGAGGACGTATAGCCGATGCGCTGGGCTGTGACCGAGTGGGTGCCGGCGGGCACGCCCGCCAGGAGATAGCGCCCGTTCTGCTGCGTGAGGGCGCCGATGCTGGGTTCGGCGATGAAGACCTGGACCGCGGCCAGGGGCTCGCCGGTCTGCCGGTCGGTTACCGTTCCCGTCAGGGTCGCCTGCTGCGCCTGCACGCCCGGCACAAGCACGAGGAAGGCCGCCGCGGGCAGGGAAAGAAGACAAAGTCGTCGAAGCATGGCTCCTCCAGGGTGAGGGATGGTTGGGGCGCCACGGCGAGATGGGACCCGGGGCGGCGCCAGGCGGGGACGGAGCAAAAGGAGAGCACTCCGGGAGGTGGGTCACACGGGACACGCTGCGGGCGAACGGAAGGCAGCGCTTACCAGCCCCGGCGACGCCGGCAGCGGAATTCCTCCGGCAGTCCGCGAATCTCGATCGGGAAAGCTGATCGCCCGCTTGACTGATACGGGGCGGGGTTCCGCGTGTCAAACGGCGCGGTAGTACGGGGTTACGCTCGGCGGTCCGGCCAATCCCGCGCGCGAACTCAGCCCGGACCCGATCGAGTCTCGATATGGATGGAGCCGTCCGCGGATCCCTGAAGGAATGCCGAGGCCGCCCCGCGCAGCACCCGGATGTTGCGTACATCGCGCGCCGGAATCTGGCTCAGCACCTCCATGGCGGGGCCGAAGGTTCCGATCCGGACCCCGTCGAGGAACACCGCCGGTTCGCCGCCGAGCCCGAAGGTCCCGGTCCCGCGCAGGCGCACCGGGTTCGTGTTCAGGCCCAGATTCCCGGAGTTCGGGTTCATGTCCAGGACCTTGCGGGCCACGAGTTCGGCGGCGGTCCTGGCTTCGCCCGTGCCCGCCGGCGGGGTCGCGAGCTCTCCCAGGATGACATCGGCCCTGGGCATCATGACCTGCATGTAGAGCACGACGTCGCGCGCCACCTCCACCTGCTCCACCACCACCGGGTATCCCGGCGCCTCGATGCGCACGGCCAGGGCGCCGAGCGGCACGCCCTCGAACGAGAAGGTGCCGTCCCCGCCGGTAACCGCCTCAAGCCCGGTGCCGACCACCGTCACCCTGGCCGAGTCGATGAGAGACAGCGTGGCCTGATCTGCGACAACGCCGTGGAGCGGTCTCTGGGCCAGGACCGACGCCGGCCCGAGGACGACGGCGGGGATGAGGGCCAGAAGGCCGACCCTCGCGCGCACGGCGGACAGGAACTCGCTTGGCAGGCCGGAAAGCAGATTCATCGGACCTCCATCGGTCCAGGTGGCCTATCACTACAGGTGAGTATACGCGCATCGGGAGGTTCACGCCCGGTGCCGGGCCCCGAGGTGAGACGGGCCGTGGGCTGGTGACCCCGCGGCCGCAGGGAACGAAAGGAGTTGGGTACGCCGATGCCGCGAGGCGCCCGCAACATGTGGTCTCCGCCGGCAAACCGGCTGAGCTTGCTACCGGTGACGTTGCTGGTGGCCGCGCTGGCCGCCTGCACTTCGACGCGGGGTGAGCCGCGGCCTCCCGGCCGTGTCGAGGGAATCTCCCTGGAGGTCAACAACCAGAGCCGCAACGCCGTGACCATCTACGTGTGGAGCGACACCTACCAGAACCGCCTGGGGATGGTCGAGGCGCTCAACCGCGACACCTTCAACTTCCGATGGAACCTGGCAGGGCGCGTGTACTTCCTCATGGACTTTCTCGCCCAGGGATGCGTGCTCTCGGAGCCCATCGACGTCATCGACGGAGACGAGCTCATTCTCACCGTCCAGCCCATCGACCACCGGCGCGCCTCCCGCGCGGCCTGCAGCAGGCCGTAGATCGCCGGTCCGGACGGCGTGAGCCGCCGCCGCGCGATGCGTCTCTACGGCGTACCCGCCCCTACGAGCTCGTACCGATAGCCTAGCGCGCGACCCTCGATGGAGACCCGGAAGTCCGCGCTGGCGCCCGGCGCCGGAGCGGCGGCCTCCAGGAACCTCTCTCCCAGCACTCCGGCGTTGTCGTAGAAGATGAAACGCAGCCTTAGCGGCGCGCCTTCCGGCAGCCCGTTCCCCACGATGCGTCCCTGAACCAGCGTCCCCTCGTCGGTCACGCGCAGCCTCAGGCCGTCGAGGTGGACGGGCAGGCCGTCGGAACGCGCCACCCCGGCGCGCGCGCCGGCTTCGTCTCCGGTCTCCAGCCGGGCCCGCGCCGTGATGAGATGCGCCGCCTCGCTCAGCGGATCGACCGCCAGCAGCCGGTCGCCGGCGTCGGCGAGCGCCGCCCACGCCTCGTCCGCGAACAGCGCGTTGGCGTAATTGAACCACGCGTCCCGCGAGTCGGGCTGCCTTTCCGTGAGGAGCTCGAACGCGCGGGCGGCCTGCTCGTAGCGCGATGAGCGAAAGAGCGTGATCCCCAGGTTGAACAGGTCGGCCGCGGCCAGCGACTCGTCGGTGAGGAGCGAAGCGTAGAGTTCGGCGGCTTCGTCCACGCGCCCGAGTTCCACCAGCGTCCTCGCGAGATCGCTGCGCACCCGGATGCTCCCGGGATCCCGGGCAAGCTGCTCCCGGAGCAGCGGTTCGACGTCGGCGAAGCGGCCGGTGGCGAGGAGGAGCTGCACCAGCCGACTCTCGGTGTCGGCGCGGAGTTCGGCGCGCAAGCGCAACTCGTCCTCCTCGAGCACGCGGGTCGCAGGACGTCTCTCCAGGCCGCGCAGCGCATCCTGATACACGCGGATGGCTTCGTCCCCGCGCTCCAGCTCCACCAGCAGGCTGGCCAGGTTTCGATGCGCCGCGGGCTGCAGGTCGTAGATCTCCGTGGCCCGGAGCCAGTGCTGGGCAGCCGCATCCGTCTCGCCCCTCGCGTAGGCCTCCAGGCCCGCGTTGAAGGCCCTGGCCCAGGCGGCCTCGCGCTCCGGCTCGATTTCCAGTTCGTACGCGGGATAGATGCGTTCGGCCTCCACGAACCAGCGGTCGGCGTCGCGGTATTCCCCGAGCCTGGTCCCCGCTACGCCGGCGAGGAAGTAGTGGATGGAGTTGCCCGGATCGGCTTCGATGCCCTCCAGTGCCTGCGCGAGCGCGGCCTCCTCCTCCCCGTTGATGTTGAGGTAGAGGGTCGCGGTCTGGGAAAACCGGGTCTCGGCGGGCGGTACTCCCGGAGGGTAGACGATCCCGGTGGCCGACCGTAACGGACCCGAGGGCCCCCGGCCGACGGCGCACCCCAGGAACAGCATCCCCGCCAGCAGGGCACCAGCCGCGGGGCTCGGTCGCATCAGGTCCAAGGGAAGGGGATGCTGAAGACGGCGGAGCGCGCCACCGAGACGCCCTGCTCGCGCGCGGGCCGGAACGAGATCACTTCGTTGACGAGTTCCAGCGCGATTTCGTCAACGCGCAGGTCGCCGCTTGACTCCATGATCTCGGACCACTCGACCGACCCGGTGCGGTCGATCCAGAGGGTGACGCGCACGGTCATGAAGTCCTCCTCGGCCAGGCCTTCCTGCGCCGCGGAACGGCGCATGAACTCCATGACCTCGTCCGGATTGCGCACCAGCACCCAGGCCGACAGCGAGGTCAGCGAGAGTTCGGGCTCGAGCACGGAGAGCCGGTCGAGATCGAGCTCATCGGGATCCGGCAGCGATTCCAGCGATGCCGTGGAGGCGTTGCCTCCAATCGAAAGCGCGTCTTCGGCGGGAGCCTCCTCGCCCCCGGAAGCCGCGGGGGCCTCCGGCTCCGAGGCGTCCAGCTCCGGTTCGACGACAACCGGCCGGGGCGCCGCACGCCCACGCAGGCGGTCGAGGAAACTGCCACCGCGACCCTCGCCGCCACCATTCGCGAACTCGGCGGGGTCGGAATCCTCCTGCCCTGCCTCCGCTTCGACTTCTCCGGCGGAAGCGGAATCCTCACCCGCGCCCGCAACGGCCGCGAAGGCGATGGCCTCAAGGCCGGGCATGGGTCCGGGAGGCTGGAGGAGGATCCACTCCGTGCCCCGGGCGCCGAAGAGGGGCTCCGGCGACAGATCCCTGAGCCTCCATCCCGGGAAGAACGCGAAGCCCGCCATATGGACGAACACGGCCACCACGATCGACCAGGCCAGCCGATCGCCCCACTTTGCCTTGAAGCGGTCGTTGGCGGTGGGAGCGAACATGGGTCACACTAGGGAGGGAAGTGCGGAACGGACAAGCCCGATCCGCGTCATCCGGAGACCGCGCCGGAACGGAACCGCATGAAGATTCCCCTGCCCTGGCTGGCGGCGATCCTGACCGTGTGCGCCTTCATGTTCTGGTTGTCTGCGACTCGGCCGGAGCCCGTGGGGGACACCCTCCCGGCTCCGCTTCCGGCCGAACCGGACCAGGTCCAACCGGACCAGGTCGAACTCCCGACCGAGGGGTCGTCGATGCCGTGCCAGGTCCCCCTCCGATGGCGAATCGCGCGGCTGGACGAGGAGTTCGGGCTGGACGCCCTGACCGTAGCAACCGTGGTGAGCGAGGCTGCCGCACTCTGGGAAACGGCGGTCGGCCGGTCGCTCTTCGTGCACGATCCGGAGACCGGGATGCCCGTCCGCCTGGTTTATGACCAGCGCCAGGCGCGCACCGACGACCGCAGGCGGCTGGAGGCGGAGCTGGAGCGCTCGCGCGAGTCCCTGGAGCCCGCCGACTTCGAGGTTCGTGCCCGTGAACTCGCGGAACTCCTGCCTCCCGATACCGCGGAGGCGGCGGTCTACCGCGAGGCGGTTGTCCGCGACGGTCCGGGCGAGGCCGCCGTGAGCCGCGAGATCCGCATCTACCGCTTCGCCGATCTGGACGATCTTCGACGGGTCACGGCACACGAACTGGGTCACGCCCTGGGCCTTGGACACGTGCCGGACGCGGGGTCGCTGATGTGGGGCGGACCCGCACCCGAGGGCGACGGCCACACGGGCCCGGACGTGAGCCCCGCCGACCTCGATGGGCTGCGCGCGCTGTGCCCCGGATTGTCGGGCGAGCCCGACGGCACAAGCTGATCCAACAAACTGATCCACAACTCTTTGCGACTACCGCTTGTCCATCCTATACTGAAGGCTGGTGCGGAGTGTCTCGTCGCGACGAGGCGGGTCCCCTACGATTCAGGCGGAGGCAATGAGGACACTCGTCATCGGAACGTCTCTGGGTGTGGCGCTGGCGCTGCTCGGCGATCCCCACCCCCTTCCCCGCGCGGAATCCCCACCCGATCCGGCGCGGGCCCCGTCTGCAACGCACGCGCCATCGATCGAGTCTCCTGTGCTCACGCGCGTGGTGACGCAGTATTGCCAGGTCTGCCACAACGACGCGCTGCTCACAGGCAACGTCTCGTTTCAGGGGTTCGAGGTGGAACGTGCTCCGGAGGAGGCAGAGACTGCGGAACGCATGATCCGCAAGCTGCGCGCGGGCATGATGCCCCCGCCCGGGATGCCGCGTCCGTCGGGCGACACCCTCCAGGTGCTGGTCGAAACCCTGGAGGAACTGGTCGACGAGGCCGCGGCCTTCCGCCCCAATCCCGGATCCCGCCGCTTCCAGCGGCTGAGCCGCGCGGAGTACGAGCGTGTCATCCACGACATGCTGGACCTCGAGATCGACGCCGGCCGCTGGCTCCCCGCCGACGTGCTGCTCGGCAGCTTCGACAACCTGTCCGCGGCCCAGGGCCTGTCGACGACCCTGCTGGCCTCGTACATGCGCGCCGCGACCGAGGTAAGCCGCCTCGCCGTGGGCAACCCCGATGCGGTTTCGTCCTCGTCGAAGTACACCAACCCCATCGAGGTCTCGCAGCACGCGTGGGATCACATCGAGGGAACCCCGTTCGGCACCCGCGGCGGGATGGTGGTCACCCACGACTTCCCCGCCGACGGCGAATACGTCCTGACGGTGGAGACGCTGTTCGGACAGGGCACCGGCTTCGAGGACCTCGACATCTCGATCGACGGCGAGGGCGTGGCGGTCATACCGATCCCGCACAACGGCGAGCGCGGCGTGCCGCTCGGCACCGATCCCATCTTCGTGCGCGCGGGCCAGCGCCAGGTGGCGGCAGCCTTCGTGCGGCGCATGGACGGTCCCTACGACGACCGCTTCAGCCCCTTCGACTGGTCGTTCGTGGGCGGTGAGGACGCCCAGCAGTGGGCCAACTACGGCATCACGGCGCTCCCGCACCTCTCCAACCTGATGATCACCGGGCCCACCACCGTGACCGGGGTGTCCGACACGCCGACCCGGGACAGGGTCTTTTCGTGCCGTCCGTCGTCCGCGGCGGATGAGCGTCCGTGCGCGGAGTCCATCGTCGCGAGACTCGCGGAACAGGCCTATCGCCGCCCCGTCACCAACGAGGACATGGTGGGGCTGATGGCGTTCTACGACCAGGGATCCGACGACGGCGGGTTCGAGATCGGCGTGCGCACCGCGCTTCAGGCACTGCTCGCGAGCCCCTCGTTCGTGTTCCGACTGGAACGCGAGCCATCCGGCGCCGGCGAGGGCGAGAACTACTACCTGAGCGACCTGGACCTGGCCTCCCGGCTCTCCTTCCTGATCTGGGCTTCGGCACCGGACCAGGAGCTGCTTGATGTCGCGGCGGGCGGACGGCTCTCCGACGACGCCGTGCTCGAAGCGCAGGTGCGGCGCATGCTCGCCGATCCCCGCTCCGAGGCGCTGGGAACGCGCTTCGCGCATCAGTGGCTGCGCCTGCAGGACGCCGCCAAGAACAACCCGGAGCCCTACCTGTACCCGGATTTCACGGGTCAGCTGAGCGACGATCTGGTGCGGGAGACCGAACTCTTCTTCAACCATCTCGTGCAGGAAGACCGCAACTTCCTGGAGTTCTTCAGCGCCGACTACACGTTTCTCAACGAACGCGTGGCCCGGCACTACGGGATCGAAGGCGTCACCGGAAGCGACTTCCGCCTGGTCACCTATCCCGACGACAAGCGCCGCGGCATCCTCGGCCACGGAAGCGTGCTTCTGCTGACCTCGATGTCGGCCCGCACCTCTCCGGTTCTGCGCGGGAAGTGGGTCATGGAGGTCCTGATGGGCACGCCTCCGCCGCATCCTCCGCCCAACGTTCCCGCCTTCGACCAGACCGAGGGAACGGCGGACGGCCGCCGCCTCACCACCCGCGAGCGGATGGAGCGGCATCGCGCCAACCCGACCTGCAACGCCTGCCACCGCTTCATGGATCCCATTGGTCTCGCGCTCGACAACTACGACGTGACCGGCCGCTGGCGCATCCGCGAGAACATGGTGGCGCTGGACACGCGCGGCGACTTCTACGACGGAACCCCCATCACCACGCCGGTGGAACTGACCGAGGTCATCCTCAAGCGTCCGGTCCCGCTCGTGCGCAACTTCACGGCGCATCTGATGGCGTACGCGATCGGCCGCCCCGTGGAGTACTTCGATCAGCCGACCATTCGAGCCATCGCGAACCACGCGGAGGCCGAGGGATACAGAATGTCCGCCTTCGTTCTGGGGGTCGTGAAGAGCGATCCGTTCCGGATGAGACGAACCGAGGCGACCGCAGACACCGAAGCCAACCAGGGAGTGTAAGCGACCATGAACTTCATCACGGGAAAGCACCTTTCTCGCCGTACCTTCCTTCGCGGGATGGGCACGACGGTTGCCCTCCCCCTGCTGGACGCGATGGTCCCAGCGGGCAGGTTGTGGCGCGACCGCGCCGCCACGGAGTTCACGCGCTTCGTGGGCATCGAGGAGTCGATGGGGTGCGCGGGCGGGAGCGACTGGGGCGACCAGCAGTTCCTGTTCGCCCCCGAGAAGGTCGGCCGCGACTTCGAGTTCGTGGCGACCAGCCAGCTCAAGCCGCTCGAGCCCTACCGCGAGTTCCTGACGGTGATCAGCAACACCGACTCGCGCATGGCGGAGGCGTACCGCGCCGAGGAGATCGGCGGCGACCACGACCGCACGACCGCCGTCTTCCTGACCCAGGCCCATCCCAAGCAGACCCAGGGATCGGACGTCTATCTCGGCACCTCGCTGGACCAGTTGCACGCGCGCCGCTTCGGTCAGGATACCGCCCTGCCCTCGCTCGAACTCACCACCGAGTCGATCGACCGCGGGGGCGGCTGCGCCTACAACTACCACTGCGCCTATACGACCTCCGTGGCGTGGGCCTCTCCGACCCAGCCGCTTCCGGCCATTCGCGAGCCGCGCGCGGTCTTCGAGCAGCTCTTCGGCGCGGGTGACTCCGCCGCCGACCGCGCCGCCCGCCGCCGCACCGACCGCAGCGTCATCGACTGGATCGCCGCCGAGGTGGCACGCCTGAAGAGAGACCTGGGGGCGGTCGACCGACGGGCGATGGACGAGTACCTGACCCACATCCGCGAGCTGGAGCGCCGCATCGAACTGGTCGAGGAGCGCAACAGCAGCGGCGAGGAGCGGGCCATGCCCGAGGCTCCGTCCGGCGTCCCGGATTCCTGGGAAGAGCACATGGAGATCATGTTCGACCTCCAGCTGCTCGCGCTGCAGACGGACATGACCCGGGTCATCACCTTCAAGATCGGCTTCGACCAGTCCAACCGGACCTTCCCGGTCAGCGGCACCAACAAGTCCTTCCACGGGGCTTCGCACCACGGCAACGTCCCCGCCGACATCATGGACTTCAACCTCATCAACACACACAGGCTGAGCCTGATGGGGTACTTCCTGGAGAAGATGAAGAACACGATGGAGGGCGACGCTTCGCTGCTGGACAAGACCGCGATCGTCTGGGGTTCGTCCATGGGCGATCCGAACCTGCACAACCACCGCCGGTGCCCGCTCATCCTTATGGGGCACGCCAACGGCGCCCTGGAAGGCAACCTGCATCTGCGCGCGCCCAAGGGGACCCCGATGGCCGACGCGTTCGTGAGCCTGATGCAGGGCATCGGACACGACGACATGCGGGCGTTCGGCGACAGCGTGAGCGCGTTCCCGCTGACGTTCCCGAGAGGCGGCATTGCCGACGCGCTGCGGGAGGCGGGTTCGTGAGGGCCCGGGACAAGGCGGTGCGACGCCGCATGGGCCTGTTGGGCGCGACCCTGCTGCTGGTTTCGCTCGCCGGCTCCGTTGAGGCCCAGGATGCCGGACTGATCGGGGCCGCGAAGCACGGTGACGCGGATGCGGTGCAGGCGCTGCTCGCCGGAGGCGCGGACCCGAACCTGGCGCGGGGCGACGGCATGACGCCGCTGCACATGGCGGCGCTCGAGGGGCACGCCGATGTGGTGGCCGTGCTGCTGGGAGCGGGCGCCGAAGTAGGCGCGACCACCCGCATCGGGGCGTACACACCGCTCCACCTGGCCAGTCAGGCCGGGCACGGCGCGGTGGTGCGCGCGCTGCTCGAGCAGGGCGCGGATGCGACACTGGCGACCACCAACAGCGGAACCACCCCGCTTCACCTGGCCGCGCGGGTGATGGACGGGGAGGAAGCCGCCGCCGCGCTCCTGGAGCACGGGGCCGACGTGAACGCGCGCGAGGGCTCCGTCGGCCAGACCCCGCTGATGTTCGCGGCCGCCTACAACCGGACGCCGACCATTCAGGTGCTCCTCAAGCACGGGGCGGACCCGAACCTGGCCACCCGGGTCGTGGACGTGCTGCGCAACGTGGCCATCGACCGCGAGGCCAGCCGGCTCCTGCGCGACCGCATCGAGGGGCTCCGCTTCGCAGCCGAACCCGGCACGGAACCCGAATTGACCCCCGCGCAGGTGCAGGAGGCGATCGCGGCCCAGCGGGAGTTCCTGCGCGCCGACCACTCGCAGCGGGACTTCGACTCCGACGATCTCACCCAGTACCGGGCGGACTACCCGGGCGGCCCACCGCTCGCGCGCCCACCCTACCGGGAGACGCTGGTCGGCATGACCGGCGGCATGACCGCGCTGCTGCACGCCGCGCGCGAGGGGCACGTCGAAGCAGGGCTCGCCCTGCTGGACGGCGGGGCCGACATCGACCAGGTCAGCGCCGACGGCACCAGCCCGCTTCTGATGACCATCCTCAACGGCCAGTTCGATCTGGCCATGGAGCTGGTCGAGCGCGGCGCCGACCCTGACCGCGCCGCCGACACCGACGGCATCTCCCCGCTGTTCGCGGTTCTGCAGACCCACTGGGCGCCCAAGTCCAACTATCCGCAGCCCCGCGCACACGACAACGAGCAGACCGAGTACCTCGAGCTGCTGCAGGCGCTTCTGGACGCCGGCGCGGACCCGAACGTCCAGCTCAACACGCACTTGTGGTACTGGGAGTTCGGCCTCACCAAGATGGGCATCAACCTGGAGGGCGCCACGCCGTTCTACCGGGCCGCCTTCGCGCAGGACATCGAGGCGATGAAGATGCTGGCCGCCCACGGCGCCGATCCCGACATCCCAACCCGTTGGCCAGCGGTCGGCATGCGGGAACGCCGCCAGCAGGACGGGCGCCAGCAGGAGGACTCAGGTCTGCCCTGGATCCCCGAAGGTGAGTTCAACGCCTATGCCATTCACGCGGCCGCCGGTGGCGGCTGGCAGGGGCTCGGTGCGTTCAGCGTGCGCAGCGTCCCCGACAACTTCCTCAATGCCGTCAAGTACCTGGTCGACGAGCACGGGGCGGACGTGAACCTGGCGGACTCGTGGCTGTACCGGCCCATCCACTACGCCGCGGCCCGTGGCGACAACGAGCTCATCATGTACCTGGTCGAGCAGGGAGCGGACGTGACCGCCATCACCCGGCTGGGTCAATCCGCGGCCGACATGGCCCGTGGGGGCCGTTCGGGCTTCTTCGTGCGCGTGGCCTACCCCGAAACGGAGGAACTGCTGGTCAGCCTCGGCTCCAGCCGCGAGTGCGAGCATACCCACTTCCTCGACACGGGCGACTTCTGCGAGGGACTCGGGGTCCACGACCCCTGGAAGGAGAAGGGGATTCCGCAGACGACCGAGACGGTGGTGCCGCCACCGCCTCCTCCGGGAGGAAATCGGCGGTAGGCCCCACAGCTAATCCTCCCAGCTCACCGCGTCACCTACCTGGATGCGGGCGTCGCTCAGCACCGTGCAGAAGACTCCGCCTCGCCAGTTGGGATCGAGGGCGTCCCGCAAACCGGTGAGCTGTTCCTCCATGATCGTGCAGGGCCGGGTTTCGCCGCGCACCTGAAGCATGCAGCCGCCGATGCGGATCCTGCGGTCGCGGGTGTTCGCCAGGCTCACCCCGCTCACCATCAGGTTTGCGCGCCTGAGAGCTGGATCGACAGGGGTGCCGAGTTCGTCGTTGAGCGTGTCGAAGACTTCCTTCTCGATCAACGTGACCTGGCGCCGGGTGCGGCCGTAGTTCGCGTCGCCGGCAAGTCCGCCTCCCGCCTCCGCGGTGGCCTCCGAGACGGCGCTCATCTCGCCCCCGCGCTGCCGCTTCAGCCAGATCGCCTCGAGTCTTCCGCTCATCCGTATCGCTCCTGTCGGTTCCGGTCCGGTTACCGGATATGTCTTGGTTTCAAGGGCTTATCGTCGTCGTGGGCTCCGGATGAACCATCGTCCCTTCCTCGGCTCGGACCGCTCCAGAATACCCCATCGGGTCGCTGAAGGCGAGAGACGGTGCGCGCTGGTCGGGTGATGGGCGCCGGGCGCCGTCCGGGCCCGTCCCGATCCCCGGGGTCGAGCCCGCGGTAAAGACGTCCCGGTCAGCCATGGACTCGCCCGGGAGTCCCGGTTCGGAATGGTTCATGAGGGGAACTCAAGCGTCCCCCGAGAGCCTGCCCCCCAACCCGGAGACTGGACATGATCACTCGACGCAAGACCTCGACCCGCCTCACAATGCCCGTGCTGGCCCTCGCGGCCGCCCTCGCCCTGCCAACCGGACCCGCATCGGCGCAGCACTTCTATCACGAGCCACCTGCCGACGAGGAGATCGTCGATGGGCGTCCGGACCTCGATCTCAACGGCAACTGGATTTGGTGCTGGCCGCTGTACTGGTTCATTTTCTGCGGGACCAGATAGGTCGGCCCGTGATTGCGGCGCGTTCACCAAACCGGTGGCAACGGCCGTGCTGGCCGTTGCCACCGGCGAGCGCGGCGCTCCCGCAGACGGAAGTGGCACCACGTAGGGGTGGCGCGCGCGCGGAAGGACATCCGGGCTTGGGCGCGAAGCCATGCGTGACTCGCCCGGTTGGCTAACCGGTACCGGCCGACTCGCTCGTGGGCGGCCTCCTCAGTTCGTCGGCACCGCCTCCATCAGCAGGCTCAGCGCCTCGTTGAGCGCCCGGCCCCCCGGTCCGCCGCCGCTGTAGTGCCCGATGCGCACCACCACCATGTCGTGTGTCGGGATGATGATCGTGCTCTGGCCTCCGGCGCCCGCCATGCGGAAGGCGCTCGTCGGGATGGGGCGGCCGCCATCGCCGTTCACCCAGAAGAAGGCACCTCCGTACACCGGACGCCCGTCCGCTACCCAGGCGGGGGCGAGCGTGGACGCGTACTCCACGTATCCTTCCGGGAGAATGCGTTCGCCGTTCACCACGCCGTCCTGCAGATACAGGTTGCCGAGCCGGGCCCAGTCGCGCCCGCTGCCGAAGCCGTACCCCTGGAGCAGGAAGTTGCCGTAGGGATCGGTCATGGCGATGAAGTTGCGCATCCCCAGCTTGTCGAAGAGATGCCGTTGCGGGAACTGGTGGTAGTTCTCGCCCAGCTCCCCTTCGACGCCCAGGCGGACCAGGTAATTGGTGAGCACGGGGTCACAGTTCCGGTACCGTCCCACCGTGTTGGGCTCCCACTGCTGATCTTTGCCGGCCGCCCACTCGAACGAGTTGACGGTGCCCGTATAGAGGTACAGGTGGTCGGGGTACCCGATGTCCGGGTCGTCGCCGGGATCGCCCAGGTTGCGGCAGCGCAGCCCGGATGACATCCGCATGATGTCGCCGATGCGGATGGCCTGGCGCGGGTCGCCTTCGCCCTGCCACTCGGGTACCGGCGCGGACTGCCAGAGGTCGTAGACGCCCTTCTGGATCAGGATGCCCATGAGCGTGCCGGTGAGGCTCTTGTTCATGGACCAGCTCTCCAGCGGAGTAGTGTGGTCAATGCCCTCGCGGTAGCGCTCGGCCAGCAGGCGGCCCCGGTGGGTCACGACGAAGGCCGCGGTCAGCGCCTCCGGGGGAGCGAAGGCCGCATCCACCGCCTGTGCGACCTTGTCCATGTCCACATCGGCCGGGAAGGGCTCGTCCGGAAGGAGGTCGCCCAGCGGCCAGGGCGTGGCCTCGGCATCCGGGAGGGTCGAGACCACCTCGACCGACTCGTAGTACGGCTCCTCCTCGCCGATGGGGAGAGCGAGGCACCCCTGGTCGCCGTGCAGCTTGGCCGAGCGCACCGTGCCGTCCGGCAGGGTGAGGTGCACCCGCTGGTTCTCGTAGTCCACCACCCGATCGGTCACAGCGCCGCGGTGTTGGCGCAGCGCGGTGAAGAAGCCGGTGTGCTCGGCGGCGAAGTCCGGATCCAGCCCCGACAGAAAGACGTTGGAGCACAGGATCTTCGCGAAGCCCGCCGTCGAATGCACCACCGGGTCTCCGGGCGGCAGCGCGTACTCGCCCGGAAGTTCGAGCTCGGCAGCGCGGGCGAGGAGCTGCGCCTGCGGATTCTCGGCGGCCGGTTCGGGCGCGTCGCCGGCCGGGGCACAGCCGGCGGCGATGATCGTGAGGACGGCGAAAGACGGGATCAGGCGGTGCAGCATCTTCATGACTCCGCTGGAAGGATCTGGAGACCGACCATCGGCCCCATCATCTAGAGATTCACGATACGAACCGGCCGCAGAGGCAACAAGAAGAGTGGATAGGCGACCACCGCGCCGGGGCGGGCCAATAGAGGAAGGGGCGAGCCTCAACTCCCTTTCCCGGCCCGGCGCCGAAGGCTAGTCTGAGCCTTCGCTCCGGGCTTCTCCCGGTCTCCTGGAAGCACGAACTGTGGGGAGGCAGGCGTCCTGGATTCCTTCTTTGCCGCAGGCGATCCCGCGAACCCTTTCGTGATCTTCGGGGGTGCACACTTGCTCTCCCTGGCCGTGCTGGCCGCCCTCGGATATGTGACGCTCCGCCTCGGGCAGTCGGGGAGCGAAGAGACCCGGCTACGGATCAAGCGGGGCATGATCGCGCTGCTCCTCATCACCTTCGTGGAAGGACACTTCTGGCACGTATTCCACGGGGAGTGGGCAGTGGCGGAGCGCCTCCCCCTGCACATGTCCGGCGCGATGGTGTGGGTGAGCATCTACGGGCTCTGGACGGACCGGCCCTGGACCCGCCCGCTGATGTACTATCTGGGGATCGCCGGGGCGATCCAGGGGGTCCTCCAACCCGACAGCCCGTATGGATTCCCCCACGTACGTTTCGTGGCAACGATGATTTCGCACACCACGATAGTGGTCGCCGGATTGTGGGTGATCCTCGTGGAGGAGTACGCACCGAGCCTTCGCTCGACTCTGTGGACCCTCGCGCTCGTCCATATCTACGCGGCGGTCATCTTCGTCTTCAACCTGTTGGTGGGCACGAACTACCTGTACATCGTGGAGAAACCGGAGTCCGCGTCGCTCATGGACATCTTCCCGGAATGGCCGTGGTACCTGCTGGTACTCGAGGGGCTCCTGCTGGTCATCGTCGTCGGGATGTACCTGCCCTTCGCGCGCCTGCGCAGAGCCTGAGGGCCATTCGGCCCCGCAACTCGCGGCGTCGAGCCTGATCTCCCCTTTCCGTTGGTGGCCAGCAGCGCTAATCTGAGCTATGCCACCCGGTGACGATGGTGGCCCTCCCGGTGCCCGGCTGCAGGTCGTTCGTCAACATCAACGCTGCAGTCGCCTTCCCCTTCACCCTGACAGCGGGCACCAGCCACCCGTCCTCGGCCGGCAAGCCGGAGTCGGCGTCCCTCATGGGCGTCTACCGGTGCGCTCCTGGTACCGGCTCGTCCTCAAGGGACTCCCGATCGTTCTCGGGATGCACCTGACCGTTCGCGCAGGGCGTGAATCGCGGTACCCGAGCCACTCTCGACCTTGGAGGTCCGCCATGAAGGCCGGCACCCTTCTCTTCCCCACGGCCCTCGTGGTGGTGACCCTGCTGCCGCCCTCGACGTCGGAGGCCGCGGCCGCGCAGGAAGAAGATCCCAACTATCTGGCAACCTACTCCATCATCGCTCGCGACCGGGGCACCGGTGAACTCGGCATGGGCGTCCAGTCCAAGGCCTTCGCGGCCGGAAACCGGGCCATGCACGCAAAGGGCGGCGTTGCGGTCATCGCGCACCAGGCGTCGGCCAACCCCATGTATGGCGCGATCGGCGTCGACCTGATCGAGCGCGGCTACAGCCCGCAGGAGGCGCTCGACATGATGGTGGCGAGCGACGAGGGGCGTGACCGTCGCCAGGTGGCGATTCTGGACATGGAGGGCCGCACGGCGGCCTGGACCGGAGCCGGCGCCAGCGACTGGAAGGGTCACCGGTGCGGCCGGGACTATTGCGCCCAGGGCAACATCCTGGCCGGTCCCGAAGTGGTCGACGCCATGGCGGCTTCCTTCGAAGCGTCCAGCGGTCCGCTGGCCGAGCGGCTGATGGACGCGCTCGACGCCGCTGAAGCTGCGGGCGGGGACGCACGCGGCAAGCAGTCGGGCGCCATCCTGGTGGTGGCTCCGCGTGCCGGCAGCGGCGGGTTCAGCGACCGGGTCGTGGATATCCGGGTGGACGACCATGCCAGGCCGCTGGACGAGCTCCGGCGCGTGCTCAACCTCTTCCGGTCCGGCCAGATGGTGCGCAACGCCAACGCAAGCATGGCGCAAGGGAACCTGGAAGAGGCCCTGGCCACTGCCACCGCCGCGCGCGACAAGTCGCCGGAGAACGACAACGCGTGGGTGGCACTGGCGACTGTGCAGGCCCGTATGGGACGCGACGCGGATGCGCTGGAGTCGCTCCGCAGGGCAGTCGAGTTGAACCCCGGTCGCATGCGCACCCTGCCCCGCGACCGAAACTTCGAGACTCTCCACGAGCACCCGGACTTCCGGCAGCTGGTCGGGGCCGATGATCCCGGTGCGAGTGCTCGTTGATGGATAGCGTAGTGCAACGTCTCTGAGGGGGCCTCCCTCAAGTCAAGTCTCCCCGGAATCGCCATGTGCGAGGAGGTCATGATGCTCGAATTCTGTCTGCAAAGCGTAGGCGCCAACTGGACGTCTCTGCGGAGATCCGCGCGATGTATGTCGACGCTGGTGGCGTGTCTGCCCCTGCTGGTGCCCGGCATCGCGGCGGCGCAGAACACCGCAACGGTAACCGGCCTGGTCTCGGACGCGAACACCCTGGTCCCCCTGAGCGGCGTCGAGATCCAGGTACAAGGCACCGACATCAATGGGGCCACAAACAACGACGGCAGGTTCATTCTCCTGAACGTCCCGGTTGGGGACGTCGTCCTGACGGCGGGGCTGATCGGACGCCGCACTGCGGAACAGGCGGTCACGGTCACGGCCGATGCCCCGACCGAGGTGAACTTCCTCCTGGTCGAGACGGCCATCAACCTCGATGAGATCGTGGTTACCGGGACGGCAGGGGAGCAGCAGGCCCGTTCCCTCGGGACCACGGTCGGATCCCTCCCGGTGGCCGAAACGCAGGTGATCGCTCCCCGGGACAACTTCGAGACCATGCTGGGGGGCGCCGTTCCGGGCGTGAACGTGGCCTACGGCGGCGGCCACGTCGGGGGCGGCAACAACATACGCATCCGGGGAGCCGGATCCATGGTCCTCTCAGGGCAGCCACTCATCTACATCGACGGTGTCCGGGTGAACAGCGGCGGTCCGGGGGCCGAAGGGTCCCTTGGCGTGGGCACGCAGAGTCCGTCCACGCGGTTGAACGACATCAGCCCGGAACTCATCGAGTCCATCGAGATCATCAAGGGTCCGGCGGCGGCTACGCTCTACGGGACGGAGGCGTCGAACGGGGTCATCAACATCATCACCAAGCGAGGCGCTCGGGGCGCTCCCGTTTTCACTCTGACGTCGAAGGTCGGGCAGAACTGGTATCGGGATCCCAAGGAGCACTGGCCGGGAAGTTTCTACACCTGCACCGGCCGCGGTACGGATCCGTGCACTCCCGGTGAGATCGTGGAAGTGAACGTCTTTAAGCGCGACTACGAGGTCCACGGCATGGAGCACTTCCAGGTCGGAATGCCTCTTGGAAGCGTCGGTACCGTCTCGGGAGGCACGGACGCGGTCCGGTATCACTTCACGCTGGGCTGGGACTTTGATGAAGGACCCGTCCCAAACAATACCAACAACAGGCTGGACGCACGTGCGAACCTCAACTGGCTGCCCCGCGAGGACCTGACGGTGGACTTCGGCTTCGGGGGGATTCGCTCCGAACTGCACACCACGACGGGGCGCCAGCCCGCGCGTGTTACAGGGTTCCACTGGTCCTGCCCTGGCGGTGGATGCGAGATCGGTACAGGGACGCCCAACGCGCTGGATGGTGCTTTCCGCGGCTATATCGCGTATCTGCCGGACCTGTACGACGAGTTGCTCGATTCCGGGCAGAAAGTCTATCGCAGCATCTATACGCTAACGGCCACGCATCGCCCATTCGACTGGCTCACCCACCGGTTGGTCGTGGGACTGGACCAGGCGGAGACGAACGGTTTCCGGCTCAATCGCCACTCGTCGGGGCGGGTTGGCATCAGCGGCCGTCAGGGCGACAAGAGGCTCGAATTTCGCAACACCGACAATTTCAGCTTCGACTACTCCGGTACGCTGACCTACGAGCCTGTAGCCGGGTTCTCGCTGGCGACATCGTCCGGTGCCCAGTACTACGAGCGGTCCTCGGAGTGGCTCGCGGGGCGTGGATCACGCTTCGCGGTGCCCAGTCTCGAGACGATCTCCGCGGGAGAAACCCGAGAGACGTCCGATGGCTTTTCCAGCAACAAGACCATCGGGATGTATGTTCAGGAGCAGATGTCCTGGCAGAACCGGATCTTCCTGACCGGTGCTCTCCGAGGGGACGACAACTCCGCCTTCGGGGCGGACTACGACTTCGTAGTCTATCCGAAGCTGAGCGCGAGTTGGGTTGTCTCGGAGGAGTCCGCGCTGGAGGGTTTGGACTGGATCAACTCGCTGCGGCTCCGGACAGCCTGGGGGAAAGCCGGACAGCAGCCCGATCAGTTCGCAGCGGTGAGGCTCTACAATCCGGAGCCGGGATACCAGGGCGCGGGCGGCGTGACTCCCTTGACGATCGGAAACTCCGACGTGCAACCCGAGGTTGGCGTGGAGACCGAGATCGGCTTCGACGCCGGACTCTTCAACGACCGAGTCGGTCTCGAGTTTACCTACTACGACCAAAGGCGGACGAATGCCCTGATCAGCGTTCCGGTTAAGCCCTCGACGGGCTTTCCCGGCTCCCAGCTCAGGAATATCGGAGAGATTCAGAACACGGGATTCGAACTCGGGCTCAACGTGGATGCATACCAGGGTTCGACCGTGGGGGTCGAGTTCGGCCTGGCGCTCCACACGAACAGGAATGAGGTGCTCGATCTGGGGGGATTGGACCCGATTCCCGTGTTCGGGCGGAACTTTACAACCGGGTGGACGGGCCAGCGCCACGCAGTGGGCTTCCCGCTTGGGTCCATTTTCCTGCCTGTGGTGGTGTCGTCCGACATCGTGGGCACAGGCTTGCAGGCGCGCGCGACGAACGTGATGTGCGAAAGCGGTCCGATCGCAGCGCCGGGCACCCGAATCACCCGGGGAGGGGGTCCTCCTGTGCCGTGCACCAGCGGAGAGACCGCGCCCGAGGTCTACAGGGGCTCGACTGTTCCTACACGCGAAATGGCTTTCAACGCGACCGTGTCGTTCCTGGACAACACACGCTTCTACGTCGACCTGCAATACGTGGGCGGGCACACCATGGTGGACGGGATCACGGCGGGCTCCCACCTTTTCTTCCGGAACACAAGGGCGATCAACGAGAAGACCGACCCGATCTTCCTCGGCTACGACGAGATCGGGGAAGTCAACCCGTCGGGGATCTTCGACGCCTCCCAGCTCACCATGCGGAGCGTGTCGCTGAGTCACAGTTTTTCAGGTGAAATGGCCGCGAGACTCGGTGCCTCCCGGCTCAATCTGACGCTCTCCGGTCAGAACCTCTGGAGGATATGGAGAGCGCAGAGCGAAGCCTTTGGGCACTCCATCGTCGATTCGGAGATTCGGGACACCGGCGCAAGGAATACCGACCCCGGAGGAATCTCAGCCTATACGCAGGACGGTTTCCCGATGTTCAAACGTTTCCTGGCGACCGTGCGGGTGACCTGGTGATGCGCGCGCAGGCGGAGGGATCCAGAAACGGATTGTTGATTTCAGACGAAACCACAGAGGGACCTGTCATGAATAGAGTGATCGAGATGGTGCCGTGGTGGCGGAGGCTGCCCGGCGTTGTGGCGCTTTCGGTGGCCCTTGGGGTGGCGGGGTGCGACACCGCCGAGCTCCTCGAGGTGGATCTTCCGGGTAACGTCACGGCCGAGGACATCGAGGATCCCAGTTTGGCCGGTACCATGCGGGTATCCGCCATCGGTGACTTCGAGTGGGCGTGGGATGAGTACGTAGACTTCGCGGCCAAACATTCGGACGAGTACATCCAGTCTTCCGGGAACTTCACCGGACGACGACTGCAGATCCGGGATATCCCGGCTAATGAGCCACGGTATCAGGTCAACGTCTTCGGCCGGCTCCATCGGGCGAGGGTCATGCTCGAAAGCCATTTTGACCGGCTTCAGACCTTTGCCGACGCTGACGTCCTGAACCGGACCCAATATCTGGCCGAGATGCGGACGTACGGGGGCTTCATATACGTGGTCTTCGGCGAGGGCTTCTGCGGAACGCCGCTCAACGGAGACGGCGTGGTCCGGACTCCGGAACAGCTCCTAGAGATCGCCGTGGATCAGTTTACGGAGGCCCTGAGCATCGCCGGGCAGTTGGGGACGAGGCGGGGTCAGGAACTTGTGCAGGCGGCGCGGATTGGACGCGCCCGGGCGTACCTCAACCTGGATCAGTATTCCAACGCCATCGCCGACGCGCAGTCTATCGTGAACGATCCCGACCTCGATTTCTACGCAACTCGGGAGTATGGAGAAAATCGGCGCGAGAACTCGATGGCGAACACGAACGAGCTCGATACCAACCAGCAGTCGACCGTCGCCCCGAGCTACCGTGACGTGCGGTGGAAGGGCGTGCCCGACCCCCGGGTGACGGTCATGGAAACCGGGCTCATCGGCCACGACAACGCCACCATCGTCTGGCGCCACAACAAGACGCCCGAGAGTTTCCCCGCGGGCGCGGCCCAGGACGTCATCATCGCTTCGTCGCGTGAGGCCCGCATGATCATTGCCGAGGCCTCGGCCCTGACCGGGGACCTGGCCACGGCGATCAGCATCATGGATGATTTCCACGCCGCTGCCGGGATTCCTCCGATCACCGCGGAAGACGTGCCTACCCAGGACGACGTCATCCGGCAAGTCATCGAGGAGCGCCGTCGGGAGTTCTTCGTCGAAGGCGGTCATCGCCAGAGGGACCATCTGCGGTGGCGGGGCACCCAGTTCAACATCCCGTACCTCGGTGAACCCGGCTCCGATCATCCGAACGGGGTCGATCAGTACGGTCAGGTCTACGGCAACACAACTTGCTTCCCAATCGCTCAGAACGAGCAGGTGGGAAGCTGATCCTGCATCCTGTGCGGAAGCTCACTCCGGCCTCCCGTTGTGGGGGGTCGGAGGCTTCCGCGGAGTCTCTTCCCTAACCGCCCCGGCTCATCGTCTCAACCAGGATGACGCCCGCCGCGGCACCCGGGTACCGCGATGTCGATGCGGGTCCGCGCAGCACTCGGATCCGCGTTACGGACGTTGCCGGGATCTGCTCGAGAGTCAACATTGCCCGGTCCTGCCCGCCGGCGTCGATCCTGACGCCGTCCAGGTAGATTTGTGGTTCCTCGCTCAGCAGGAACGAGTTCACGCCTCTGAGCCGAATCGTCACTCCGATCCCGACTCCCCCCTGGGGCTGTTGGACCGCGACGCCCGGGACGCCCGTCAACAGGAGGTCGGCGGCAGTTCGTGACCTTGCGCCCGTCCCGGTGACGCGCGCTTCCGAGTGTCCGCGCCCGAGATCGTCGCGTCGCGGAACCTCCACCAGGAGCTGATCCAGCACGACCGAGACACGGTGGACATGGAAGTGGATCAGCGATTCCTCCAACGGAGTGATCTCCACTGTTTCGACGAGGGTGATGAACCCGTCGCCCTCGACGCGTACCACGACTTCTCCGGCGGGAACGTTGAGGAGCCGGAACCATCCGTCGGCGTCCGTACGCGTGCGGTGGTGCGTGAATTCCGGGAGCGCCACCAGGGCGCCGGACACGGGCGCGAGGCCTTCCTCATCCAAGACCAGACCCATCACCGAACCGGATTCCTGAAGCCCGGCGGCGCCTTCGGTCACCGCAAGAACAGCCACCAGCGCGTACACACCAGGGATGAGTTTTCGTGTAGCGTGGAGGGGACGCTTCACCAAACGCGCTTTTTCCACCATAGCGTTCTCTGCGGCTGGATCCATCTTCTATCGGTACCCACGCCAGGCCGAAAAGCTTCCCGCGCGACCCGGCACCTCAATACCCCACCCCGAGCGCCCCGCACAGCCAGCGCTGGAACGGCGCGGCGTCCCGGCACAGTCCGGCGAACGTCTCCAGAAACCCTTCCGATGACACCGCTTCTTCGCTGAGATGCGCGACCCCGATGAAGTCCTTGCGCCTGAGATCCACGATGAGCGGATGCTCCACGCTGAAGCCCTTGGGGGCGCGGATCAGGGAATCGCCTTCAAGCTCGAACGACGCCCGAAAGCCCTCGTCCCGGGAGGCCCGCAGCCACGCATCGGGGTTTTCGTCGATCGCTTCCCGGATCTTCCGCAGCGCGGGACCCCCGGGCCGCCAAATGCCGCAGCCCACGAAGACGCTGCCGGGCTCAAGATGCAGGTAGAAGCCGGGGGCGTGCGCGTCCTTCGCCGCCTCATGCCTGAAGTGGATGCCCGTGTGAGTCTTATAGGGGCTCTTGTCCCTGGAGAAGCGCGTGTCCCGATAGATGCGGAACAGGGAGCCGCCATTGGCCCGGGGATCCGCGCGGAAGCGGGGGCTGATACGCGCGAGGTGGGGCGCGAAATCCGAGATGAAGCGGAGCGCGGAGGCCTTCACGTCGCCCTCGTAACGCGTCTTGTTCACGGTGAACCAGTCGCGGTTGTTGTTGGCGGCGAGCTCGGTCAGGAAATCGAACGTGGCGGGCGTGAAGTAGGCGCGGTTCATGAGCTTGATGGGATCGGAGGGAGATGACACGAGCGCTTAAGCTAACACTGCGGACCGGCGCGTCGGATCAGTGTCCCGTCAGGCCCGGCCCCTGGGAGCGGGTGTCCCAATAGGCACCCATCCGTGCGATGAAGCGTCCCGGCTTCTCCGCGTAGACCAGCCCGCCGACGGCGATGGCGTGCGCCTCCAGTTCGCGCGACCGACGGGCGGCTGCCGCCAGCACAGACACACGCTCACGCTCGCTCCCCGCGAGTCCGGGCGACCTCGAAAGCAGGGCGCGTAGCTGGTGCAGATCGTGATGATCGCCGAGCAGATCCCCGAGCCGCCGTGCCGTCCCGGCAGCACCAGTCAGGACATCGGGCCAAAGCCGGACCAGCAGCTCAAGGTGGTGACGATGGTATTTGACATCCTTGCGCCACTCATGGAGGTCGGTCGCGGACGCGCCTCCGACCGCCCGCCGGAAGCCTCTGCGTCCCCTCCGATAGGTCACGCGCAGGCCGGGCTCGATGACCTCGAACCCCTCTCCTGCCAAACGCCATCCGGCGACCCGCTCCCTGGCTTCCGCCAGGTCTTCCAGCAGCCCCGCCAGCGTATCGGTGTCCCGAAACTGGAACCCGCGTCGAGCTTCGTAACGGGCCTCGAGTCCGCGGCGCAGGGTGGCATCCTCCGCGCTCTCCAGCCGATCCAGCGTCTCGAGACTCGCCTGAGCCTCGCGCACCCCCGCGAGCTTCCGGGCGGCGTCCCGATACCAGCGGTTCTCCCGACGGAAGGCCGGCCCCAGCCGGGGCGCCACCAGCCGCAGCAGCGCCCGAATGGCCTTGAAGCGCTTGCGCGCGTCGTGAACCCCCTTGAAACGCCCCTCGCGGGCTCGGTCGAACGCCGCCATGGCCCGGTCCACCTGCCCGCGCGCGACGCGGTGGATTTCCGCGGCAACGTCCCGATGAAGCCTGATCTCGAACGCCATGCGAGTCCCTCTGTTCGAGCGCACTTGCTACGGAAGGAAGAATGCGGATGGAATCGCGGATCGGACAACCGTCCGCGCTCCGGAGGGCGTTTCCGCCGTCGTTGACACACCATCCGGGGCTGGGCAGATTCGACCTGAAGAACCCCCTGTCCGGCGCGTCCGGACGGGCCCTGCCTGCGCACTCCCAGCCGAGAGATCGATCGATGGCCGCTGCCCGTCACAATCCCCTCGTTTTCTACGTCCTGCTGGTCGCCACCTTCGTGATGGCCTACGGGGTGATCTGGTTCGTCGTCAGTGCCAACGCGGCGTCGGTCGGCGTCGCTCTGGTGGGTGCCGCGGTGGTTTTCCTCACCGGCCGCAAGGTTTGCCAATGAAGGCCGGGGCGCGCTTGCCGCGCGCGATGCCGGTCGTGGTCGCCGCGCTGGCGCTTGCCTCGCCGCCGGTCGCGGCCCAGCAGGACTTCTCGCAGGTCGAGATTCGCACCGAGCAGGTCGCCGACGGGCTCTACGTGCTCTTCGGAGCGGGCGGCAACATCGGTCTGTCGGTGGGAGACGACGGGGCCTTCCTGGTCGACGACCAGTTCGCCCCGCTCACCGAGAAGATCCTCGCCGCGGTGGCGGAGGTCACCGACCAGCCGGTGCGCTGGGTGCTCAACACGCACTGGCACGGCGACCACACCGGCGGCAACGAGAATCTGGGCCGCGAGGGCGCCCTGATCGTCGCGCACGAGAACGTGTACCGCCGCCTCAATCCCGCCGAGTTCGCAGACCTGGTCGGGCGCTCCCAGCAGGTCGCCCCGGAGGGGCTCCCGGTGGTGACCTTCAACGACCGCGTCAGCTTCCACTGGAACGGCGAGGACATCCGCGTCAACCACATGCCGAACGCACACACCGACGGCGACGCGCTCGTGTTCTTCTCGGGCGCCGACGCCGTGCACATGGGAGACACGTTCTTCAACGGGCGCTACCCCTTCATCGATGTGGACAGCGGCGGGAACGTCGACGGGGTGATCGCCATCGCCGACTACGTGCTTGAGCACTCGACTGCCGAAACGAGCATCATCCCCGGGCACGGCGAGATCACCGACCAGTCGTCGCTGCAGGCCTATCGCGACATGCTGTCGACGGTGCGCGAGCGGGTGAGCGGCATGATCGACGACGGGATGACGGAAGACGAAGTGGTGGCCGCGGGCCCCACCTCCGATCTCGACGCCAACTGGGGCGAGAATCCCGAAGGCTTCGTGCGCGGCGTCTACGTCAGCCTCGCGGGCAGTTGAGAACCCTCACGTAACGTCATGCGCTCTCAGATTTCCATCTCGTGCAATCACTGATTGTTACGCGCTCCGTAGGCCGGATTCCCGCCAAATGACTCCCGCTGATTCGTGAGCTTCAGCCGCCGGGTCTCCGGCGGGCTTCCAGTGCCTTCCGAAGCTGTCCCTCGTCGGCTCGCTGGTAGCACTGAAGCACCGTCTTGGCCGTCTTCCAGCCCCCCAGCTCGCAGAGCACCTTCAGCGGCTGATCCATGAGATCGCTAGCGAACTTGCGCCTCAGCGAGTGCCAACCTCTCCCGCGCTTCGGTTCAAGTCCCGCGAGCTTCCGGGCCCGGTTCCACCAGCAGCGCACCAGCGACCGGCCCGCGCACCGCGAGGGATCGCTCAATGCGGGGAGCACGGGACTCCCATCCATCCCCGAACTTCTCTCTCGCGCCTCCTCCAGAACCGCGACCGCCTCGGCGGTGACCGGCGTCTGGTGTTCGTATCCGGTCTTCTCGTGCTCCGCCCTCCACCGGATGACTCCGTCTTCAAGGTCGATGTCCGGCCACCGCAGGTGACGGATGGCCCCGATCCGGTGTCCGGTCTCGTGCGCGAGCACGAGCGCGACGTGGAAGCGCCAATCGACCTCTTGGGACACTCCGAGAAGCGCCTGGTATTCCTGCTCGGACAACACCACTCGCGTGGGGTTTTTCTCCGTGGGCATCTTCAGGCCCTTGAGCGGGTTCCTGTCCAGAAGCGGGCGGCCCCGCTCGTCCTTCGACCTCGTGGCCCAGTTGAGCACCGCGATCAGGAACTTCAGGTCGTGTTCGAGCGTCGCGTCCGATACCGGCTTGCCGCTCGGTCCGACCTTGCCCGCGCGCCGCGCCCGGATGAACCGGTCCCAGTCGCGCTGGGAGAGTGTTGCGGGCTTCCGGTCCCTTCCGAAGAACCGGAGGAACATCCTCGTGGCCGCCCGGTCGGACCGTTGAGACGCCTCCGCCTTGGTGGGCGTCACCTCCTCACCATAGATGTCAAACAGCGTCTCCAGCGTGAGCGGCTCGGGCTCGGCTTCCGCGTTGCCGTTGGGCGCGTCGATGAACCCGGCGGCGAACTGATCCGCCTGCCTCTTCGCGCGCGCCCAGTCGCGGTGTTTGAGCGACCGGGTGAGCCTGCGCCCGTTCTCGCGCCACTCAAGCTGGAACAGGCCGGTCTTCGGATCAGGAAACACCCTCACCCGGTTGCGGCCCCATTCGCCGGCGCCGTAGCTCCGGCGGCTTCGTTTCGTGCGTGCCATCATTCGATTCCTCCGATGATGGACTGCACGATCTGCGCGCACGAAACTTCGCCCGAGGCGAGCGTCTTGGCCAGTGCTGGAGGATAGCCCGCCCCGAGGGGTGTGCGGCGACATCCGGGGTGGACTCGTGCGGGTGGTGGAACTCAAGAATCGGGCTTGCCGAGAGTCCGGCCGGGGCTGTTGCACCGGGTGAACGCATGGCGGACGGAGTGGCTCGGGCGGACGCTGTTCTGACGGGGAATCCGGCCGTCCCGTGGCCGAACGGGAGATGTGTATTTGACATCGACGTCGACCGGACACGGAATCCGCGCTCATATGGACACGCGCCAAATGCCGCAAGTCGCTGACGGCCTAGCGGTTGCGCCACGGCCGACGGAGCACCCGATGCCGATCCGCGCTCCTTGGCCGTGGCTGGGAGCGACCCCCCTGTTTCGATGCCCAGTGCGGGCATCGGGGAGGGTCGGGATGTGCACGCCCATCCCACCCTCCCCCGGGGGTCGCTCCCAGTCCATCAATCCTTGGCAGGAAGGCCATTGGACGCCTGGGACGACCGCATCCCGAGCCTGCAGGCGTCTGCTGGCGCCAACGCCATCGCGGCGAGGGCCGATTCGAGCATGGCCCGACAACGCGGCTTGCGCGGCGGGATCGTGTCACGGACGTTAGGCTGACCTGCTGCCTACCTCTGTTCCTGAGAAGAGACCCGCCCTTGGCAAAACAGGCGATCGAAATCGAAGGGGTCGTTACCGAAGTCCTTCCCAACGCCACCTTCCGGGTCCGCCTGGAGAACGGCCACTCGATTCTCGCGTATCTCGCCGGAAAGATGCGCAAGAACTACATCCGGGTGCTGGGGGGCGACCGGGTCAAGTGCGCGCTGTCACCCTACGATCTGTCGAAGGGCCGCATCACGTATCGGTACAAGTAGTCCGCCGGGCCACATGACTGCGACGAACGCCGTGATCGTGATCGCTTCAGCAGCGGGTCTCCTGCGTTTCTCATATGCGACGATATCGATGCCTTATGCCGCCAAGAGCGACTGCAAGACGATTCACCTCCCGGACGTGATGGACTGGAGAGCAGATCGGTGGAAAGACGCGGTGGATAAGTGGAAAACTGGCACCATAGGAGCGATTTAGCGGCAGAATCGTGACGAGATGGGCTTTCGTCTAGCCCCGCGGGGGAACGATGGCCAGTATTGAAGGGAAGCGGCCGACTACTGATGCACATCGCGCACTCGAATGCAACGTAAGCGAATTCACGTGACCCGCGAGCCCCAAAACATCCTTGATGGCATCCCGCAGGGCACTACAGTATTCGTCCAGAGCACCGGGGAGGGGCCCGTGTTCCTCTTGGAGGGGCCGGAGGCCGATCCAGCCAGCGAGGACGGTGCAACCGTGCTGGCAGGATATCCGGTCTTTCGCATGACAGCTTGGAAGGTCGGCACCCATCCCCTTTGGGCTTGGCGTGGCGACGTTTCCTCGGTCCTCGCCATGCGCTGGTGACGTCGCACAAGTGCTGACCGATCACATCCATCTTGCTCGACGAAAGCAGCACAGCACCTCCCTCCGGCCGGTCCGGGTCGTCGGCGACACGACGATGTTGGCCGAGCGCCTATCGTAGATGATGTTGGAGGCTGGCGTGAGCCGGGTCAGGGGCGCTGCGGTGACCGTCAGATCGCTTGGTGAGGAAGGGCGCGCGTACTTCGAGTTCCTGCATGTGCGATGAGGCGGCGAATACTACGCAAGAGACTCCGCGTCGAGCGCGCTGACAAGGTCTGCAAGCGCGACGGCTGTTCGCGGCCGGTGCATCCCAACCGCGAATCGGATTACTGCGATGCCGTTTGCTCCAGGCGCGCGCACGAGCATGAAGCAAGACTGGAGCGCGCGCGCATATCGGCGCGCGCATGGCTCTACGAACGACGTCGAGGGGCTTGACCAGTGCCTCGTGATACGGCTCGCAGGGCGTCCCCCGTGAACGGCGTCGCGCTGGTTCGTTCAGCGGGGATCGCTGGTCAGGACGCGCCCAGTCTCTTGCGCCAGAGCTTCGATCCCCGCACGCGACGTGGAGGCCATCGGCGGGCAGTTTCACCTCTGGTAGCGCTGTTCTTGCTTGCTCTCGGGCGCTTCCGCAGTTTCGTATATGAGAGCATTACATGTGCGCCAGCGAGGGAAGCAACATGAGGACCGTTCTCGCCATCATCGCGCTCGCGACTACGGCGAGCATCCTGACGGGACACGTGCACGCCCAGGAGTTGACCAACGCGCAATACATGTCTTGCGTCCGCGAGATGTCAAACCGTGTCTACGAGGAAGGATGGAAGGAACGGTGCCTGCGATTCCTCGGCCTAAACCAAGGCGATCCCGCCTATGACAGCGTAGTAGCACACCACGACTCGCTAATCGCCACGCTCTCTACCGAGGACTTCGACTACTGCCGGGCCAAAACCGTCATTCGAGATTCCGCAGCCTTCTGGCGCATCTGCCAGAGCGTCCTCGAAAGCCGCGCGCGTCAGGAGGAATTCGATAGGGTGGTGGAACAGGACCGCCTGCGTGAGGAGCTAGCCCGGCTCCAGCGCTGCGAGGAAAACGGCACGGCGGCGCTTGGCCTAAGCCTCATGGACGCAATCTGCGATGTTGTGGTCAGAGTTGAGCGCGAGGGTGACAGGCTGGGAGTGGTGCTCAACCACGAGACGGGCCGCATGGTCGGTACCAAGAGCCTTGACGCGATGGAGTTCACGCAGGTCGTCTGCGTGGCGTGGAACAAGTTGCACGGCGGCAGTCAGGCCCTGTTCGTGACCGAGGCCGGGTTACGGCTGGTCACCGTTACATGTTCGGGCATCCCTGATTTCGAGTGGCACATTCAGCTATGACGCTCGCGCGCTTGGCGTTCCGTCGCGCTCCGCGCATGAGGCGTCCCCGGTAGCCGCGCAGAGCCCGACTCTCCACGAGAAGGCGAGAGACTTCATTCTGATCGCGCTATACCACCTTGCGGGGGGCGGGCAGGCAGCGCCGCAAAGCCGCCGGAGCGAACGCGGGGCGAGGCTGGCCGATGATCAACGACGGGGTTGGTCTGGCGGACGCTGTGGGAGGAGTTGGCTTGGCAGGCGGCAATCAGGATCATGGATGACGCGAGCCTGAAGAGTCGGCGACGATACGCACGCTTCTTCCGCGAACTCGGTAGGCACCTCGAAGATGCTAGACGAGCAGAGCATCGCCAGATCGTGCGGTTTTTCGTGGAGTTGTCGCCTCGGCTGGACACCGCCAAGGTTCTCGAACGAGATCTTGACCGTCACCTAGCACGTCGTTTCAACGTCTCCGATTACTTGAACACGTCCGAGGCCGGACTCTCGAGGATCATTGCCGATCTGCTCAATCCCGCGGGGCCCCACGGCCAAGGAACGATCTTCCTCGCGACGTTGCTAGAAGGACTGGCCGAGATTCGTCACCGGCCGAAGCTGGGTACCGCCTTCACGAAACGGATCGGAGTAGTCACGGAGAGGACCATCACGAACAACCGTCGCCTGGACATCTCCGTGGAGATCCCGGACGGTGATCGTGCCTTCTGCCTCGCCATCGAGAATAAGCCTTACGCGGATGACCAGCCCAACCAGGTCAAGGACTACCTCGGCTATCTCGAACAGGAGTACTCCAACCGCTTTCTGCTGCTCTATCTTTCGCCCACGAGCGACGGTCCCGATGAATCGAGTATCCCGCAAGACGAGCTTCAGCGATGGCACGAACGCTTCGCCATCATGGCCTATCGGGCCGACGCTGCGAGCGTGGACTCGGAAGGCAGCTCTGGGGACGTTTTCGACGATTTCCGAGTAGAGCTTTCGCTGGCGAACTGGTTCGCGGCTTGCCGTCAACGTTGCGACCCCGAACGACTACGCTACTTCCTCAGGGACGCTGAAACGTATTGCCGAAACTTCGGAGGTCATTCGATGCCGACCGACAGCGAAACTCGCGCCATGCAGGACTACCTCTTCTCAAACCCGAATCAGCTTCCAACCGCGCAAGCGGTGTATGACGCGTGGCCAGCCATCAAGGCAAGGCTGTGCGAGCGGTTCCTGGAACATCTGCGCACGATGATCCACAAGAGGGTCGAGGAGGAATTGGGCGGCAGTGGCTCGGATCTCCAGACAGAAACCAAGTACGGTGGAGAAAAAGGATGGGCCAATTTTCTTTGGATCTATCGCGGGAGCTGGCGTCCGTGGGAGAACCGCAGAACCACGCACCCTCCGTACGAAGGGTGTACGGCCGTCGTAATGCAATCGGCAGGGCCAGGACCAAACGGTTGGAGGTGGGGCGTGCTTCACCCGCTGGCCAAGAGCAGCATAGCTACTAGGGCGGAAAAGGAGCGGCGCGAGCGTCTTGAGGAGAACCTTCGAACTGGCCTCGTTGCGGGACGAAGCGACTCCTGGTGGCCGTACTTGGGGCGGGTTAGCGACGAAAAAGCCAGCTGGAATGCCCTTCTTCCAGACTTGTACCGGGAATTGGAGAATGGGGGAGGCCCAATTACGGACTACTACGTTGACGGCATGACTGACCTCGCCACCACGGCGATTCCTATCATCGACGAGGTCGAAAGGGCGTTTGGGAAGTGATCGAGCGGACGGACCGGTGATGCGCCCATACGACGCGGCTCTTCCGCACTCTCCAGCGTGAGCGGCTCGGGCTCGGCTTCCGCCTTGCCGTTGGGCGCGTCGATGAAGCCCGCGGCGAACTCGTCCGCCTGCTTCTTCGCCCTCACCCAGTCCCGGTGCCCCAGCGACCGGGTGAGCCTCCGACCGTTCGCGCGCCACTCTATCTGGAAGTTGCCGGTCTTCGGGTCGGGAAAGATCCTCACCCGGTTTCGGCCCCATTCGCCGGCGCCGTACGAGCGCAGACTTCGTTTCGTGCGTGCCATCGTTCGATTCCTCTCTCGATTCGATGGATTGCACGATCTGCACGTTCGGAACCTCGCGCCGCTCGGGCGCGTCGTCCAGAGTCGGCGGCTCGGCCGGTCTTGGGCGCGGGCGCGCCCATCGCCACGCGGATCGTCTGGAAACGGTCGATCCAGACGTGGTTTCGGCGTATCTACGGGCTCTAGGATCGCCCAGGCTCGACGATCTCGGGTCTCCGAGGGGTACGGGTCGGGTGAGAATCGCCTTCGAGCACAGCCTCGACGAGGAACCGGGGATCTCGAAGCGAACCGCGCACACGGTTTCCTGCCGGGGACGGCCCACCTGGCGCTTGCCGCAGGACCCGCACCGCCGTTTCCTCACCGAATCCCGTTCGAGGCTCCGACGATTTGCTCTGATCTGGCAATCGGTCGCAGCTGGCGGGCTGACGCGCTTCGCTTGTCCACCAACGTTCGGGCCCCGGGAGACTCGTCATCCGAACGCGGGTCCGATTCCGCCGCCCCTCCCTGACAACCCACCATGCAGCTTTGGTCGGCTACGGCGGGGTGTAAGCGGCCGGGCCGCCGAGTTGTGAAGTCAGCGCCCCGGCCGGAGGGGCGGGCTTTGCCCGTCCCGGAGGCCCGGGGAACCGGCGCCGAGGCGGCGGGGCCGACCAGCCGGTCTGGCCAACCGGTCCTCCGCCGCCTCGTAGCGGCGCTCGACACCCTTCCGGGACGGATTGATGCTGCTGGAGCGACCCCTTGGAGGCGGGGACGAGGGTGTGAAACCACGCTCGGCCCTACGCCGTACCGAGCCCTCGGCGAGGGGGGTCGCTCCCGTCACGGCACCTGTCGCCGGTGTGCCACCGCGCAACCGGCGGTGGTACCGCAAGACACTGCCGCGCCAGCGGATGCGCAGGAAGGCCGGCGTGAATCGCCGGAGGGTTGAAGTGTGAATCGCCCCCCACCGTCGTTCTCACACTACGGTGCGGCGTAGGCGGGGGCGCCAAAGGCCGCGGTGAACGCGCCCGGCCCCCGACGATTCGGCTTGCGTGCCAGCCCAATTAGTCGGGCGATCCGCTGCAAGCTCGGACACCGACGACAGCGACATCCGCGAGCATGGCGAGCACTAGGATCAGTAGGCCCATCACCGCCGCGACGGCGTTCTTTCGCCGATCCGTAGTGGTCAGCTTACGATCAGGAGGAATTAGCTCCAGCCATACGGCAACCCTGATCCATCGCTGCATGGCGGATGGGTGGCCGGCCTCCATACCTACCCTCTCCAAGACGTCCTCCTCCATACGGTCTTGCTACGGCAAGGTCGGCGAAGCTCTCCCGCGGAACGCCATACGCACCGAGGAGCACGCCCACAAGCTCAGCTTCGGCGACGGTGTAGTACCAGATTCCACAGGCCACGCTTCAACCCCTCGGTCCTCGTCGGACCAGCAAATGACGCCGATGAGGTGGGTGGGCACCTCCCGCCCAGTCTATTTCCCGCACCACGCTCCGTTTCACGCGGAGGTACTCGTCGACGAATCTGTCCACATGCTCGGTTAGAACTCCACGGATGTACTGGCGATCATTGCCGTGCGTCGCGCGCGGGTGCGCGGCGGTTGCGGGTCCTGCGGCGTCGGGATGCTAGGTCACGAACGACACCTGCACCGCCCGTCAAAGACACAACGATCGGCCAAGTGTTCGACGCGCTCGCGCTTGTTCTTTCCGTCCGGACACTCCACCCACTGCACGGACAGCCCGTCAATGGCGTCGAGGGTCGCGTTCAGCGCCTCGATCTCGGTCGGATCGCTGGGGTCGATTTCGTAGGAGGACCACCCGCGTCCGTCGCGCTGATCCTTCGCCACCTTGTTCACCAGGTTGACTCCACCGACAGAAGGACGCGGTTTCCACCCAGGATTGTCGATCCGGGCACCGACAACCTGATAGCGAAGCCGCTCGCGGAGATCGCTGGTCTCGCCAACATAGACTCGCAACCCGTCGGCATTCGTGAATCGGTACACGCCGGGCGCGGCCGGAATCAGTTGCTCGAAGGAGTGCCAGTCCCGGACCCGATACGCTCTCGCCGCCTGCAACTCTCGCACAAGCGCCATGGCCTTCACGTAGCTATCCTCCTCACCCCAGCGGAATCCCGAACCCCGCCGTCGCCGTGAAGGCTGCCCGTCATGGTGTACTCCTCGTCGATCCCGAGGACCCCGTCCAGGTACATGACCTCCGCCCCGAAGTTCAGGCTGGCGGCCAGCGGGACCGTGAAGCCCGCGCCCGCGACGACGCTCGCGTCGTGGCGGCTCCACCGTCGCCAGGCTCCTAGGTTCACTTAGTGCGATCAGGTAAACCATCCTTCATCGGTTCACTCTCCCGTAGGTGCCCCGTCAACCTCGTCCAGCAACGGCTTGCCCTCGATGGCGTTGCCGAGGATCAACGTCAGCCTTTGGTCCAGATCCTCGATCATGGACGCATAGCGGAGGAATTCCCTTGCGGACCGAACCATCTTCTCCCGAATCTTGCATTTGTAGTCAAGGGGGATGGCTACCGCCCGGAGAGTGACCGGGCGATCAGGTAGATGCGGAGGCGACACAACGTGAAGGAGAAAGTTGTGGCCGATGCTGGCCATGTCACGGGCGTGCTGTTCTCCCTCCCGCCGTACCTTTTCGAGATCCGCTTTGGATAAACCCGGAAGCGGCACCCGCTTCTTCTCCTCTGCCACCACGTCGCCTTCGGTTGCGCGCCTCTTTTTGCTCATGGCCTCACGCTCCTGTATGCATCCCCGTTCCGAATCCCAGCCGCCCGCAACTCCGCGATCCGTTCCGCCACCGACCGCCACTCGATCTGGAAGATGCCGGTCTTGGGATCGGGGAACACTCTCACCCGGTTCCGGCCCCACTCGCCAGCGCCGTAGCTCCGACGACTTCGTTTCGTGCGTGCCATCGTTCGATTCCCTCGATTGATGGACTGCACGATCTGCGCAACGGAAGCTCGCCGGACGAGGAGCTCTCCGCCAGAGGGCGTGACCTCCGGGTGTCGGCCCATCCCGCCCTTTGGGGGCTAGTCAGTCAGGCATCCACGGCGGTGCCGCGCCCCGTTCGCGCGGAGGCGGACGATCCGAACGCCCGGCCGCTCGGCTGGGTTCCCAACATGCGTGGGTCCGTGGTAGAATTGATGGGCGGGGGGACGGACTGGCTGGAGACGCTGGGCGCGAAAGCCGCCCCCATTTGGAGATCGCGGAGCAATGATCCCGGTCCGCGACTTGTTGCACTCTCACGGATCGCTGCCACGCCTTGGAGCACGCGAGGTGTCAGTGTGCATGGCGCGGGCACGAGGCTACAACCCCAAGGAGCCGTGGCGGCGAAAACCAGACGCCATTCCTGTTCACTGGTCCAGCCCCGTTTGTCTGCCGCGATTCGTCCATCCTGATCGGCAAGGAATCAGATCATGTCCCCCAATGAATGGCATCTGCGACCGAACGTTTGGCATCCGGTCTGGAAGTCCGCGACATGGGATAGCGCTGTTGATCGTTTTCGGAGTATCGACGATGCGTTCTTGGCTGCTTCCGCGAAGGAAGCTCATTTCGCGTCCGACTTCGAGAAGCCTGTTCGCTCGCTTCGGCGGGTGGTGGACGCCGTTTGGCGTGACGGCCTTGCCGTGATCGAAGCGGCGGAAGAAGCGTATCCGCTTTCCGGTGCCCCGCCTGGCCGTTACGGGTTGGGGAGTGTGAGCAGCGAGAAGTCTCAGCAGGTTCGGGCGCGCATCGCGAGGGAACTCGCGACGGCCCACTTCGACTTGTCCAACGGGCGGATCTTCCAAGCGTCTCATCGAGTCGCGAGAGCGCGTTGGCTACTCGAAAGGAACGGGGAGCGAGCGTATCATTCGCTCAGACGTCGATCGTTGGGGTAGAGCTGATTCCCTGCAGTTGTCTCTGGCAACGTCAGGTGCTAAAGCCGTTGGGTCGGCCCTCCTTCCGTCCGGGGTAGGGTGGGGACTCGACCCCGGCGGGAGGAACGGACGGAGTCCGTCCCGGAGGCCGGGGGACCGGCGCCGAAGCGGCGGCGACGCCGACCACGCCGCTCGCCGGTCACTCCGCGGACTCAGCCGCGAAGCCGACGGGCGTCGACCGGCGGTGATCGGTCGGCGGCCGGGAGGACACCTGGCGACTGGCCGACCGGGGGGGACCTTCGGACCCCCAACCGCGAACGCTGCCGGCGCGGGGTTTGTGCCGGGGTCAGAGGGGGCGCGGCCCCCCGCCAGCCTCCGCAGGGGACGCACGGAGTGTGGCCCCAAGGAGTAAGCTGCTGGGCTGGCTGGCTGGGCTGGACCACGAAACGGGCGTCGGAGAAGCCCGTGGGGGCCGCGTCCGGGACCCGGCGACCGCAGCCGCCGACGCGGGGCAGGAGCACGTCGGCGAGCGCTCCGGGAAACCCGTTCAAGCGGCCCTCGCGCAAGCGCGGCTGGCGGTCACGCGGAGGCCGGTTCGGCGAACGAGCCCGCAAGCGCCCATGTCGATGGACACGGGCACCGGTTCCGCCCTGGGGTGGATCAACCTGACTACGCGCGACTCCTCCGGTGCTTCGCGTCGTTCGCTCGTGCTGCCCTTCACGCTTCGGTGACCCGAAGGGCGGCATCCTACGACTCTCGCGTGCCATGGGTTTCAATCCGGCCGTCGGGAACGAAAGCTGCCGATGCCGATCCGCGCCCAATCTCGGGCTCAAGAACTGGTCCGAAGGAACTCGGGGTGAAGCGGGGGCGGCCCGGTAAACGGAAAGAGGTCCAGCTCCGGTCGCGCCCCGGCGTGCGCCACTACAACCTGCACACCGATACCCCGGATGCTGGCACGGTCTCCTCGCCGACCAGGGCCCGAGCGACCAGCGCGATCAACCCAAGCCCGATCGCCCGTCCAGCCGAAGGGATCAGCTTTCGCGGGCGCTCGATGCCGGGGCGGCGGGCTTATCTCAACAAAGTCGGTGGCCGATACGGACCTCATCGTGGCGATCGAAGCCCTGGTGCGAGGGCATTCCTACCCTCCGGCGCCGTGGCGCTGCGCTTCTCGCTCGCCGCCAACGCAGCCCTGTCCGGGAGGCGCCCGGGCTGGAAGCTCTGTCGGCGCAGGAATGCACGGCGATCCAGTTGTACGCCAGCGGGTTGACGGCCCAGAGGATGTTCGTCAGTCCGAAGACGGTCGGGGGGTACTTGGCGCGCGCGCGGCGCAAGCTGGGCCTGACCGGCCGCACCGACATCCTGCGGTTCGCTCTCGAGAGCGGGCTGTTGCGCGGCAACGAACGGGAGTAGACGGCGGCACAACCGGCGGACCGCCGAAAGCTGTGACGGGATTCTCCCGTCATGGGAATCAGTAATTCTCCCGTCAGCAGTTGCGGGAATCTCCCGCTAACGTCGGGTCGCGGTACCGCGCATCTTTATCCCAAGCGCCGGAAAGGCGGTCCCGTCGGATGCGGGGCACCGAAGAACTCAACCAAGGAGGATCAAATGCTGAATCGTACCGGGCGGCTTGCCGCGGCTATCGTCATCATGGCCGGCTTGTTGTTCTTGGCCATTCCGCAGTCGGCCGTGGCGAACAGCGCGTTCGGCTGCAGTGACCCGCCTCCCACCGACTGCTGCGTCCCCACCAAGTTATGCGACAGCGGATCGTATTGCTGCTTCTTCGAAGGGAGCGGCGGCCCCAAGTTCTGTGGCTGCGAGAGATAGGTAGTCAGGAAGAAGGCAAGCGCATCCGGAGACTTGGGGGGACACCGACGGTCGGTGCCCCCCCCCAAGCGGCGGCGCTTTCGATTTCGTTTATTCGGCATTCGGAGGGTTTCATGCGGTCGAGATTGACGAAGGCCCTTGACCTCGTTCTAGTGGCCTGCGCCGTTTTGATGACGTGGGCTGTCGTGCGTAGTCTTATGCTTTCCCCCGAGGTTATCGATGGCGCCACAGCTTTCGAGGGGTGGAAGCAAGACTTGATGTTTGACCGGCGAATCGGGTTGGCGGATGCTCCGTACAGGCTGGTTGTGTGGTTCGACTATCAGTGCCCTGCATGCCGTCGGTTTGAGGGAGAACTCGACTTGGCGCGTCAAGAGTTGGGCGACAGTCTCGCGGTCATATACCGCCATTTTCCGTTGACCGGGCACGCTCTTGCGTTCGAGGCCGCGGTCGCGGCGGAGTGTGCACGCGAGCAGGGCCGTTTCCCGGAGATGCATGAGGCACTCTTCGGCGATCCACTGAATGGTGAGTCTTTGCCTCTGTCATCGCTCATGGCAGAGAGCGACATTCCGGACTCGACTTCCTTTGGGGCGTGCATGTCCGACCTTGCCTCGGCGGCGAGGGCAGCCGTACGCACGGACCTAGCACGTGTCCGTACACTGAGCGTTCGCGGCACGCCTGCTCTCCAGATCGGCGATCGCATCGCCACCGGCGGAGTCACGGCTGGGGAGCTGGTGGAGCGCGTCCGCGAGGCAGCGGACCCGAGTCGCTGACGTTGATCCCTTGCCGGTGCCGGTGGGAAGTCCGACCGTGGATCACATCGTGCCCGTTTCATTGGAGGATTCAGAACCCATGAAAAAACCTATGAGGATCCGATGCGGAGCTACGGCACTCTACGTGGCCGTCGTCGGTTGCGCGCTGTGTGTTGCTGCTGTGCCTACGGTCGCTCAGGAGCCGCGCGCCGACACGGCTTCCGAGGGCCGCCGTACACCCATTGATACCTGGATCGCCCGCCCCTACGAGATCGAGCTGTCGACCGAACAACTGAAGCGAGTTGACGAGCTCAGGACCGAGTACTTGGAAGAGTACGGCCAGTTGCGCGGGAATAACCAGATGGCGGTGGTGATGCAGGCTCTCGGGTTGGAAATGAAGTATAGGGAGCTGGTGCGGAGCCTGTTGACGCCGGAGCAGCAGAACTTATTCGATGTGAATGTTCGCAAAGGTGGATCAGCTGATGCGGCGTTCGAGCCGGTTTCCGGAAGGCGCGAGGGCGCGAATGCAATGCTCGCTCCAGATCACCATGTCAGGGGTTCGTGTCGGGAGATTTGTGTAAACGGCATCAGGCGGCGAAGCTCTGCTGACCGAGGTGACGGGGTTTCCGTCCTCGATGTTCCATGCTCGCCTACTCCTCTCCTCGTCGAGTAGCTGGGGATCGTTGAAATTGTGGAAGCGCTCTTACTCTAAGGAGTTGCACTATGTCCTATGTCGTGTCGTCGCTACGCCGTATGGTGGCGGGCGCAGTGGCCTTGATCACGATGCTCGCAGGGACCGCACCCTCGCTCGCCGCCCAAAAGATGATCGAACTGCCGACCGAGGACAGGCTCCTCGACCCCGACTTCGAGGAAATCTACCAGTTGGGCTCGCTGGATGGGGGTGGCTGGGACACCTTCAGTAGGATTGCCGGCCTCGGTTTCGACGGCGCCCGCAACCTCTACATTCTCGACACACAAGCGATGCGGATCTCGGTGGTCGATCCGGAGGGCAATCTGGTGCGCCAGTTCATCGGGGAGGGGGACGGCCCCGGTGAGTTCGGGAACCAATACGCAGCGGCTCTCCGGTTCGCCGTCCTGCGGGACGGGCGGGTTGCCGTCTACGATGCGGGGCGCGTCGGATTCGCCCTCTTCGGTGCAGGCGGCGAGTTTGAACGTACGATCCCTGTGGGCGGCGACCGCACGGGGCGTCCGATCCTTTGGGGGGGCATTCAGGCCCTCCCGGGATTGGAGCGGGTGCTCTCCACGACCTTGGTCATCTACATGGGGAGATCGGATCCGGGGCGGAGATCCCAGTTCCGGTACGTCTTGAGCTACGACCTTAGCGGTGACGAGGCCGCCGTTGACACGGCTGCGACGGCATGGAACCCCCCCTCGGATCGGCATGCATTCAAGCCGGAGCTGATGGCGGGTGCGCTTCCTGGCGGGGGCATTGCATATTCCGACTCCTCCGCCTACGCAATCAAGTTCACCGAGCCGGGCGGCCGCGTGACCCGGATCGTGACGCGGCCGTTCCAGCCCAGGCCCGTATCGTCCCGAATCAGGACTGAGGAGATCGAGCGCCGACTGGAGGCCCTTGAAGGGGGACAACCGACCGGTGACGCGACCATGCGGGCGATGTATCAGCCGATGATCGAAGCCCAACGCGCCGGGATCGAGTCCATGGAGTTCTACCCAGAAATGCCAGTCCTGCTCGGCCTACGGACGGGCTGGGAAGGGACCATCTGGGTCCGCCGCCGAGGTGAGGAAGGGACGGGAGGCGACCCCATCGATCTAATCACAGCGGACGGGCGCTACTTGGGGACATTTGCGCCCGGCTCCATGGCGCTACCCGAGGCTTTCGGCCCCGACGGGCTAGCTGCCTTCGTGGAGACGGACGATTTCGACGTGCCTTACGTGGTGGTGAAGAGGTTGCCGGACGAGCTTCGCTGATCCGGGGGTGCCCCGTCGAGTGCAAAGTGGGATCCGCTGAGGAATTGCCTGACACTTGACCGCGCCCGAGTTCTGCACGCCCAACACCCGATCCTGCTCCCGAAGGGTGTTCCTGGCCGAAACGGCAAGTGACTAAGGTTGGCTTCGCCGAATCATCTGGACCGGCTCCGGGCCGGAGAAGCAAGTGCAGGGGCCCTTAGGGGTGCGCGCGGTTCCGGCCAAACGATTTGTCTTTCCGGCTATGTTGACTCGACGGAAACAAGTATTGTCCCACGGCAAGAAACGCAGATCGTGCAGTCCCAGTTCAACTTACGTGACTTCCTGCCGTGATTCGGCTCCCCTGACTCTGCCGCTTCCGCCCTCACCCACTCGCGGTGTCCGAGCGACCGGGTGAGCCTGCGCCCGTTCTCCCGCCACTCAATCTTGGGGCCGGAAGCCGCTTGCGGTCGCACCACGGCCAGCGGAGCGCCGATGCCGATCCGGGCCTCAAGGCCGTCCACCTCACAACTCCCTGCGAGAAGACAGGATAACGTACGGCAACTGGCCGCCCTGCTTTCTGGCTAGCTGGAAGCCAGGCCAGCCCTCGCGTGCCGGATGCGCGCCCTGACCGCCGCCGATTCCCGCTCCTCCGCTGCTGCGAACAGCGCCTCTATCTCATTGCGGAGCCCCGGCTCCGCCGCCGCCATCAGCCCGAGCCCGTTGTACGCCCATGCCCTCAGGAACACGCGCCGCGACCGGATCAGCCTCCTGAGGGCGCGGTTGAGCGTCACGGTGCGGTCGGCGGGCAGCTCCATGTGCGGCAGTGTCTGCAGGAGGTGCAGGAGCCCGTCCGGCTCCTCCACGTGGTCGAGGAGGTCGACGACCCGCGCGGTGGACTCCCCGCGCGGCGCGTCTCCACGCTCGGCCAGCCACTTGATCACCCATGTGGCGCCGACCTGAAGCGCCGCCTCGTCGCTCGCCGCGAGATCCAGGAGCCGCGGCAGGGCGCGCTCGGGCGTATCCCGCACCGCTTCGGCCACGGCTCGGAACGGCGCGACCCGCTTCCCGTCGTAGCTCCTGAGCGTCTTGGCTATGTCCATCGTGCTCCCTCAAGCCGCGCGGCGATGCACGCCGCTACGGCTGCAACTTTTCTGTGCTTCATGGTCGTCAGCCCGCCGTCGTCGTGGTGGGCCGCGCGGCTCCGGGCGGGACGGCTCGCTACCGGGAAGGTAACCTCCAGCGGGACGAGCAAGTGCCAGCGGCACCGCCTCTAACAGGTCAGCGCGCGCCGGCGCCAGGCCGACGGGGGCCTCGGCGGACCCGGCGTCTCAAAGAGACTGGAGAGGAAACCCCGTCTCGAAATCGAGAACCCCTAGACGTTTGGTACACCTGGATGTCGCCGAGGCGGTGTGGCCTTAGCGAGAGTTCCGGAGCACTCGAACCGTTGAAACGCCGAATTCATCTTCCACCACACCGTATAACATCTGTCCCCTGACCGATTTCAGGTCGAGGCGTTCCGGCAGAATCAACGATGTGACCGCATCGTCCGGATGGAGCACTCGCCATTGAAGGGATCCTCCCGTCAGGGGTGTCCCGATGTAGATCAGTCCGCTGGATTCGTCGGCCACCAAGCGGGTGATGCCGGACCAGAGAGCCGGACCGCGCAACTCAATCCTGCCGGGGAGCGCGTCGCCACAATCGGCCCTGATCTGCCGCTTGACTTCCGACAGGTCCGAGTCCGACACCGCACGCACATTGACCGGGACGAGAGCCAAGCGACCGACCTCCACCCCCGCCTGCCTCATGTGATGCCAGGCGATCTCCCCCGTGTATCCGTCGGCGAAGACCAGAGTCGAGTCGCCGATGGTGGCCCAGGCCCCGGCATCACCGAAGGGAGTCCACGCACTCGAATAGGGGATGCGATCGGCGGCATCGAACCAGAGCGCGTTGTTGCTTCGAAAGCTCGCAACAGTGTCCGGACTCATGCCGGGTCTGGAGATGACGAGGCGATAGAACGGCGAAAACACCTGGTCCTGGACTGTCATGACCGGGAAGAGTTCGCTGAGCACATAGCCGTACCGAGCTTCCGCCAGACCCCGGCCCACCCGTCACGCCGAAAGCATCCCGGCGCGGGTGGGGGCGCCCTCTCCGCTTGTCGAGGACCCGGGGGAGTCAACTACGGTTCCTTGTCAGGTTGTACATCACGACCCGTTCCACCCCCAGGTCGTCGCGGTGCACGGCGAGCAGGTAGGCAGCCCCGAATTCGAGCGGTGTCAATTCCAGACCGGGACGGAAGTGGCATTAGAAGTCCCCACGCGCCTGAAAGGCCATCCATGACGATTCTTCGCGGGGCCTCGTGTAACGCTTCAGCCACAGGCGCCCGTCATACCCGATCATGAGATCCGAAGCGGTCGGAAAGACCTCGGCAACGGGTCGATTGTCGCTGATGGCAGCCTCGTGCCCTGCGCTCCAGCCCGGGCTTCCGGGACCGCCATGCTCGGCGATGTAGTCCTCGTGAGCCGCTTGTACGTGCACGCCGGTCACCTTCTCTGTCCGGATCCGACCAGCGTATGATGCGGCGCAGCCGGAACGTTCCATCCAGGATCCGAACCTCCGGTTCCCGCGCGGTGGTCATCGCGACGGTGGACGAGCGGGCGGCTACCAGCGAAGACGCCTCGAAGAGTGGCTCGACGAAACCGGCGAATCCCGGCATCGCAACGAGCCGCTTTCCCGGCAGGGTCGCAAGCGTATCGAGAACGGAACCATCGGGGCCATGTGCGATCGCCAGGTAGTTCACCGGAGTGGCGAAATGGTCACCCGCTCCGCCAGTCGCCTGCGTCACATTCACTGAGGCGCCCCCGTCCAGCACGCCGCCAGGAGGGATGAGGGTGTGCAGGGAAAAGTCGTCTGGAGCCATGGAGCGGATGAACACCCCGTCCGCGGAAAAGATGTTGAAGCGCCAGGGCAGGTAGTCGCCTACCCAGAGGGTGTCACCCGGCAGGACCCATAGGAGCCAAGGGCTGCGAAATTCACCGGGTCCCTCGCCACGACCACCCATGGAAACGAGGTGTGCACCGGATTCGGCGAACACGCGGACTTTTCGGCTGGAGCCGTCCACGACCGCCACGGAGCCGTCGGCGAGGCGGGCCGCATGGCGCACCTGAAAGAAGATGTGGGGAGCGTCCCCTTCGCGTGCGCCGATCGAGAGGATCGGCTCGTCGCCGATTGCGCAGCGAGCCTCCGCGGTCGTCCACGGATCGCTGGTGACCGATTTCGATGCCGGCGCTGTCGGTGACCATGGCCGAGGAGCGGTCGGCAGGCGCGCCGTTGCCGCACGCCGCGATAGCGGCAATGGCAATGGGCATGGCGGCATGGGTGGTTGGGGAACGCTTTGATCGTCATCCGGATCCTTCCAGCGATCGGCTGACTACGGCGGGTCTAGGCTTTAGACGGCCACTTCAAGCCACGGGGATTCCGGTGTGGCCATGGAGCGGTGGCAAAGCGTCCGGCACTCGACCGGGGAGGTGGACGAGAAGCCGAGGAAGGTGGTGGTGGTTGTGGATGGGAAATCGTACGTGCCCGCTCGCGGTGCGCCAGGGTATCGTAGAAGAGACCACCACGGCCTGCACTCCACCTCATCGGGCTACGATTTCGGCAGCGGGTTGTCCCGGAGTTGCGCGAGTGCCTCCAACTGCCTCGGGATGTCGGAGACGTGCGAGAAGGCGAAACGCACGTTGCCACTGGCGTCCAATACAAAGTACGCCGGAGTCCCACTGACGCCGAAAGCGTTCTGGGCCTCTGCATCCAAATCATAATACACGGGATAGCTCACGCCTCGGGCCGCAATGAACTCTTCCATGCCCGGACCGGGCTGGTCGTCAGTCGTGACAGAGAGGATTTGGACAGCGTTGGGATCAAGGCGTTCGCGGAGACGCAGCACCTGCGGAATCTCGTCGACAGAATATGCACAGCCCCGCGTCCAGAAGACGAGCACGGTGGTCCTGCCCGCGACGAGGTCCGGAACGGGCATACGGTTTCCGTGCTTGTCGGCGACGCTGTTGGGGCGGGGGGCCCACCGGACGGTGTCCGCGAGGATGCGCGGAAGCATTCGTGCTTCGGCCGACTCGAGAAGAGCGCGCCATTCCGGGCCCTCGGGATTCTGCCCGACCAGGGCCGCCAGCGAATCCGCCTCGGCGATACTTGTAAGGGGATCGACCGCGACAACGGCGTAGTCACGCGTCGCACCCGCGATGTCTCCCCGAGACAACTTCAGGTCAGCGAGGCGTTGGAAGACCGCGGGGTCCACCGCTGTGGCGACCGCCTCCTCAAGAGCCTCCAACGCCTCGTCTTCCTCTCCCGCAGCGGAGAGAAGCTCGCTGTAAGTCACCAGCCGGTCCGCCCACTGTCGGGCCCGGGTTCGTGCATACTCGCTCACGGTCCGGCCAAGTGGTCTTCTGGGATGCACCACGAGATCTGCGGGTTCCCGTCCGGCTCGCGCAGGGCGTTCCAGTCCCTGGCGCGCGAGTTCCAGCGCCCGTTCTCGTCGCTCGGGAAAGCTGGCCAACACTCTTGCGGCAGAGAATTGGCTTCCCCGATCCGCAAGCATTCTTTCGATCCAGCGGTCGGTCGCTGCCAGGTCGTCAGCGGCCATCTGCAGCGCCCAACTCAGCATCTGTGATCCGGTACCCTCCGCGTATGGCCAATACTCTTCGAACGCTGCCAGCGCGGCGTCGGCGTCACGGTCCTCGAAGAACTTGCGGAGGGTCTCGATTCCAACGATCTGCGCCCACGAGCGCGTGCCCCTGCCCTCGTCTCGAGCACGCTCTGTCCAAAACGCCAGGGCGACCGAGTCCTCCACGTCTTGCGCGTAACCCTGGATCGCTACGACGGTCGCCGGGGAGAGTTGAGTCCGGTGGGCATACTCTTCATGAAGGCCCCTGAAGTTCTCCTGGTGCCAAGCAAGCAGGCTGTCGCTTCCGGTGGAACCGAGCGCCACATCCTCGTGGAACCGCAGCACACTCCAGCCTCGCAGGGAGTCGGGATAGAGTTGCATTGCAAGCCGATTGGACTCGTAGGCCGTGATCCAGTTGCGGCCGGCATGGTCGTAGGCGCGCTGAATCAACGAGTGGTAGAGAGGCTCGCCGTCCTCCCCGTGCACCAACAGCTCGAACAGCTTCCCGCCATTGGCGTCGATGCGCTCGCCAGCGTTATTCTCGACCACGAAAGCAGCGTACACGATGTCGTCGGAAAGGGTGAAGCTCGCGGCGAAGGTGCCCTTGACAGCCGGCTCCAGCGTGGCGACCTGAATGTTGTCCAAACGGCGATTGTACTGGCCATCTCGGTCCGTCCGGAAGTGACCGCGCAGCACGAGCTCTTGCTCGCCTGCCAGCATCTCGATCGGAGTATAGGTGGCTAGCATGCGAGAGTTCGGCACCGGCGCCTCGGGCGAGAAGCGTAGTCGCGTCTCCGAAGCAAGCTCTTGTCCATTCACGGCGCGCGGGATTGGCCCGAGGACCCACCAGACCATCAGTCCGTACCGAACGATTCTCTTCGCCGTCTCAATCATCGGATGCTCTCCCCTCGTCTGGAGTCGCCATGGCCAACCATCGCTGGTACTCGCGCCGTTGGCGCTTCACCAACCGACATCTGGGTGGCTCTCGGGCTCCCGCTCCAGCCGGTTCACGTCAAGTGGCAGACCCTGCTCTAGCCATCGTAGGATGTCATTCCGGCCACGTGCATTCGCCACGACCAAGTCATCGCCGGTCTTAATCGTGGATTCGGACGAGTAGGAACTCGTATCGACAAGACGCTCGACTACGATCACCTGGGGCGTCGAAGCCGCAGCCTTGCCTTCTCGCCACGCGAATCGCACGACTTGCTCGTTGAGCCAACTTCCGCCGACGGCGATTTGGTCAAAGGCCGTGCCAACGGTCCCTCCCCCAATGTCCGAAAGGTACGCGAGCCCCGCCTCGGGGTCCTCGTCGATCGCCACGCCCACAACTTCAATGTGAGCGTACTTGATTCCGTAGGCAGAGCGCATCCTCTCCCGGATGAGACCAAAGGCTTCCCTGATCTCGGGCAGGTTGGACCACCCGCAATCCGACGCCCCGATGACGAAGGCAACCAGGTGCGTGCCGTCGACCGAAGCAAACGGGTTGGTAGGCGCGTCGGGAATGGGGCCTTCCGCGCGAATGCTATCCGCTCCCGTCGCTTGCATTGCCTCCAGCGGACTCGGTGCCGCCAGGTAACCGACCAACGTTGACACAAAGAGAACGGAGAGTACCAGAGGATTCCGAGCAACCGACCTCAGGAGCTTTCCGTTTCGCATTCTTATCTCTCCGTTGCTGAACCGGACGTTTTTAGACGGGACCGCGTTCCCGACGGCTAGGAAACAAAGATGCGGGGTGCCGCGGCCCGGCGTTAGCGGGAGATTCCCGCAACCGCTGACGGGAGAACTACTGATTCCCAGGACGGGAAAATCCCCCCGAGGCTTTCAACGGCCCGCCGGTTGCGCCGCGGCCTACTCCTGTTCGCTGCCGCTCAACAGCCCGCTTTCGAGGGCGAACCGCACGATGTCGGTGCGGCCGGTCAGGCCCAGCTTGCGCCGCGCGCGCGCCAAATACCCCTCGACCGTCTTCGGACTGACGAACATCCTCCTGGCCGTCTCGCTGGCGGTGAAACCGCGGGCGCACAGCTCGATCACCGTGCGTTCCCGCGCCGACAGGGCGTCCAGTCCTGGCACCTCCCGGGCGCGCTCGCCCTTGCTGCGCGCGAGAAGCTCGGCGGCTTGGCGCGGAAGGTAGGAGTGCCCGCGGGCAAGGGCTTCGATCGCCCCGATGAGGTCCGTGTCGGCCACCGACTTGTTGAGATAGCCCGTCGCCCCGGCGTCGAGCGAGCGCGCAAGCTGATCCTCCTCATCGTGCACGGTCAGGACCAGAACTCTGGCGTCGAGGTCGAGAGCTGTGATCTTGCGCGTGGCCCGGATGCCGCCCATGCCGGGCATCGCCAGGTCCATGATGACGACATCGGGTTCGAGCCGCTCCGCGTCGGCCACGCCCTCCTCGCCCGAAGATGCCTCGCCCACAACCTCGATCCGGCCGGTGGATTCCAGCAACGCCCGGAGTCCGGCGCGCACGACCTTGTGATCGTCGATCAACAGCACGCGGATCTTCTTCAAGGCCCGCGGACCCCCGACATCGCTGGCGCGCCCCGGGCGGGAACGGTCAGCCGAACCAGCGTGCCGCGCCCGGGAGCTGTACTGATCGTCACGTCACCGCCAACCATGGCGGCACGTTCCGTCATGCCCGTGATGCCCACATGGTCGTAGGGCTCCGCAGACCCGGGATCCCGCAACTCAAACCCCCGGCCCCGGTCCCGGACCTCTGCGACCACGTAACCGCCGCCGGACCCGACCCGGACCATCGCCGAACGCTCGCCGGAGTGCCGCGCGGCGTTGGCGACAGCCTCCTGGACCACCCTGTAGAGCGTCAGAGCCGTCGTTTCGTCCAACTCGTCGTCCACGTCGCCGACCTGGGCATTCACCTGGAAGCCGGTGGAATCCCGAAGGAGGTGGAAGTGATCGCGCAGTGCGCCTGCCAATCCCTGGTGCTCGAGCTCCGGCGGCCGGAGCCCGCGGATCAATCTCTTCACCGCATTGAACGTGTCCAGGATCTCGCCGCTGATCTGCTCGCCCTCCCGCGTCCGTCGCCCATCGTCCGTCTCGTCTCGCATGAGCTTGACCCGGACCTTGAGCGACACGAGGCACTGCAATACTTCGTCGTGCAGTTCGAGCGACAGGCGTTTTCGCTCCTGCTCCATCGCCGCCACCATCAAGCCGGAGCGCTTGCGCATCCGCTCCCATGCCGAGATGTCCCGGATCGCGCAGATGACGTGGCCCGCCTCCCGGGGTGGGGTCCAGGGACTCAGGCTGATCTCCACGGGGAACTCGGTGCCGTCCCTGCGCAGCGCGTACAGCTCGAGTCCGGCACCCATCGGTCGGCTTCGCGGCTGCCGGACGTAGTGCATCCGGTGGTCGAGGTGCGCTGCCCGCTTATGCGACGGTACAAGCCGCTCGACCGAAGCACCCGTCAGCGCTTCGCGGCTCCACCCGAACATCCTCACCGCCTGCTCGTTGACATCGAGGATGAGACCCTCGGAGTCCACAATCAGCGTGGCGTCCGGAGAAGCCTCGAACACCGCCCGGTAGTGGTCGTCGTCGGAAAGCAGGCTGCCCTCCAGCAGTCCGGGCGGCACACGGCAGGAAGTCACGCGAGCCTCAGAATAACGGGCGGCTCTGCCGCTTGCCAGTCGGCAGGACGCTCAGAGCCCGCACTCGAACGTGTGCTAGGCGGCGTGGTGTTCGGGGTCCGATGGCGGGATTTTCCCGTCATGGCTTTGAGGGGGATTCCCGTCACGAATTCCGGGGTTTTCCCGCTATTGAGGCTGATATGCATTGCCGAGATTGGAGTATCGGTTCGGACCGCGCTGGTCCGGCCAACTAACGGTATCCGCACCTAGTATCAGGAGGAAGTAACCATGAGGCGTTCGTATCTCAACATCCTGGCCGCCGTGACGATTCTCGTTGGCGGATGGGTCGTCGCGTCCCCGTCTCCCGTGCTGGCAAGCAGTGCCTGCTGCCGTTCGGACAGCGGCGTCACGTGCTGCGGCCCCTATTGCATGGCAGGCCCGGACGCTTGTGTCATCTGCAGTGATCCGGAGGACTGCCAGAACTGATGCACACCCCGCGAGCGTGGGTCATTCGGATCCTGCCGGTCCGGCCAACTTGAACGGTACCCATTTCAGGAGGAAGTAACCATGAGGCGTTCGTATCTCAACATCCTGGCCGCCGTGACGATTCTGGTTGGCGGATGGTTGGTCGCGTCCCCGTCTCCGGTGCTGGCAAGCAGTGCCTGCTGCATCGCGGACAGCGGGCTTTGGTGCTGCGGCCCCTATTGCATGGCAGGCCCGGATAGTTGTGTCGTCTGCAGTGACCCGGAGGACTGCCAGAACTGATGCGCACGACCGCTCTCCTCCTGTTGCTGGCCGGTTGCGGCGAACCGTTTCGGTCCGCCGATCCGTTGGAAGATGCCCGGTCGTGGGCGGTCGAGGATTCCTGGATTGAAGTGGAGCTGGCGAGCGTCTCGGATCCACTTCTTCGACTTTCCGACGTGCGGGGAGTCGCCGTGGACTCCAAGGGTCGGATCCATGTGGTGGACGCGTTGGAGGGCGGTGTGATCGTGCTATCGCCCGGTCTGCGGCACTTGCACACCGTCGGGCGCGCAGGCATGGGCCCCGGCGAGTTCGAGTTGAAGCAGATCCAGATCCTGCCAGGAGACACACTCTTCGTGTTCGACGCCCGCCTGCAGCGTGTCACGATCATCGAACCCGACGACTTCGAGGTGGTCGACGTGTTCCCCCAACCCAACTGGCGACACGGCCCGGTGACCAACCTCTGGAGGCTCGCGGATCGCGGACGATCCCTGGCGCTGGTGCGCCGTCCGTTCTACGCCGGCGAGGACGAGACGGCGGATCAGGGCCGTACGGATGCGATCCTGGCCATTGAAGAAGGGGAGGAAGCTGCCCCCGACACAATCCTGGTTGCGCCTTCGCGGGAGTTCCTGGTTGCGCGCGGACCCGGATCAGTCGCCGTCGGGACTCATCCGTTCGGACGGGAACCGTTCATTCGGCTCATCGGACGCGACCGATTCGTGTACGCCAACTCGGGGGCCTTGGACGTGAGCATCGTCGACTTCACCGGATCGACCGTTCACTCCTTTTCGTTCGCCACCGTTGCCATGCCGGTGACGTCGGAACAGTTGGCGTCGGAGGCCAAGAGGACTTCCGGTGGGCTTGCCGACGTGCTGCGGCAGGGTGATCCGTACGTCTGGCCCGCCTTGGCGGGCCTGGTTGTCGACGAACAAGGCCGAATCTGGGTGGGCGTCCGCGGGCATCAGGACGAGCTTGAGTGGGAGTGGGCCGCGTTCACGCAAGATGGTGCGCACGCGGGATCGGTCCGACTCCCCGCGGGACAGGTCGTCGAGGCCGCTAGGGATGATCGGCTCTACGCGGTTGCCCACGACAGCATGGATGTGCCCCGGATCCGCGCTTATCAACTTCGCCAGGAGCGAGCAGGGTCATGAAAAGGACGCTCGAAAACGTCGTAACGCTGGTGCTGGTCGTTTGCGCACTGGTGGTTACAGTCGCGGTGGTCAGGAAGGAATTCACCGCACGTGGGGGTTCTCCAACTGCGGACGAACCGCGTGAGATCAATGGATGGCGGGATCTGACGAGCGCAGGCATCTGGCTAGGATCGAGGGACGCGCCGGTCGTGATCGTCGAGTTCGCGGATTTTCAGTGCCCGTTCTGCGCGGTCGCGGCACGAAGTCTGCGCGAGCTTCGCTCCCGCGTGGATGAGGTCGCAATCCTTTACCGCCACTTCCCCCTCGATGCGATCCATCCCCATGCAACCGACGCCGCCATTGCCGCGGAGTGCGCCGCCGCACAGGGAATGTTCGAAGCCTATCACGACCTGCTGTTCGCAGAACAGCGGGCGATCGGTTCCATCGAGTGGACGGACTTCGGTGAAAGAGCGGGAGTACCATCCGATGTCCGAATTCTCGACCTGTATGGACGAGAACTGGTCGTCGAACCGGGTCGCGGAGGATCTGCGCGCAGCCCAATGGGCAGGACTCCAGTGGACGCCGTCCATCATCGTCAACGGCACGCTTCTACCGGGAACGCCGGACCTCGAGATGCTCCAGACCCATGTGGCTCGCGCGCTGAGGGAGATGGACGAGAAGACTCGGTAGTTGCCTCGGATTGACCCAATTGCAGGGAAGCCGCCCGGTCCGGTGGAATGCGGCCCGGGAATCCCTGATGGCACTGCTCGATGGCACCAATCCGTACGCGTTCTCGACGGTTCTCCGGGTCCTGGTCGCCACCGAGATCGAGCCGGCGTTCGGGACGCAACTGATCCGCAAAACGCCGGACCTCCTGCTAGCGGACGTCGGCGCGGATCGCGAAACAACGCGGGAATCCGCGATCGATCTCTTGAAGACCGTGAGTGGCGAGGACTTCGGAGCGGATCCCGAAGCCTGGTCGCAATGGCTAAGCGGTCGGCCGGAGCGCGTACGAGACCGTCGCCAACCCTAGCGGAAGCGTCCGATGCGTCCCCGGAGCTCGCACGAACCAAAGAAGCGGTTGAGATGGACACGGTAGAGGAGGATAGCACCATGCGCCGGAACGGACCTTCGCAGAGCGACGCTCCGCAGCAGACCAGCACCAGGCGTCAGGCATCAGACATGTGGGTGGGGACGCGCACGATGTGCGGTGAGACCTGCATGGTGCTTGGAATCACCGTTGGCGAAAGGACCTCGGTTTTTCTTGCGGCACCGGCGGTGGTCGAGAGGTTGGCCGATCAGATCGCGACGATGCTCGCTGTGCCCGGCGCGGACGTCCCCGACAGGCTGGTGCCACATCGGTTCTCGCAGAACGGAACGGCTAGGAGACGGGTGGGAGGAGCTAGGTCGTGAGGCGGCGCGTTGCGCAGGCTGTTTGACATTGCCCTTCACGCAGGCGGAGAGGCATCCCGAGGGCAAGGCCGCACTGACGCGCCGCCAGGAAGGCGGAATTCCTTGTTGAAAGGCGGGTAGGCATGAGGTCTCGCGCACCGCGCACGCCCGCACTTGCGGTATGTCCGATGAAGTGTCCTCTCAACATCTATGGACGCCCCCGTGACGCAAGCGTTCTGGAGAACCGGTCGAGCGGGC
>JAPPJO010000118.1:97598-119703 GCA_028820325.1 Gammaproteobacteria bacterium | reverse complement strand
CGGAACAACTCCTCAACGCTGTCGAACCGTCGGCCTTTGCCGGCGGCCAGTTCCTTCATGGCTTCGACGGTGGTCCGATTGGGCACCTGGATGGTGAAGGGCAGCCGCTTTTCCTCTGCTACCCGCAGCATCAGGAGGCGGATCGCGTCGGACACGGTCAGACCCATGGCCTGGAGTGCCTCGGTGGCCCGTGCCTTGGTATCGCTGTCGATGCGGGCGCGCACAACGGTGTCTGTACTCATTCTGGATCTCCCTTTTGCAATTTAGCTACAGTGTAGCTACACCGAGTATCGCTCGCAAGTAGATCTCACGCTAGAAGAACCAGTTGGCCGACAGGAAGAGCACTCTGGGGAGGGCCCCGTATTCGGACCTGAGGGTTGGAGTCAGGTCTTGCCCCGGTGGGTCGTCGCCAACACCGAAGAACGCCCCGAGCCGCAGCGCAAGGCTCTCCGTCGCCGAGTAGCTCAGGCCCGGCGACACGAGGAATGAGCCGTCACGCAGGCTGCCAAGCCATAGCGCGCTCACCGACACCAGAGGGTGCAGCGCGTACGAGAGCTGCAGCACCCCCGTGTCGCGGCCGAGCACCTGCATCTCGCTCTGGGCGAAGGCGCGGCTGGTTGCGGTGGCGACGAGTTCGTCCGGGGAGGTCGCGCCCAGGCCGTCGTGCTGGTATTCGATGACGACGTAGAGGTCGCGCGCGCCGATGAGGAAGGTGCGGTCGAGCCCGATCGCCCCGCGCAGGGCCGTGCGGCCGTCCAGGTCACGCGCCGCCGCTTCGGCCCTGAGCGCCCACGACCCCACCGCTCCGCTCAGGAAGGCCGCACCGCCGAAGGTGTCGTGGACGACGCCCGCCCATCCCCCCACATCCCAGCCCGCCGCGTTGGTGCTCGCGCGTCCGAGCAGGGTGAGCGTCTCGCGTTCGCCGACGCGGGCGGGGCGGGCCACCACCTCGAACTGCGTGAACGCCCCCCGATAGTAGCGCAGGCGCGCGGCGTCCACCCCGATGCGGTACTCGCGGAAGGGGTCGGAGGGATCGAACGGGGCGAAGGGGTCGGCGGGGGTGAGGACCAGGGTGGTCGCCCACGACACCGGCTGTCGGCCGACGGTGAGGTCCGCGTTGGCGCCGAGGTCGACCCGCGCGCTCAGCCGGTCGAAGCGATGCCGCCACTCGGCGCGCTTGCCGGAGTGGATCTCGCCGTCCAGCGAGAGCCAGTCGCCTCCGGAGACCGTGCCCGCAGCGGTGAAGAGCTGTGCGCCGGGTGCGCCGGCCTGACGTAACGTCAGGGTTTGCTCGTACGCGGCGTCCAGACGCAGCGGGCCGGGCGCCGCGTTCCACATGAGGCGCAGGCGCTGCACGTCCGACGCGCCCGCCGGCCCGAGCACGCTCTCCTGCACATGAGTGCCGACGTTCAGGTAGTAGCCGGAGAGCCCGGGTTGCTGGGCGGCGCCAGGCAAGGGGAAGAGCGAGAGGGCCACGACGAGGCAGGGAAGCGCGGGGAGCGGGCGAGATCCGCGCGACGGTCCGACCGACGCCTCTGCCGTCGTGCGCGCGGGCTCACACCGGGTGATCGCGGCCATCATCGGCTCCCATTGCAGCCCCGCCTATCTGCGGATCCGCTGTACCTCCAGAAGCCGCTGGCGCACCTCCTCGGCTGTCCCCGCCTCCTCCAGGTCGCTCCACAGCTGCTCGATCGTGGCCGCATCCACGTACCCCGGAACGGTCGTGCGCCATCCCTGCTCGGCCCGGTAGCGGTCCACGGCATCGACGGCATCCTGCGTGTAGACGTTCCAGTCGTCATCCTGGGGCGAGACGTCGTCGGCCTCCGGACGGTAGTAACCCAGCTCGTGCAGCATGAGCTTGAGCTGATAGATGTCGCGCCCAACCTCCTGCTGCAGGATGCGGAAGCCCAGCGTCTCGGAGATGGCGTTGTAGATGCGGCGCATCTCGGCGAGCGGGTCCTCGTGCTCGCACACGTTGATCTGCACGGTGAGGCCGTCCTCGCGGCGTGCCATGCCGGGGCGCGGATCGGCGACGATGACCGCGGCGGACTGGGCCTCGCCGTGGCGCGCATCCCCGCCCACCAGGTGCCCGGCCTGCAGGGCCTCGATGAGCCTGTCGGCCAGGTGGCGCGGCGTGCCCTCGGTGGACTCGAAGCTCTCGCCCACGGCATCGACGACTTCCGGCCCGACCAGGGTATTGCCCTGCGCCACGTAGTTGAGGCCCGCGCGATGACCCGCCCACTGGCTGCGCGTCCCGGTGTGCTGGGCGGAGCGGCCGTCCAGGCCGATCACCCCGATCTGGCGGCTTGCGGCGTTGTCGTCGGCCGCCAGGCGCTGGGCCAGCGCATCCTCCGGGGACACGCCCTGCTCGATCAGGTCGAGGAGTTCGTAGCCGTACTCGGTACGGGTCGCCGCCTGGGTGGCCACCGCGCCCACGCCCTTGCGCACCCATGGCACCCCATTGCCCACGCACGCGTTGCGGGTGGTGACCGCCACCCCCGATTCCCCGGTGGCGGGGTCGATGGCCGCGATCGAGAAGGTGTGGAAGACGAGCTCTTCGCCCGTCCGCCACCCTGCCGGTTCCTGTGCGCGGGCGTCCGCCGCAAGCGCGAGCGCCACGAGCGTCAGGGTCATCATTCGTCGAGCGATCATCGGTCCTCCTCGGAGTGGTGTTCCACGGCCTGCTGCCGGCCGGGGGACGGCCTGCCGCCCAGCTTGGGAAGCGCGCGTCCCCGGGGAAGGAGCAGACTGCCGCCAACGTAGGGCGGCGCGGCGCGGCAACAAAGATTGCGTCAGCGGCGACACCCTAGATAAACTCGGCGGGACCGGTTGCGTCGATACGGCGGAACGACGCCCGTGAATCTGATTAATCGATGCTTTTGTTGATGCATCCTCATCTTGCGAAAGGAGGATCGATGCCCGCGGTAACGATGACGGTGAACGGGGTCTCGCGCTCGGCGGATGTCGAGGGCCGCACCCTCCTGGTCGACTTCCTGCGCGAGCAACTGGCGCTGACCGGGACTCACGTGGGGTGCGACACCAGCCAGTGCGGGGCCTGTGTCGTTCACATGAACGGCCAGTCCGTGAAGAGTTGTACCTGCCTCGCGGTGGACGCCGACGGGGCGGAGGTGACCACCATCGAAGGACTTGCGAACGGGGCGGACCTGCATCCGATGCAGGAGGCCTTCCGGGAGCACCACGGGCTGCAGTGCGGGTTCTGCACGCCCGGAATGGTGATGAGCGCCATCGACTTGGTGAACCGGAATCCGAGCCCGAGCGAGGGTGACGTCCGGCACTGGCTCGACGGCAACTTCTGCCGGTGCACCGGCTACCACAACATCGTGAAGGCCGTGATGGCCGGCGCGGACGCGATGGGAGGTGGGTCATGAGCGACAACGGCAGCAACGGAACCGGCTTCATCGGCGCGTCGCTGAAGCGCAAGGAGGACGCGCGCTTCCTCACCGGGCGCGGCCGCTACACCGACGACATCAACCTGCCCGGGCAGTTGTACGCCCACCTGCTGCGCTCGACCGTGGCGCACGCGAACCTGGCGAGCGTCGACACCAGCGCAGCGGAGGCGGCGCCGGGGGTTCACGCGGTGTTCACCGGGCCCGACATGGAGGGCGTGGGCGGCGTTCCCACCGGCTGGCTGATCCACTCGAAGGACGGGTCGCCGATGGTGGAGCCCGCGCACCCGCCGATGGCCATCGGCAAAGTGCGCCACGTGGGCGAGGTCGTGGCCATCGTGGTCGCCGAGACCCGCGACCAGGCGCGCGAGGCGGCCGCCCTGATCGACATCGACTACCAGGAGCTGCCCGCGGTCGCTTCGCTGGCCGCCGCGCGCGCGGACGGCGCGCCAAAGGTGTGGGACGAGGCCGACGGCAACCTGTGCTACGACTGGGAGGTGGGCGACCGTGCCGCTGCGGAGGAGGCCATCGCCGGCGCCGCCCATACGGTCTCCATCGACGTGGTGAACCAGCGGCTGGTCCCCAACGCGATCGAGCCGCGCGCCGCCATCGGGAGTTTCGACCCGACCACGGACGTGTACACCCTGTACACCACCAGCCAGAACCCGCACCTGATCCGGCTGCTGCTGGGCGCCTTCGTGCTCGGGCTGCCCGAGCACAAGCTGCGCATCGTGGCGCCCGACGTCGGGGGCGGCTTCGGCTCCAAGATCCCCCATTACGCGGAAGAGGCCATAATCACCTGGACCGCGGGCCGTCTGGGCCGGCCGGTGAAGTGGACGTCCGACCGCTCGGAGGCCTTCGTCTCCGACACCCAGGGCCGCGACCACACCAGCACGGCCACCTTGGGGCTCGATGAGGACGGCAAGTTCGTCGGCCTGAAGGTCTCCACCCAGGCCAACCTGGGCGCCTACCTTTCCACCTTTGCGACCTGCGTGCCCACCTACCTGTACGGCATCCTGTTCGCGGGGCCGTACACGACCCCCGCCATCTACTGCGAGGTCGAGGGGGTGTTCACCAACACCGTCCCGGTGGACGCGCTGCGGGGAGCGGGGCGGCCGGAGGCCACCTACCTGCTCGAGCGCCTGGTCGACAAGGCCGCGGCCGCGACCGGCATCGACCGGGTCGACATCCGGCGCCGCAACTTCATCCGCGAATTCCCCTACCAGACGCCGGTCGCGCTCCAGTACGACCAGGGCGACTACGACGCCACCCTGGATCTCGCCCTCGAGGCGTCGGACTGGGACGGCTTCGAGGCGCGGCGGTCGGAGGCGGCCGGCCGGGGCAAGCTGCGCGGCATCGGCATCTCCACCTTCATCGAGGCGTGCGGCATCGCGCCCTCGGCGGTGGTGGGATCGCTGGGCGCGCGCGCGGGCCTGTACGAGGTAGGCAGCGTGCGCGTGCATCCCACGGGCTCGGTATCGGTCTTCACCGGCACGCACAGCCACGGCCAAGGGCACGAAACCACCTTCGCCCAGATCGTCGCCGAGACGCTGGGCGTGGGCTTCGATGCCGTCGACGTGGTGCACGGCGACACCAACTCCATCCCCTTCGGCATGGGCACCTACGGGTCGCGCTCGCTGGCGGTGGGGGGCACGGCCATCTACAACGCGGTGCAGAAGGTCATCGCCAAGGGCAAGAAGATCGCCGCGCATCTCCTTGAGGCTTCAGAGGAGGACATCGAGTTCGCCGACGGCAACTTCACCGTGGCCGGGACCGACCGCTCCAAGAGCATCGGCGAGGTCGCGCTGACCGCCTACGTCCCGCACAACTATCCCGAGGGGCTCGAGCCCGGACTCGAGGAGACCGCATTCTACGATCCGCTCAACTTCACCTTCCCGGCGGGGACCCACGTCGCCGAGGTGGAGGTGGACCCGGAGACGGGCGTCGTGGAGCTGGTGGCGGTGACGGGCGCCGACGACGTAGGGCGCATCATCAACCCCATGATCGTGAACGGGCAGCTGCACGGCGGCCTGGCGCACGGCATCGGACAGGCGCTGCTCGAGCACTGCGAGTACGACGCGGAGGGCCAGTTGGTGACCGGTTCGTACATGAACTACACCATGCCGCGCGCGGGTGACCTGCCCAACTTCAACATCAACCACAACACCACCCACTGCACGCATAACCCGCTGGGTGTGAAGGGAGTCGGCGAGGTCGGCTCCATCGGCGTTCCGCCCGCGGTGATCAACGCGGTGGTCGACGCGCTGAGCCCGCTGGGGGTGACCCACATCGAGATGCCCGCGACATCGGAGCGGGTCTGGCAAGCGATTCAGGCCGCACAGGCCCAGGACTGACCGGAGGCGACAGTGGACGATTTCCAATATCACGCACCGTCTTCGGTTGACGGTGTCCTGAGCGCCCTCAGGGGCGCGGACGACGGCAAGGTGCTGGCGGGAGGGATGAGCCTCGTGCCCGTCCTGAAGCTGGGCATGGCGGCGCCGAGCGATCTGGTGTCGCTGCGCAACGTGCCGGGGCTGAGCGACATCGAGGATCACGGGCACTGCCTCAAGATCGGGGCCTGCTGCACGCACGCGCAGGTTGCGGCGTCGAGCGTGGTGCAGGAGCGCATCCCGGCGCTGGCGGCGATGGCCGGCCGCATCGGCGATCCGCAGGTGCGCAACTGCGGCACCATCGGTGGCTCGGTGGCGCACAACGATCCGGCGGCCGACTATCCGGCGGCGTGCGTCGGGCTGGGAGCGACCATCATCACCGACCGGCGCAAGATCTCGTCGGACGACTTCTTCGGGTCGATGTTCGAGACCGCGCTCGAGGAGGATGAGCTGGTCACCGCCGTGTGCTTCCCCATCGTGGCGCGGGCCGCCTACGCGAAGTTCGAGAACCCGGCGTCGAAGTATGCGGTCGCGGGGGTCATGGTGGCCCGGGGTGACGACGGAGTGCGGGTCGCGGTGACCGGTGCGGGCGCGGGCGTCTTCCGGGTGGCGGAGATGGAGGCCGCGCTGGCGGACGACTTCTCGGCCGATGCGGTGTCGGGGATCGGCGTGTCCGCGGACGGACTCCTGTCCGACAACGTGGCGGGCGCCGAGTACCGGGCCCATCTGGTCACGGTGATGGCGAAGCGGGCCGTGGAGGCCTGCGGCTAGCGGAGTCCGGCGAAGCGTCAGATGGACGAAAAAGAGAGGGCGCGGGGCCGCGCTGAGATGAGCGGTCCTGCGCCCTTGCCGCGTTCAGTCGACGGGGAGAGCGGTTCTGCTTCCTTTCCGCGATCCGTCGACGAGGCAGTGGCGCTTCTCGGCAGCCAGGGCTACGTCGCGGACGCGAGTCTGGGGACCGCGCTCTTTCTGGCGCTCGAGCTTGGCCGTCCCCTGTTCCTGGAGGGCGAGGCGGGGGTAGGCAAGACGGAGCTGGCTCGGGCCGTGGCCGGCGCGCTGGGCAAGCCCCTGGTGCGGCTCCAGTGCTACGAGGGACTGGACATGGCCGCGGCCGCGTACGAGTGGAACTTCGCGAAACAGATGATCCACATCAGGGCCGCGGAGCTGGGACGGGACGGGCGTACGGGCGACGGCGCCTCCGGCCCTGGCGGTTCGCTGCCCGCCGCCGAGCGCGACGTCTTCGGAGAGGAGTTCCTCATCCGGCGGCCCCTTCTACAGGCGCTGGATCCTCCCGGCAAGGTCGCGCCCGTGCTGCTGATCGACGAACTCGACCGCAGCGACGAGCCCTTCGAGGCGTATCTCCTCGAAGTACTCTCGGACTTCCAGATCACCATCCCCGAGCTGGGCACCATCCGCGCGGAAACCCCGCCGGTGGTCGTCATCACCTCCAACCGCACCCGCGAGATCCACGACGCCCTCAAGCGCCGCTGCATCTACCACTGGATCGACTATCCCACGGCGGATCGGGAGATGGCGATTCTCGCGTCGCGGGTTCCGGAGGCCCCGGCGCAGCTCAGCGGCCAGGTCGTGGGGTTCGTGCGCAGGGTGCGCGAGATGGAGCTCTTCAAGCGGCCCGGCGTCGCCGAGACCTTGGACTGGGCGCGCGCCCTGATGGCGCTGGACCGCCGGATCCTGGACCGCGAGACCGTGAATCGCACGCTGGGCGTGCTGCTCAAGTACCAGGACGACCTGGAGCAGTTGCGGCGCGACGGGGGTGTGGAGGAGGCGATGGCGGGGGCGGAGGATCAGTCATGAAACGTCTGATGGTTGTGTGCCTGCTGCTGGCTGCGCCGATGCAGGCCCAGGATGCGCCGGAATCGCTGATGCTTGAAGCAGGCATCGACGGCGGCAACAGCATCGCCTGTCCCGGGCACTACGTCGGCGTCCAGGCCCGTGTCGCCGACCCGGTGTCGGTGTACGCCAACGTCGACAACTGGCGCTGCATCGATGCCGCGGGCACGACCAGCCGCGGAGGCCTGTCCGTCCGGCTCGGACGCGCCGATTGGCTCGCGCGGCCAGCGGCGCGCGCGGGACTCGCCTACGACGGTGACGATATCCTCACTACCCTCGGCGCCAGCCTGACGCTCGGCCGGCGGTACGGCGGACGCGTGATCCTGGACCGGCAGTCGCTGGCAGACAGCGACGATGCGCTCGTTCTGTTCCAGATCGGGGGCTACATCTCGTTCTGAGTGCGGCAGCGCGCCGCCAGTTGTTTGGTACTGGCCAGGTTGGCCCTTCAGCGCTGCGGTAGTGTATCCGGACAAGGTGTTCCGGAATCCACATCGCGATTGCACGGAGGACATATGCGCAGCTTGCGCCGAGTTCCAGCTGTTTCCCCGGTGCCGGTGCTTGTCATCGCCGTTTCCGCTCTCGCGGGGGCATTCGTCTCCCCGGCCGCAGTCCAGGCTCAGGCGCCCCCCGACATCCCCGCTCCCAGCGACACCATCTACGAGGTTCGGCTCGGCGACGGCTCGGTGATCTTTGCGCAGGTCGTGGAGCTGGATGGGGCACGTGTGGTCTTCGAAACCGTGGGCGGGGCCCGCCTCGATGTGGAACGTTCCGGGATCGAAGCCGTCCGTCCGGCCAGCGGGCAGGTGGTGGAGGGCGAGTTCTGGGCCGAGGATCCCGGCGGTACGAGGCTGTTCTTCACATCGACCGGGCGCTCGCTCAGGGGTGGTGAGTCGTACATCGGCACCTACGTGGTCGTCCTGCCGTTCGCCGCGGTCGGGATCACCGACCGCTTCACCATCGTAGGCGGGGCGCCCATTCTCTTCGGGGAACTCGAGCCGTTCTACCTTGGTCCGAAGCTGCAGATTATCCGGCAGGCCGAGGTCCAGGCATCCGTCGGAACGCTCGCTTTCTTCTTCGATGACGAGGTGGTTGGGGTCGCGTACGGCGTGGCGACGTTCGGTGACACGGAAAGGGCCCTTTCCGCGGGCATCGGCTATTTCTATTCGGGAGACGAGGTCCTGAACGAGCCGGCGTTCATGCTGGGCGGCGAGACCCGGGTCAGCCGCAGGATCAAGCTCATCACCGAGAACTATGTCCTTCCCGACGCAGTGGGCGTCGTCCTGTCGGCAGGGGTCCGCATCATCGGCGACCGCTTCAACACCGAAGTCGGAGCCATGGGCGCCATCGCCGACGGCGACGGGGGCTGCTGCGTGCCGCTCATAAACTTCTCGTACTCGTTCGGGAGATAGACGGCTGGATTCGAGAGATGGACTGCTGAATTCGGGAGATGGTTTGCCGTATTCCGCAGATGCACCGCTGCATTCGGGACATCGACTACGCGTACTCCTCCTGTTGCTGGCCTTTGCGACGGCCTGCGACACGGGAGAGGCCGGGATGACCCCCGTTGCGTTCGACCGGGTGCAGCCGGACCTCTTCGAGACTCCAGGGGCCCAAACCAACTCCTGGGCCGACTACGACGGCGACGGAGATCTGGACCTGTTCGTGGGGATGCGCTACACGCCGAATCGCCTCTACCGCAACGACGGTGGGGGCTTCGTGGACGTGGCCGTGGAGGTGGGGCTCGCGGACCTCGAGGACACGCGGGCCGGAGCGTGGGGTGACTACGACGGCGACGGCGATCCTGATCTCTACGTCGGATATCCGGTCGCGGAGGGCACGCCGAACCGGCTCTATCGCAACGACGGGGGTCGTTTCACAGACGTAGCGCCCGGTCTGGGGGTGGATCTGGTGGGCACCAGCCGGCAGCCGAGCTGGATCGACTACGACGGGGACGGCGACCTCGACCTCTTCGTCGCGCTGCGCGATCAGCCCAACCGGATGTTTCGGAACGACGGGGCACCGGGCGAAGACGGGGCTCCGCGGGAAAGCGTCAGCAATTCACCGGCCGGAGACGCCCCCGCGTGGACCTTCACCGACGTGACCGCCGAGTCAGGCCTGGGCGACCCCCGCCGCACCGTCGGCGTCGCCTGGTTCGACTACGACCGGGACGGCGATCTGGATGTGCACGTGTCCAACCAGAACGGCGACGAGGACGCCTTCTACCGCAACGAGGGCGACGGCACGTTTGTGGATGTCGCTCCCGCGCTGGGCATGAACCACCCGGGCAGGGGAGCGGAATACGGCAGCGTGGCCGCGGCGGTGACCGATTTCGACAACGACGGCGACCTGGATCTGTTCGTTGCCACCTACGGGCCGGACATCCTCTGGAGCAACAACGGCGACGGCACGTTCACGGACGTCACCGATCCGGCCACGCTGGGCGTCGACTACCATTCGACGTCGGCCGTCTGGGGGGACGTGGACCACAACGGCCTGCCCGACCTGGTGGTGACCTCCTATCTGTCCGGCATCGCCGCGGTCGAGGACCACCTGTTCATGAACGCCGGAGGCGGCCGCTTCCGGAACGCGCTCCCGGCGAACCTCCTCGAGCACGGCCCCAGCCACGGCGTGGCCTGGGCGGACTTCGACCGCGACGGCGATCTGGACCTGTCGATCGCCAACAACGACGAGGCCGGCGGCACCCACCACCTGTACCGCAACCTGCTCGCCCCGGAAACGGCGGCCCGCTCACTGCAGGTTGCGGCCGCCGACGCCACGGGGCGGTCGATGGTCCCCGGCGCGGAGGTCCAACTCCTCGACCACGAGACCGGTGCGCTGCTGGGCACCCGCCTGATCGACACGGGGGGCGGCTACTGCTCGCAGGGCACCGCGCCGGCCCACTTCGGCCTTCCGCCGGACGTGGTGCGCGTGGATGTCCGCGTGACCTTCATCGCCGGGGGAGAGCGGTCGACCGTGGTGCGGGAGGGCGTCCTTCCGGCGGACTACGACGGTCGCTGGCTGATCGTGCCCCAGGGCGGCTGAACCGCGCGGCATGGCCCCCAAGCCCATCAGCCCGCCCGGCAAGCTCGCCGAAAACGTCGCCCATTTCGTGCGCATGCTGCGCGCGGCCGGCATGCCGGTGGGTCCGGGTCACACGCTCTCCGCGGCGCGTGCACTGGGAGTCGTCGACACCACCCAACGGAGCCAGTTCTACTGGGCGCTGCACGGTACTCTGGTATCGGCTCCCGAACAGCGCGCCATCTTCGACAGCGCGTTCCGCCTCTTCTGGCGTGATCCGCTGGGGCGGGATGAGGCCCTGCAGGCGCTGCTCTCGACGTCGCGCATGGGTGAGGGCGAGCCGGGCGAGCGGGCTCCGGCCCGACTCTCGGCGGGAACGGCCCCGGGGTACACCGAGTCGACGCAGGCGCGGGATGGCGAGGATATATCCATGCGCATGGCCTTCTCACCATCGGAGGTGTTGCGCACCAAGGACTTCGAGCAGATGACCGCGGAGGAGGTCCGGCAGGCCAGGGAGGCGCTCCGCCACCTGAAGCTGGATCTGCGGCCGATCCTGACACGCCGCTTCCGCCCCGATCCTCATGGGCCGGGGATCGACGCGCGCCGCACCCTGCGGGCCAGCCTTCGTACGGGCGGATATCCCATGTCTCTGCGGCGCCGCTCACACGCCACGCGCCGCCCGACGCTTGTGGCCATCTGCGACATCTCGGGGTCGATGGAGACCTATTCGCGCATCCTGCTGCACTTCTTCCACACCCTGACCAACGCCGGCGAGCGCATCCACACCTTCCTGTTCGGCACCCGGCTCACCAACGTCACGCGCCTTCTGCGCGACCAGGATGTGGACCGGGCGATGGAGCGCGTGGGGCAGACGGTGCTCGACTGGTACGGCGGCACACGCATCGGCGCTGCGCTGAGGGCCTTCAACCTGCACTGGTCCCGGCGTTTGCTGGCAGAGGGCGCAGTGGTGCTGCTCGTGACCGACGGGCTCGACCGCGAGGGCGCCAGCGGGATCGCCTTCGAGGCGCGGAGGCTGCGCAAGTCGTGCCGGCGGCTGATCTGGCTGAACCCGCTGCTGCGCTACGAGAAGTTCGCGCCCCGGGCGGCGGGAATCCGGGCGCTCCTGCCGGAGGTGGACGAGCACCGGCCCGTGCACAATCTCGCGAGCGTGGAGGCGCTGGCGAGGGCGTTGGGGCGGACGGCGCCGGGCACGCGGGCGCGGGCATCCTGACGAGTGGAGCGGCCGCCTCCCGACGCGTCGCGGCGCGGTGTCGTGAACCAGCGCTTCCTCCCGGGCCGCCGGATCGCGCGACTGCTGGTCCTGTCGGTCCTCGCCGGCGCCCTGGCCGTGCCGGGGCGGGCGGCGGCGCAGAACGCGGGCAGCATTCTGGGCCGCGTCGTCGATGCATCCACCGGCGTGGTGCTCCAGGATGCCCTCCTGGTCGTCGAGGGGACGGAGCTTCGGACCTCCTCCGCGCCCGACGGCCGCTTCATCCTGGTGGCGGTGCCTTTCGGGGACCGGGCCGTGACGGTCTCCGTGCTCGGCTACACCACCACGACGGTCGAGGGCGTTCGCGTGCGTCCCGGTCAGCCTGCCCGCATTCTCGTCGAGCTGGAGCCGGAGGCGCTGGAACTCGACGAAATCCGGGTCGAAGTGGAACGCGTCCGCCTGGTGGAGCCCGAGGTAAGCGCAACCCACGAGCTGATCCAGGCCCGGGAGTTGCGCGAGCTGCCGATCGACGAGGTCTCGCAGGCCATCGAGCTGGCACCGGGGGTCAGCGACGGCCACTTCCGCGGGGGGCGCATCGGACAGGAGGCCTACGTGGTCGACGGTCTGGAGTTCAAGAACCAGTTCGAAGCGTCGTCCCGGGGTCCCGCGCTGGAGCACCCCTCCGACGCCCTCGAGGAGATCGAAGTGGTGACCGGCGGGCTCGGGGCGCGCTTCGGATCGGCGCTTTCGGGGGTGGTGCACTACACGACAAGGCGTGGTGATGCGGAGCGATGGCGGGGAGCGGCGGCCGTGCGCACCGACCACTGGGCGCCGGAACAAACGTTTCGGGGCTTCACGGCGCTTACGGCATCCGCAGGGGGACCGGCGCCCGTGCTCGGGCGGGGCTCGGTGGTGTTCGCGAGCGTGCTTGCCCAGGGCATGCTGGATGCGGAGCCGCGCGCCCGCGGCCTGACCTGCCTCCGGCCCGGCGACGGCGATGGCGAACTGGACGCGCTCATCGAGCGGGTGACGGGGAATCCGGCCACTGCGGGGCTGACCTGCCCCTACACTGCGGCCGCCTTCCCCCACCAGGCGGGCGACAAGCTTCTGGCCTTCGCGCGCGTCGACCGGCCGATCGCGGACGGGCTGGCCCTGACGACCACGCTCCTGCACAACCGGGTGCAGTCCGGGCTGTACACCTCCGAGTTCAAGTACAACCCCGAATACCAGCTCGGACAGCGGGCGGACGGCACGCTCGCCACCGCGTCGCTGGACTGGTCGCGGCAGGGGCTGGGCGGGGGCGCCCACGTCACGCTGCGGGGATCCGCCATGCGGCTGGACCGCTACCTGGGCGTGGTCGATCCGGACTCCCGGGCACGCCGGCGCACCGTCGCGGGGTTCGGACCGGCCCGGCTGGCCTTCCTGGGCGAGGAGTTCGTGCGCAGTCCGGTGCAGGATCAGTTGAGGTCCGCGGCTCCGGTGCCCGGATACCTTCCTCCCGGCGGCTCCGTCGGATCTCCCTTCGGGCCCGCCGCCGAGGGCATCTTCCACACCGAGGGGACCCCCGGCATCGCCAACTGGACGCGCACCGGGTTCGTCGGCGCCGACCTTTTCGCCGAGCTGCTGTCGTCCGCCGGTCACGTCCTCAGCGCCGGAGGCGGGACCAAGCTCTATCGCGTCGAGTCCTACGAGCGGGCGAGGAGCTTTCTGGCCGGATCGTCGCCCAACTACGCGCTCTTCTATCCGGGGTCGGTGAGCGCTTTCGTGGATGCGCGACTCGCGGCGGAGGACGAAATCGCCGTCACGCTCGGCGCGCGAATCGATGCCTTCCGCGCCGGTCTCGACTATCGTCACGACCGGGTGGATTTTCTCGCCCCGGGGACGCGCGTGGGATGGAAGATGGGCGTCACGCCGCGCATAGGCGTCTCGGGCCCCGTGCCGGGCACGGACGGACAGCTCGCCTTCCGCTTCAACTACAGCCAGGTCGCGCAGCCTCCGGACTTCCGTTTCTTCCTCGACACCACGCTCGGCGATTCGCTCAGAACGGACATCCGCCGGCAGGGGAACCCGGATCTGGCCTTCGAGAAGGGGACGAATCTCGAGTTCGGGCTCACGCGACAGATCGGCGAGACCGCGGGCGTGGCCGTGGTCGGGTTTCGCAAGGAGCTGAACAATCTCGTGACCGGCAGCCTGCGTTTCGCCGGATTCGGGAAGGGCCAGTTCACGGGAGGAGATTTCGGGACGGTGCGGGGCGCGGAGATGTCGGTACGGGCCCGGTGGCCGTTCCTGCGGCTCCGTCTGGGCTACGCGCTGAAGAAGACGGTGGGCGTGGTTTCGACGGCGCTCGACCCGGAGTTGGAGGATCCCGACGCGACCCGCGAGGAGTTCCCTCTGGCGTTCGATCGGCGCCACTCCGCGAACCTGGCCGTTTTCGCGGGTCGCGCCGCAGGGGAAGCCGATCGGCGCTGGGGCGTCGCCCTCGCCACGGCGGCGAAGAGCGGGTACCCCCTGGACCGTCAGCTGCTCGCCGGGGAGCGCGAATCGGACGCCGGGCGCACCGATCCCGCCCGCCTCCTGCCCTGGATCGTACAGCTCGACCTGCGCGCCACCCTCGAAGTCGGCGACCTGCCGGGTTGTTCGGACTGCCGCTGGCGCATCGTGTTCGACGGCCGCAACCTCCTCGACCGCGCAAACGTGCTGGCGCTCCGCCGCGATACGGGCACGATTGCGCCCCCTGCGGCGCAGGTCCTCGATTTGGCGCGGGGCGGGGCGGGCGGCGCCATCCCGCGGGAATCACCGCGCTACAGCGCGCTTGCGGATCTGGACGGCAACGGGCGCATCACGGATGTGGAATACCGGACGGTGCGGTTGGCGGCCGCTCTGGACCGTATGGATCCGTCGCTGTTCTTCAACGAGCCGCTGCAGCTGAGGCTGGGCGTCGAGGTCGGGTTCCGGTGATGCGCCGGGGCTGGACCTGGATGGTGCGCCGGGGCTCGGTTTCGATGCTGCGCCCAGGCGCCTGGATGGCACTGGGGGCGCTCTGGGCTTTCGGCTGCCGGGAAGCCACCTCGCCGTTCGTCTCCCTGGACCGTCCGTCCATCGAAGTGACGGGGCCGCTCCAGCTCACCTTCTCCGGGCTCGACGAGCGTGCGCCGGTCTGGCTCGGGCCCGACTCGCTGGCCTACGCGGCCGAGGGCGTCGCGCCATTCGCGCAGAGCCCGGGCGTTCTGATGAAGATCGCCGCCACCGGCGGGGCCGCTGAGCCGCTGCTCCCGGCGCTCCAGTTTCCCGGCGGTGCAGCCCACTGGCTCGCCAGCCCGGCGCCCTCCCCCGACGGAGTCCGGGCGGCTTACGTGGAGATGCGGGCAGTGGCCGACGAAGACCTCTGTCCGGCGGCCGTGGTCGTTTGCGATCCGTCCGGTGCTCCGCGGGTCTCCGCTCGCCTGGCCGAGATCCGGCTTCACCTCATGGACCGGGAGGGAGGAGGCTCGCCGGCGCTTGGCCGCTCGCTCGCCGTATCGCTCGAGGGGCGGGAGTTCGTGCCGCTGCGGGGCGACCCGTTCCTGCCCGGCTACTTCCGCATCCGCTACTACCCCTTCCAACGCCTGTTCCACGAGGAGAATCCGCCCCTCTTCCGTCCCAGTTGGGATCCGGGCGGGACTCGTGTCGCGTTCAGCGACGGGCTTCGGGTGCTGCTCTGGGACCTTGCCTCTTCCCACGCGGAAGCGGTGCCCGGCACCGATGGCGGCGTGGCTCCGGCCTGGTCGCCGAATGGTGAGTGGATCGCGTTCACAAGGCTGGTACAGGGCGACTCGGTTGCCGCGAGCTGCACCCATTCCGGGTTTCTGGGGCCGGTCTGCCGGCAGGAGCGCGTGGACTATGAGGTGGCGGACCGGAGGATCGCGCTGGTGCGGCCGGATGGATCGGAAACCCGCGAACTGGGCCGGGGAGAGGAGCCCGCGTGGACGCCTGACTCGGGCCGCCTCGTCTTCCGGCGGGACGGACGCCTGTGGACTGTGCCTGTGGAAGGGGCGGCGGCGACTCCGATTCCGGACACCGAACGAGGCCGAGAGCCTGCCGTTTCGCCCGATGGAAGCCGGCTGGCGTATGTCCGGTTGCTGAGCGGCGGAAAGCACGATCTTTGGGTCGTCCCGTTCGAGGAATGAGGATCGTGAAGGCCGGCTGGGGAAGGAGGATGGTGCACGCCGGTTGGCGGGGGATCGTGATCGACGGCCTGAGCGCGGATGTCGGGAGGCTCGTAAGGCCCGGACGCGGAGCCGCGGCGGGTGGCGGGTTCGCGCTGATGCTGACGATCGCGCTCGCAGGCTGCGGCGACCCGGTCGTGATTCTCGGAGATGCGCCAGGCGTCATGCGGGTCGTGGCCGGGAAGCCGGACGACCTCGAACCCGCGGAACGCGTGCCCGCCACCGACTTCGAACTATCCTCGCCGCGCGGGCTGGCGCTGGGGGCGGACGGCACGCTCTACATCGCCGACCGCCGGGCGGCCCGCATCCTGGCAGTGCGTGCTAACGGCGATGTCGCCGTGGTGGCGGACCATAGCGGGTGCTCGGGTCCCGCCTGCATGCGCCGTCCCGAAGCCCTCGCACTCGCCCCGGACGGCACGCTGCTGGTGGCGGACGGCCGGGCCGGAAGGGTCTTCCAGGTGGCTCCGGGGGCGGCTGGCGATGGGGCGGTCGCCGTTCTGGCCGGCGACCCGGGGGGCGAGCCTCCGGCAAGCGGCCTCCCGGCCGCCGAAGCCCGCTTCGGCGAACCCACCGGCGTGGCCGTATCCGGGACCGGTGACGTGTTCGTGAGCGACTGGCCCGAACACCGCGTGTGGCGCATCGCCCTGGACGGCACCCTTGTCCCCGCCGCGGGCAACGGACGAGCCGGCAGCTCGGGTGACGGCGGACCCGCCACCGAGGCGCGTCTGCGCGCCCCTCGCGGGCTGGCGGTTGCGGATGGGCGCCTCTACATCGCCGACGCGGCCGACCAGCGCGTCCGCGTGGTCGACCTGGACACCGGCATCATCGAGCCGGTCGCCGGCTCCGGGACACAGGGGTTCTCGGGCGACGGCGGACCGGCCCACCGCGCAAGGCTCGCCTTCCCCGAGGCCGTGGTGGCAGTCGACGGGGGGACGACGCTCTTCATCGCCGACCGCGGAAATCGCCGGGTGCGCGCCGTTGATACCGCCACCGGAGTCATCCGCACGTTCGCCGGCAACGGCGCGTCCGACTACAATGGCTCCGGCTTGGAAGCGGGCGAGACCGCCCTGCCCGCTCCGGCGGGCCTTGCCTCCGACCTCGGCTTCCTCTTCATTGCCGACGACCAGCTCAACCTGGTGTGGCGGACCCCGATCCGGTTCTGAGCCTCGCCGCGGCTCGCCGGGGAGGAATCATCCTCGACATGCACCGATGGATCGATACGTGAACCTTCCACCATCGCACGCGCGCCTACCCGCCGGGGGATGCATCGCCCTCGCCTCGATGTTCGTCGGATTCGCGACGGGATGCGGCCCGGAAGATGTCGGCCCCACCCCCATCGTCCAGGACAGCGCCGGCGTGGAGCTCGTGCGCCACGGGCCGCTGGCCGACTATGGCCGCGCAGTCTACCCGGCAGAGTACATCCTGACCATTGGGGACATGGAAGGGCCTCCCGAGACGCTCTTCGCGGAAGTGGCCGGGGTCGAACTGCTGGACGACGGGACGGTCGCCGTCCTCGACCGGGACGCCGCCGAGATACGGCAGTTTTCACCGGACGGCTCCTTCCTGCGCCGCATCAGCCGGAGAGGCTCCGGACCGGGCGAAATCAGCGGCGACGCCACGATCGCGATGGTCGGCATCGGCGATGGACGCCTCCTGGTGCCCGACGCCATCAACCAAACCGTGAGCGTCTTCGACCGCGACGGCGGCCTGGTCGAATCGCACCGGTGGGATATCCTGCAGTCGTATATGCCGGAATGGAGAGCTGCGAGCGACGCGACGCTAGCGGTGCACCTCTGGTCCGCAACCGCCCCGTGGCACGTCCTGGCGCACAGGTCCATCGCAGGGGCGTTGCTCGACACGCTGGCGGTGTACGCGGTCCGCCCGCCCTTCAACCCCGTGGACCAGCGCTGGCCGGTCTGGGCGGACATGCTCGTCTGGTCCACGCGCGAGCCGGACGAAGCCGTAGCCGGCTGGATGTCCGAGCCGTGGGTCACCCTCTTCCGGGGGGGCACACCCGTGCGCAGGATATCATGGGATCGCGACGAGGAACTGCTGAGTGAGGAACAGCATGAGATCCTCCTCGACATCATCGCCCGGAACATGGATCCGAGCGAAACCCCTCCGGACCTCCGCACCCTGTTTCGCCTGCCCGAACGCCTGCCCGCGATGGCGGACATCGAAATCGGCGCGGAACTCATCCTTGTCCAGCGCGTCCGGTCGGTGGAGAGGCTGGACCAGCGCATCACCTACGCCAACCGGGGACCGTCGGGCTTCGGCGGACCGCTGTGGGACGTGTTCAGCTTCGAGGGCGACTACCTGGGGGTGCTGGATCTGGGTGCCCCGGCCGATGTCTTCGACATCCGGGGCGATACCATTCTGGGCGTGCGCGAGGACAGCCTCGGGGTTCAGCAGCCGTTCCTGGCCCGGATACCGGCCGAACTGCGGGAAGGGCGCTGATCAGAGCAGCCGAATCGGTCCCGGATAGCGCCCGATGACCGGATCCAGCGTAAGCAGCGTCAGCCCTTCGATCTGAGCCTGCGCCACCAGCATCCGGTCGAAGGGGTCACTGTTGATCGGGGGCAGCAGGTCCGCCGCCACGGCGTGGGAGCCGGAGACGGACAGCTCCGTGTACCCGTTCTCAAGCAGACCCCGTCGCAGCAGGCGCGGCTCGACGCGGTAGTCCTCGCGTCCCAGCCCGTTCTTGATCGCGACCTCCCAGAGGGATGCGGCGCTGAACGCGAGTTCCGCATCGGGATCCTCCAGAATCGTGCGGGCGACGCTCGGAAGCCGTTCCGGCATGCCCGCGGCATAGAGCAGAAGATGGGTGTCGAGAAGAAACGTCATGATCTGCCCTCGAACGATGCCTCGATCTTCTTCCTGCCCATGCGGTCGAAATCGGGTGGCAGGGAGACGTGTCCGGCGAGGAAGCCCAGACGCCGGGCGGTCCCGCGCTCTTCGCCGTCCACCGCGGTGACCTTGACCAGCGGCTTGCCCGCGCGGGCGATGATGAACGGCTCTCCCTCGACGGCCTCCCGCACCAGGCGCGAGAGGTGCGTCTTGGCCTCATGCATGTTGTAGGTGCGCATGACGATGGCTCCCTGAAGGGGATGAACTTAGGTCACTAAACTAAGTCCGATCGCCCCGGCGCCGCAAGGAACTCGCGGATCTCGCAAGTCCTGTTCTCCTCGCCATCCCCAAGCCCTCTATCGCCCCAGCGGCGATGCCCCCGGATTGCGGATGACGTCGATGATCTGCGCCAGGATGGAGAAGGCGATTTCCGCGGGGGTGCGCGCGCCGATTGCTAGCCCCACGGGGCTGTGGATGCGCGCGACGGCTTCAGGGGCGAAGCCGGCCTCGAGGAGGCGCTCCCGCCGCTGCCGCCGGGTGCGGCGTCCTCCCAGCGCGCCGATGTAGAAGGCGTCGCTTTCGAGGGCCGCGCTGAGGGCCGGGTCGTCGATCTTCGGGTCGTGGGCGAGCACGACCAGCGCGCTGCGCGCATCCAGCCCGATCCGCTCGAGCGCCTGGTCCGGCCACGCCCGCACGAGCTCCGCGCCGGGGAAGCGTTCGCGGGTGGCGAACCCCTCGCGCGGGTCGATGATGGTGGCCGGTAGGCCGACCTCGGGGGAGGTGCGCGCCAGCACCTGGGCGATGTGCACGGCGCCCACCACCAGCAGCCTGCGGGGCACCGTGTAGGGGCGGAGGAGGACCGGGCCGTCGGCGGTCTCGGCCACCTGGGCTTCCTCGGCGCGCAGGGCCGCGTAGACCTGATCGGCCGAAACCCCCGCGATGGTTCGCGGTTCGCGCGCTCCGGCGGGCCCGATTTCCACCAGTTCCTGGGCGCCGTCGCTCAGCCGGGTCGCGAGGACTACGCTTCGCCCCGACCGCTGCGCTTCGAGAAGAGTGTCGAGGAGGGCGGGTCGCACGGATCAGCGCACCGCTTCGACGTAGATCTCCACCTCTCCCCCGCAGGCGAGCCCGACTTCCCACGCCATCTCGTTGGTGACGCCGAACTTGAGCCGCTGCGGATCGCCCGACTCCATGACTTCCATGGCGGCATGGATGACCGCCGATTCCACGCATCCGCCGGAGACGGACCCCGTGAAGTCCCCGCCCTCGGCCACCGCCATGTGGCTGCCCGCGCGCCGCGGGGCCGAACCCCAGGTGCGCGTGACCGTCGCCAGCGCAACCCGGCGCCCCTCGCCAAGCCAGTTGGCGGCCTGCTCGAGGACCGGATCCGCGCTCGTGTGCCCTGCTGCCGATGGTGTCATGGCCCCAAGTTGCCCCGACCGCCCGCGCGCGCGCAACGTTTTCCTGCTCTGTGCTATCATATTTTCGGGCTACCTCGATTTCACATCCACAAGACCCAAGAAACACATGACCACCTCAACCAGACACGACATCGCCGCCATCCAGGACAAGATCCGGGAGGAGAGCGCCTTCGTGGATCGCCTGCTGGACGAAGTCGGACGCGTGATCGTCGGCCAGCGCTACATGGTGGAGCGCCTGCTGATCGGCCTGCTCTCCGACGGGCACGTGCTGCTGGAGGGCGTTCCCGGGCTCGCCAAGACGCTGACCGTGCGCACGCTGGCGGCAGCCATCCGAACCTCCTTCCAGCGCATTCAGTTCACGCCCGACCTGCTGCCCGCGGACCTCATCGGGACGCTGATCTTCGATCCCAAGGAATCGGAGTTCAAGACCCGCAAGGGCCCCATATTCGCCAACGTCATCCTCGCCGACGAGATCAACCGCTCTCCGGCCAAGGTGCAGGCCGCGCTGCTCGAAGCGATGCAGGAGCACACCGTCACCATCGGCCAGAACACGTTCGCGCTCGAAGATCCCTTCCTGGTGCTCGCCACCCAGAATCCCATCGAGCAGGAGGGCACCTATCCTCTTCCCGAGGCCCAGGTGGACCGATTCATGCTGAAGCTGGCCGTGGGCTATCCCGACAAGGATGAAGAGCTCGCGATCATGCGGCGCATGGCGACGGGTCCGGCGCGCGGCGTGACCCCGGTGGTGAGTCCGGACGAGATCCTGCGGGCGCGCGACGCGGTGGAGATGGTGTACATGGATCCCCAGATCGAGCGCTACATCGTCGACCTGGTGTTCGCAACCCGCGATCCGGCCGCGTACGGGCTGGACGACCTGGTTCAACTCATCGCCTACGGGGGTTCGCCCCGCGCGAGCATCTGCCTGGCGAAGACGGCGCGGGCGCACGCATTCCTGCGCCGGCGCGGCTACGTGACCCCGGAGGACGTGCGTTCGGTGGGGATGGACGTGCTCCGTCACCGGGTGCTGGTCACCTACGAGGCGGAGGCCGAGGAGGTCACCCCGGAGGACGTGGTGACCCGCGTTCTGGACAACATCGAGGTGCCGTGACGGAATGATCGCGAGCGAAATCCTTCGCAAGGTCCGGCGCATCGAGATCACCACGCGGGGTCTCGTGAACGAGGTCTTCTCCGGCGAGTATCACTCCGTCTTCCAGGGACGGGGGATGAATTTCGCGGAGGTGCGCGAGTATCAGTACGGGGACGACATTCGCAGCATCGACTGGAATGTGACGGCGCGCACCGGCACCCCGTTCGTGAAGGTGTTCGAGGAGGAGCGCGAACTCACCGTGATGCTGGTGGTGGACGTGAGCGCGTCGGGCAACTTCGGGACGCGGATGCGCATGAAGGGCGATGTGGCGGTGGAGATCTGCGCTCTGCTGGCCTTCAGCGCGATCAAGAACAACGACAAGGTCGGGCTGATCCTCTTCAGCGACCGGATCGAGAAGTTCGTGCCCCCGCGCAAGGGGCGCCGGCATGTGCTGCGGGTCCTGCGCGAGCTCCTGTACCACCGGCCGGACCGGAGCGGCACCGACATCCGCATGGCTCTCGAGTACCTCACGCGCGTGACCCGGCGGCGGGCGGTGGTGTTCCTGGTGTCGGATTTCCTGGCGGGCGGGTTCGGGCGCGCCCTCAACATCGCGGGACGGCGCCACGACACCATCGCGGTGCGGGTGCGCGACCGGCGCGAGACGGAACT
>JAPPJO010000118.1:0-97498 GCA_028820325.1 Gammaproteobacteria bacterium | reverse complement strand
GACGGCGCCACGACACCATCGCGGTGCGGGTGCGCGACCGGCGCGAGACGGAACTGCCTCCCATCGGGCTGGTGGAGTTCGAGGACGCCGAGACAGGTGAGCGGTTCGTGGTGAACACCTCCGACCGGAGCTTCCGGGAGGCCTTCGGGCGCGACCGGGCCGCGGTCGAGGAGGAGCTCGAGCGGACGCTCCGCCACGGCAAGGTGGACCTGATCGACGTGCGCGTGGACCGGCCCTACGTGCGCCCGCTGATGCGCTTCTTCAAGGAGCGGGAGCGGCGGCGATGAGGCGGGGATGGGCGAGGGTAGCCTGTCGCGCCGCGTTGATGGCGCTCCTTGCTGCGGGCGCCCCCGGCCTCGCGGTCGCCCAGGAACTTCCCGCACCCCCCTCCCTCCGCGTCGCGGTCGACACCACCACGACCACGGTGGGCGGGCGCCTCCACCTGTCCGTAGCCGTCGAGCACGCTCCCGACGCGGCCGTCCAGTGGCCCGACTCGCTCGACCTGGCGCCCTTCGAGGTGCTCGGAGCGGTGGTGAGCCCCACCACCGTGGCCGACGGGCGCGCCACGACCACCGCCGTACTCACCCTGGCCGCCTTCGAGCTGGGCGAGCTGGAGATCCCGAGCTTCACGGTGGGCGTCACCTCCCCCGCCGGCGTGACCGAACTCGTCACCGACCCGTTCGGCATCGCGGTGGTGAGCGTCGGCCTCGACGAGGGGCAGGACATCCGCGACATCCGTGGTCCGCTGTCCATCCCGCGCAGCATGCTGGTGATCGGGCTCTGGGTCCTCGCGCTCGCGCTGGCCGCCGCCGGCGGCTGGTGGCTGGCGCGCCGCGCCCGGCAGCGCACCACCGACGAGGGACCCGTCTCCGAGGATCCGCCGCGTCCCGCGCACGAACTCGCGTATGAACAACTGGACTGGCTGGAGACGTCGGGGCTCCTGGGGCAGGGACGCATCAAGGAGTACTACATCGAGGTGTCGGACATCATCCGGCGCTACCTCGAAGGGCGCTACGCCATCCGGGCGCTGGAGATGACCAGCCGGGAGGTGCTCGAGCAACTGGACAACGCGGGCGTGAGCTGGGACATCCACGATCGTTTCACGGCGTTCCTGGCGCACTGCGACCTGGTCAAGTTCGCAAAACACCGCCCGAGCCCGACCGCGTGCGCCCTGATCGTGCCGGACGCGCGGGCGCTCGTGGACGCGACCCTGCCGCCCCCGGAGCCCGAGCCGGAGGAGGAAGGGAAGGGGGGCGATGAACCGGAGGCGGATGGCTTGCCGGGCACCGGCGAACCTGCCGGGGCTGTTGCCGCGCAGCCGCAAGTCGTCCCGCTTGCCGGCGGGGACGGACGATGAACTTCGAATTCGCGGATCCCGCTTTCCTCTGGCTGCTGCTCGCGGTGCCCGCACTCGCGTGGTGGTACTTCGCGCGCCGGACGCGCAGGGGCGGTTCGCTCGTCTACTCGGACCTCGCGGCGGTGCGGCGAGCGGATGTCCGCCGGGGCGGACGCTGGCGTCACGTCCTGCCGGTGCTGCGCCTGCTGGCGGTCGTTGCGCTGGTGGCGGCCTTCGCCCGGCCCCGGGCCGGCGTCACCAGCGAGAACGTCCTCACCGAGGGCATCGACATCGTGCTGGTGCTGGACATCTCGAGTTCCATGCTGGCGGAGGATCTCGAGCCCAACCGCATCGACGCGGCCAAGCAGGTCGCGGCCGACTTCGTCTCCGGGCGTCGGAATGACCGAATCGGCCTGGTGGTCTTCGCGGGTCAGGCCTTCACCCAGGTGCCGCTCACCCTCGACTACGGCGTCGTGCGCGAGCTGATGGACGAGCTGGACGTGGGCATGGTAGAGGACGGCACCGCGGTCGGGATGGGGCTCGCCACCGCGATCAAGCGGCTGAACGAGAGCGTCGCCGAGTCGAAGGTCGTGGTGCTGCTCACCGACGGCCGCAACAACCGCGGCGAGATCGACCCGCTCACCGCCGCACAGATGGCACAGGCCCTGGGCGTGCGGGTGTATACCATCGGGGCCGGATCGCGCGGCACCGCCCGCGTGCCGGTCGACGACCCGCTGCTGGGCCGGCGCTACGCGACCGTGCGCGTGGACGTGGACGAGGAGACCCTGGCCGAGGTCGCGAGCACCACCGGCGGACAGTATTTCCGGGCCACCGACACCGAGAGCCTGGCAAGCATCTACCAGGAAATCGACGAGCTGGAAACCACGGAAATCGAGGTGCAGAACTTCACGCGCTATACCGAACTCTTCCACTTCCCCCTCGCGGCCGGGCTCCTGCTTCTGCTGATGGAAGCCGGTCTCGCGAACACGCTCCTGCGCAAGCTCCCGTAGCAGCCAATGTTCAGATTCGGATCCGTGGAACTGCTCTTCGGGCTGCTGCTGGTGCCCCTGCTGGCGCTGTTGCTCTGGCATGGCGCGCGCACGCGCCGGCAGGCGCTGGACCGATTCGGCGACAGCGAGCTCGTGCGCCGGCTGGCGGCGTCGGTGCACCGGCGCAACCGGACGCTGCGCACCCTGCTCTTCCTCGGGAGCGTCGGCTTGCTGCTCACCGCGCTGGCACGCCCCCAGTTCGGCACCCGGTTGGAGACCGTGCGGCGCGAAGGCAAGGACGTGGTGGTGGCGCTCGATCTGTCCCGTTCCATGCTCGCCGAGGACATTGCGCCCAATCGGCTGCAGCGCGCCAAGCTGGAGATCCTTCGCCTGGTGGACCGGCTCGAGGGCGACCGCGTCGGGCTGGTGGCCTTCGCCGGCCAGGCCTTCGTACAGAGTCCGCTGACCACCGACTACGCCGCCACCCAGCTCTTCCTGAACGCCATGGACGTCGACCTGGTGCCGGTGCAGGGGACAAATCTCGGGGAGGCGATGAACGTCGGGCTCGACCTCTTCGACGAGGAGGTGCGCGAGTTCCGGGTGCTCCTCATCGTGACCGACGGGGAGGACCACGAGGGTGAGGTCGACGAAGCCATCCGGCGCGCCAACGATGCCGCCGTGCGCGTCTTCACGGTGGGCATCGGATCTCCCGACGGGGTCCCGATCCCCGAGTTCGACGACGCGGGCAACAGGCAGGGGTTCCAGCGGGACGCCGACGGCAACGTCGTGACCACGCGCCTGGACGAGGCTACCTTGCGGCGAGTCGCCGACGCGACCGGGGGAGGCTTCTACCTCAGCACCCCGCAGAGCGTCGAACTCGACGCCCTCATCGACGAGATGAGCGCGGTGGGGACGCGCGAGATCGATGCCCGTGAGATCGCGCAGTTCGAGGAGCAGTTCCAGCTTTTCCTGGGAGCGGCGCTCCTCCTGCTGCTGATCGAACCGCTGCTGCCGGCTCGGAGAAGGGGCGAGGCCCGGAGGCAGGCCACCCGGTGGACGGGAGGTGCCGAATGAGAAACCGGATGGCGTTGCTGATGACGACCGGCACGCTGTTGATGGCTGGCGCGTTTCTCCTGCCGGGTGCGCTGAGCGCCCAGCGCTCGTTGGTCGAGGAGGCCAACCGCCTCTACGCGGAGGGGCGGTACGCCGAGGCGCACGAGATGTACCTGGAGGCGTTGCGCGAGAATCCGGGTTCCCCGCTCATCCGCTTCAACGAGGGCAACGCCCTCTATCAGAATCAGGAATTCGAGCGCGCCCTCGAGGCGTACCGGGACGCCATCCAGAGCGGAGACACGGCGCTGGCCGAGGGCGCCTGGTACAATCTGGGCAACTCGCTCTTCCGTCAGCAGCAGCTCGACGCGAGCCTCGAGGCGTACAAGCAGGCGCTGCGCATCAACCCCGGGGATCTCGACGCCAAGCACAATCTCGAGCGTGTGCTCGAGCAGATGGAGGAGCAGGAGAATCAGCAGGATCAGAATCAGGAGAATCAGGATCAGCAGCAGCCTCCCCCGGAGGGAGATCCGGAGCAGGATGAGCAGGAGCAGGACCAGCCGCCGCCCGAGAACGACGACCAGGAGCAGGAGCAGCCGGCCCAGCCGCCGCCCGGGCAGATGACGCCCGAGGAAGCCGAGCGCCTGCTCCAGGCCATTCAGGAAGACCCTGACGAGGTCGACCGCCCGCCACGGGCCGACTCGCTCGGGCGGAGACCGCGCAAGAACTGGCGATGAGGGGAGTGCGGGTACTGCAGGATGTCGCGGACTTGGTGTCTGCGCGCGTGGCGACCAGAGCGGTCGCGACCAGGCTTGCCGCGCTGTTGCCGCTGGCCCTGGCGCTGGCCGCAGGCCCGACAGACGCGGCCGCCCAGGAAGTCTCCGCGCGCGCCTACCTGAGCAGCAACCAGGTCGGCGTCGGACAGCAGTTCGTGCTGAACGTGGAGGTGTCCGGAACCCAGGGTGTGGACCAGGACCCCGAACTGCCGGACCTGAGCTCCTTCTCGGTGTACCTGGGGAGCGGCTCCTCGAGTTCGATGCAGATGTCGGGCGGGCGCACCACCATCAGCCTCACCATCCAGTACCGGTTCCAGGCCACCCGGACGGGTACCTTCACCATCGATCCCATCGAGGTGCGCGCGGCGGGAAGCGCCTTCGCCACCGAACCCCTCACCCTGACCGTTGCCGACGCGCCCGTCCCCCAGGGATCCTCGGCGGGACCGGGCACCGCAGACCGCGGCATTGCGCCCGAGGACCTCTTCGTGGAGGCGGTGCCGAGCCGGCGGCAGGTGTACGAGAATCAGCCGGTGGTGGTCGACTACCGCATCTTCACGCGCGTGAACGTGAGCTCGTACAGCATCACCCAACTGCCTCCCGCGACGGGGTTCTGGGTGGAGGAGTATCCGCCGGCGGGCAATCCGGTGATCGGGCAGACGGTCCGCGACGGGATGCAGTACACCACCGCGACCATCCGCAAGGTGGCGCTCTTCCCGACCGGGTCGGGCACGCGCACCCTCGAGCCGCTGGGCATCGAGGCGCAGGTGCGGGTGCGGCGCCGCTCGGCCTTCGACCCGTTCGAGGACTTCTTCGGGCGCGGGTCTTTGCTGAACTCGAGCATCTCGACGGCGGCGGCCTCGCGGCCGGTGGAGATCGAGGTGCTGCCGCTGCCCGGCGGGCGCCCGGAGAACTTCACCGGCTTCGTAGGCGACCTGGAAGTTGCCGCGACCCTCGACCGCGACAGCGTACAGGTCAGCGACGCGGTCACCCTGACCGTAGAGGTTGCGGGGAGCGGCAACCTGCGCATGCTGGCCGAGCCCGAGGTGGAAGTCCCGCCCGGCTTCGAGGCCTTCCCGCCCGAGGTGACCGAGCGCGTCGACCGCACCGACGCGGGGGTGAGCGGGACGCGCACCTACGAGTACGTGCTGGTGCCCCGGGTGCCGGGAGTGGGGGCGATCCCGCCCGTCGAGCTGGCCTACTTCGATCCCGGGCGGGAGACCTACGAGGTGGCAGCCAGCGGGGCGCTCGCGGTCGAGGTCACCGGGGTGGCGGCGGACGGGCCACTGGGGACGGGCAGGGTGCGGGCGGGGGTGGAGGAACTGCGCACCGACATCCGCTTCATCCAACTCGGCAGCCCGGCCCTGGTGCTGGCGAACCGGACGCTGTTCGCGCACCCGCTCTTCTGGATCACCCTGCTCGTGCCGCTGGCGGCGTTGGGCGGGGCGGCGGGGTTGCGCCGGCACCGCGACAGGTTGCACGGCGATGTCGCGTACGCCCGCTCGCGGCGCGCGGCGAAGGTGGCGCGGAAGCGCCTCGCGGAAGCGCGCAAGCTGGTGGACGGGGAGGACGTGCGCGCCTTCTACGCCGAAGCCGGACACGCGCTCGAGGGCTTCCTGGCCGACAAGCTCAACATTGCCGCCGCCGGCATGATCCGGGACGAGGTGCGCGACCGCCTGGCCGTCCCGGGCGTCGACACCGAGGCGGCCGAGCCCTACCTGGAGTGCCTGGAGGAGTGCGACCGGCAGCGCTTCGCCCCGCCGACCGCGTCGGCGGAGGAGCGCGCGCGCTTCCTCGGTCGGGTGGAGGCGGCGATGGCGGCCATGGCGGAGCACCTCGCCCGATGAGCGCGCGGATGATTCTAACGGCAGCCCTCCTGGCGCTGGCGCTCCCCCCCGCCCCGCTCCACGCCCAGGACGAACTCTTCGAGGAGGGCAACCGCCTCTACCAGCAGGAAGACTACCAGGGCGCGCTCGACAACTACCTGCGCATCCGCGAGGCAGGATTCGAGAGCCCGGGCCTCTACTACAACATCGGCAACGCCTACTTCAAGGCGAACGAGCTGGGCCGGGCCATCCTCTACTACGAGCGGGCCCGCCGCCTCGCCCCCAGCGACGCCGACATCCTCGCCAACCTGGAGCTGGCCCGCTCGCTGGGCGTGGACGAGATCGTGCCGCTGCCGCGCTTCTGGCTCTTCCGGGTCGGGTCGTGGTGGATGAACCTGTTCCCGCGCTCACTCCTCATCGGACTGACGGCGGCGGGCTACCTCATGGCGGCCGGGGCCGTGCTGGTGCTGGTGCTGCGGCCGGGAGCGGCATCGTGGCCGCGGCGCACCGCGGTCGCGGGGGGCATCCTGGTTCTGCTGCTGGGCGCCACCCTGGCCGTCCGCGAAACCGGGTTGGGGCAGGCCCGCCATGGCGTCGTGCTCGCCGCCGAGGTGGGCGTGCAGAGCGCCCCCTCCGACGATCCCGCCCTGCAGCTCTTCGTCATCCACGAAGGCACCCGGGTGCGCGTGGACCGCAGCTCCGAGGAGTGGCTGGAGGTGGTGCTCGACGACGGCAAGGTGGGCTGGGTGCGCGCGGAGGTGCTGGAAGAGGTGTGAGAGAATCAGTGGGTGGCGGGAACGAAGATGGTGGACGCGTCGTAACCAACGGACACCCGGAACGCGCGGCCCGCGCGATGGAGTTGCAGGACGAGATGGATCCAAACCGTTGCCGACGAAGGCGGAATCGCTGGCCGGGGGGCCTGCGGGACGCCTTTGCGCGCCCCATTCTGCTGGCGACGCTCGGCCTCTTGTCGGCATCGGGATTGCATGCGCAAGAGGAAGATCCGGCCCCGGTACTGGTCACCCTCCGGGGTGTTGTCCTGGACGAAGTCATGGGAACCCCGGTCGCGGGAGCCGCGGTGTACTTGGAGGACGAGAACTACGGCGCGCTCACCGACGCGCATGGCGCGTTCCGCATCGAGGGCGTCCCCGCCGGCCCGCGGACCGTCGTCGCAACCCAGTTCGGGTACTGGGAGATCGCGGCAGATGTCGAGGTGCCGGAAGCCGGGGCCGTTATCGAGATCGACCTCAAGCCCAGGCCGATCCTGCTCGACGGCGTCACAGCGGTGGCCGACAACATCGACACCATGGTGAGACGGCTTCGGACGCGCCGGCAGTCCCTTCCGTACCAGGCCCGGGCGTACGACCAGGAACGGCTGCTGCGCAGCCCGGAGCCCGATGTCTTCGAGTTCCTGTGGCGGGAGACCGGCCTGGAGCGGCGTCCCTGTCCGATCATGGGCGGCGTGACGCTGCCGGGATGGCAGCCGGCCCGAGGTCTCGGGGGATGGAACCTTCCCTCCCAGGCGCCCGGCGCGCTGTCGAGTCATTGCATCTGGCGACGGGGCCAAGTGGTCAGCCCGAGAGTGTACATCGACGAAATGCCGGCCGCCCGCGGTCTGGACGCGCTCAGGAACTATCCGACGACGCAGATCTACGCGCTGGAGGTCTATTCCCAGGGCGCCGAGATCCGGGCCTATACCTACAACTTCATGCAGCGCATGGCTGCAAATCCCGAGGCGCTGATCGCCCTCGGCCCGTGGCCGTGACGGGAGGGCTGGACGAGATGCACCGAAGCATACCGGAGGGACGACGGCACCGAACGTGCGCAGGCGTCGCGACCAGACCGACCCATTGCCTCCTCCTGGCGATGGCCTGCCTCTTCCTGCCCGCCGCAATCGATGCGCAGGAGCCGGAGTCCGTGCCCGTGCGCGCGCCGCTGCACGGCGTGGTCTACGATGCGCTTACGGGCACCGCCGTGCCGGGAGCCGCGGTCTACCTGGAGCACGAGAGCTACGGCGTGCTCGCCGACTCGCTCGGCACGTTCCGTTTCGAGGATGTCGGCGTGGGCTTCCAGGTCGTCGCCGCGATCCAGTTCGGGTACGAGGAGGCGGGGGCGAGGATCGAGGTGCCCGAGGCAGGTGCCTTCATCGAGATCGAGTTGATACCCCAGCCCGTCCTGCTCGACGGCGTCACGGCGGTGGTGGAGAATATCACCACCATGGAGCGGCGCCTTCGCTCGCGGCGGCGGTCCGCGGCGTATCAGACCCGCGCTTTCGACCAGGAGCGATTGCTGCGCAGCGCGTCGTCCACCGCCCTCGAGTTCCTGGAGCGCGAGACCCGCTACTATCCCGTCCCGTGTCCGGCGGGCGCGGGCGTCTTTGGAGTCGGGGCGCAGATGTCCCCCAACATTTCGAGCCGGTGCATCATCCGGCGTGGCAGGGTGATCAGCCCGAGGGTGTTCATCGACGAGATCCCCGCCTTTGGAGGGCTCGACGAGCTCGACACCTATCCGACGGCTCAGATCTACACGTTGGAGGTCTACTCGTCGGGTGCCGAGGTCCGCGCCTACACCTACAACTTCATGCAGCGCATGGCCGAGAGACCCATGGCGCTGATTCCCATCAACCTCTGGCCCTGAGGCGGCAGCCGGTCTCCTGACGCCCGCTCTTGATCCCAGGGGCGGCAAGCGCCAACGTTTGCGCGCAAACGATCCCCCCGCGGAGACCCGCTGACGGCACTCGCTGCATGCGATTGGAGCCGTTTCCCTCCGCTCTTCCTCGACCGCAGCTACCACATCGATGCCCGCCCAGCCTCCCCGGTCCCAGCAGCAGCGACGGGCCGACGTTCGCCAGCGCAACCGCAAACTCGGTCGCGTGCTGCTCGCCATCGGGCTGATCGTGCTCTCGCTGCCGCTGGTGACCAACCTGGTGCGCGACCCCAACGCCGAGCGGCCGGAGGATCCGCCCTCGGAGATGGTGCGCAGGGCGGGGCTGGCCGAGGGGCGAGGCGACATCGAACTCGCCACCCGGCTCTATGAGCGCGTTCTGGAGCTGGAGATGGGCGAGTCGCCGCGGGATACGCTGAAAGCCCTTGTGCGTGCGGCGCGGGCCGGGCTGGCAAGGATCGCGGAATCGCCGTGAGACATCCATTCCAACCTTCCACAAGACCGATATGACCACCACCATGGCCATCCGCATCCACGAGCTCGGGGGCCCGGAGATGATGCGGTGGGAACAAGTGCCCCTGCCGGAACCCGGCCCGGGCGAGGTGCTCGTCCGCCACGAGGCGGTCGGGCTGAACTTCATCGACACCTACCACAGGAGCGGACTCTACCCGGTGCCGTCGCTGCCGGCCGTGCTCGGGATGGAGGCGGCCGGGGTGGTGGAGACGGCGGGTCCGCCGGCGACGGACGGGCCGACCTTCCAGCCCGGCGACCGGGTCGCCTACGGGAGCGTGCTGGGCGGCTACTGCGAGCGGCGGGTGATGCCCGCCGCCCAACTGGTTGCCATCCCTGACGGCGTGGGGTACGAGGCCGCCGCCGCGGCCATGCTCAAGGGCATGACGTCGTGGTATCTCTGCCGCCGCACCTACCGGGTGCGCGCGGGCGAGACCGTGCTGATCCATGCGGTCGGGGGCGGTGTGGGCACCATCCTCTGCCAGTGGTGCAAGGCGCTGGGCGCCACCGTCATCGGCACCGCGGGCAGTGCGGAAAAGGGCCGCCTCGCCCGCGACCACGGATGCGATCACGTCATCCTCTACAAGGAGGAAGACTTCGTCGAGCGGGTGCGCGAGATTACCGGCGGCGAGGGTGTCCCGGTAGTCTTCGACGGGGTCGGCAAGGCCACTTTCGACGGCTCCATGGAGTGCCTTGCCCTCTTCGGCATGATGATCACCTTCGGCAACGCCTCCGGCCCGGTCTCTCCCCTGAACCTGCTGCGCCTGAGCGCCAGGGGGATCACCGTGGCCCGTCCCTCGCTCAAGCCCTACATCGAGCGGCGCGAGGACCTGGAAGAAGCTTCAGGCGAACTGCTGGGGCACATTCAGGCGGGCCGCATCGGGCTCACCATAGGCCAGCGCTTCCCGCTTTCCGCAGCCGCCGAGGCTCATCGCGCGCTGGAGTCGCGGCAGACGCAGGGATGCACCATTCTAGTGCCGTGACGACATCACCTACGCGCATTCCGGAGGACCCCATGATCCGCACGCTGACTTCCGCTGCCCTCGCCGTGTTCGTGACCGCGAGCGCCGCCGCCGCACAACGCCCCAACACCGTCTTCCTCGACGAGCTGACCTGGACCGAAGTGCGCGCCGCCATCGACGAGGGGGTCACCACCATCATCGTGCCCACCGCGGGGACCGAGCAGAACGGACCCCACATGGTGCTCGGCAAACACAAGTTCATCATCAACCACGCGTCCGACATGATCGCGCGCGAACTGGGCAACGCGCTGGTGGCGCCGGTCATCGCCTATGTTCCCGAAGGCGCCATCGACGGGCCCGACGGACCCACCGGACACATGCGCTACGCGGGGGCGATCACGCTTCCCAACGAGCACTTTATGAAGCTGCTCGAATACGCGGCCCGCAGCCTCGAGGTGCACGGCTTCACCGACATCGTCTTCATCGGCGACAGCGGCGGAAACCAGAACGGCATGCGCACCGTGTCGGAGATGCTGAACGAGGAATGGGCGGCCGCGGGGAGGCAGGGCCGGGTCCACTTCGTGGGCGACTACTACTCCGGCAACGGGTTCCGCGACTGGCTCATGGAGGAGCACGGCTACGACGCGGCGACCATCGGCGGGCACGCCGGCATCAGCGACACGTCCCAGCTTCTCTACATCGCGCCCGAGCACATCCGCCAGGGCGAACTCGCCCCCGGAGGCGGGTTCGAGGGCAGCGGCGTCTCCGGCGACCCCACCAAGGCTTCCGTCGAATACGGCAGGATGGGCGTCCAGCTCAAGGTGGAGGCGGCGGTGCGGCAGATCCGCGAGCTGACGCAGGGACGGTAGAATGAACCCTTCGACCATGACCACTCCGGCGCCTTCGGCTGCCACCTCCTCCCGCAGCGCACGTTTGCTGGCGGCGCTGGGACTCGAAGATGTGAATCCGGGCGGTTTCGCGGGCGAGTGGATGGGCTCCGGGCCCGAACTCGAGGTCCATACCCCCGTCGACGGCACGCGTATTGCGACCGTGCGCCAAGTCACCGAGGGTGAGTACGACCGCATCGTCGAGCGGGCGCACGAGGCGTTCCTGCAGTGGCGGACGGTGCCCGCTCCCAAGCGCGGCGAGGTGGTGCGCCAGATCGGCGACCGGCTGCGCCGGCACAAGTCGGAGCTGGGCGCGCTGGTCACGCTCGAGATGGGGAAGATCCTCACCGAGGGCGAGGGCGAAGTGCAGGAGATGATCGACATCTGCGACTTCGCGACCGGTCTCTCGCGCCAGCTCTACGGGCTCTCCATGCACTCCGAGCGCCCGGACCACCGCATGTTCGAGCAGTGGCACCCGCTGGGCGTGGTCGGGGTGATCTCGGCGTTCAACTTCCCGGTCGCGGTGTGGAGCTGGAACGCCGCCATCGCGGCGGTGTGCGGGGACGCCACCCTGTGGAAGCCTTCCAGCCAGACCCCGCTCACGGCGATCGCATGCACCCGTATCGCGGGGGAGGTTGCGCGCGAGAACGGCTACGATCCGGCGATCTTCTCGCTGGTGGTGGGGCGGGGATCCACGGTGGGCGACCGGCTCCTGCACGACCGGCGCATCCCGCTGGTATCCGCCACCGGCAGCTGCCGGATGGGCTACCGGGTGGCTCAGGTGGTGGGCAAGCGGCTGGGCCGCACCATCCTCGAGCTGGGCGGCAACAACGCCATCATCGTCACCCCGCACGCCAACATGGATCTGGTGCTGCCCGCGATCCTGTTCGGATCGGTGGGCACGGCCGGGCAGCGCTGCACCAGCACGCGCCGCATCATCGCGCACGAGTCCATCCGCGAGGAGCTGGAGCGGCGGCTGGTGTCTGCCTACGGCGACGTGCGCATCGGCGACCCGCGCGCCGCGTCGACGCTGATGGGTCCCGTGGTGAATCACCAAGCGGTCGTCGACCTGGAGAGCGCGGCGCGCCGGGTCACTGAGGAGGGGGGCGAGATCCTCTGCGGAGGCGAGCGCCTGGACGGCCCGGACTGCCCCGGCGGCCACTACGTCACGCCCTGCATCGCCCGCGCGCGCAACGAGTTCGACATCGTGCAGGAGGAGACCTTCGCGCCCATCCTCTACATCCTGGGGTACGGGAGCGCGGATGCGTCTCCGGCGCAGGCAGTGGAGGAGGTGGCTGAGGCCATCGCCCAGCACAACGACGTGCCTCAGGGCCTCTCGTCCGCGATCTTCACCGAACACATGCGCGAGGCGGAGCTCTTCCTCTCCCACCGCGGCAGCGACTGCGGCATCGCCAACGTCAACATCGGCACCAGCGGCGCGGAGATCGGGGGCGCGTTCGGGGGCGAGAAGGAGACCGGAGGCGGCCGCGAGTCAGGCTCCGATTCGTGGAAGGCCTACATGCGGCGCCAGACCAACACGGTCAACTGGAGCCCCGAGCTGCCGCTCGCGCAGGGGGTGCGGTTCGGGTAGGACGGGACCTCAGTCCCTGCCTTTCCGGGCAACTTGCCAAGCGCGCGCGTAGACGTCCGCGCGCACATCCAGGTAGCCGGGATACTCCTTGCGGGCTCGCGCGAGGACCGACTTCTCCAGCGTGATCGTCGCTACCGGATCACGCGTCTCGAGCAGCACTTCGCCTGACGGGCCCGCGACCATCGACGGCCCTCCGATGACTCCCTGCGACCGGGTGCCGGGCCGGTTCACCGAAATCACGTAGGCGCAGCTGGTGACCGCGTTGGCACGCAGCACCAGCCGCCAGCGCGGGTAGGTTTCCGCCGGCGTGGCTCGTGGCAGGAGGATGGCGTCCGCGCCCATGGCGGCGAGCGCGTTGCACCCCTGAGGACGGTTGGCGTCCGAGCACACCTGCACCCCGATGCCGAATCCGCCCACGTCGGCCGGCGCCTGCAACTCCCCGCCGGGATCGTAGTGATGCGCCTCCCAGTACCCCTCTTCGTCGGGCAAGTGGATCTTGCGGTAACGCAGCAGCTCTTCGCCGTCGGCGCCGAAGAGCACCGCAGTGTTGTGTCGGCGGTCGGTGGCCGGGTTGTGCACGATCGCACCGCCCAGCACCGCCAGCCCGGTCGCCCGCGCGGCCACGGCCATCGCGCTCTCCCGGGGCCCGTACGGAGGCTCGGCGTCGGCTTCAGACGGAATCTGGCTCAGGGGCGCCCAGCGATTCAGCGGCAGCTCCGGCAGCACCGCCAGCTTCGCGCCGCGCGCTTTCGCCTCCCGCAGATGATCGAGCAGCCGCTCTTCGTCTGCCCGGGTCGGAAAGACGTCGGTGATGAGGGCGACCGTGAGGGATTCGGTGTTCAATGCGGGGTGCTTCCGGCAGCTGGCGGGGAGAGGAGGCAGTCTCTCTAGAGAGTACGGCGGTACGCCGGAGAGGATCCCGTGACGGGGTGGGGCCGGGCCGGATTGCAGCGTGGGCGGTGGGTTGGCTCCCCTACCGGCCGATCTCCAGTTTGCCGATGTCGTACCAGTCGATGGCCCGGTCAGGGTAGCCGTCGGGATCTTCGGGGTCGACGGGCCTGTCTGTCAGGATGACAAGCGTCGAACCCCGCAGATCGAAACCGACCGCTCGATCCCGCACTTGCACCACGCCGATGAGCCGGGTACCCGCGTAGATGTCCAGATGCGAGAACCCCTCGTGAAATCGACGCGTGAGGACCCAGAGTCGGTCGCGGTCGTCGAAGATCGGGCGTCCGACGTTATAGCGGAGGGGCGTCGTCCGGTATCTCTCAACGGCGGCCTCGGAACCGAACATGCTCGTCCGCTGCTGCGCCGCGAATGCGTCCACCTCCGCCTCGGTTCGAAACTCCTCGACGTACAGGGGAGCCTCCACCAGCGAGGCGGCATCGCCGTCGCGGTCCTCCAGAAGGATCATCAATCCGCCGCACGCGGGGAAGACGATTCCACCCGTTGGCGTGGGCACACCCAGGCTGAGCTCGCTCGACGGCCCCCAGTTGCATCCGGTTTCCAAGAGATCGACGGGATAGCCTCTCTCCCAAAGAATGTCGCCGGACGCAAGGTCCAATCCCGTGTGTAGCGTCTGGAGCCCCGTCGCGAGGTCGCCGGAGCGACTCGCCATTCCATAACCGAACAAGACGGAATCGAAGGACGCTGTTGCCCGGTAGGGCCCGAAGAAGGGCAGATTCACTTCGGAGACCCGCGTGCCTGTCGTTTCAAAGACGGTCATTCGCGCCAACCCCCAGTCGATGGCACCTATGGTGCCGTTCGGCCCGCCGACGACCTCCATCAGACTACGGAATTCGCCTGGACCCTCGCCGGGTCGTCCGAAGGCGCCCACTTCCTCCCCATCCCGGCCCAGGCAGTGGATGCGCTCTTCGTAGGACTCGATCACGCACGCCGTGGTCTCGTCGGCCAGGGCGATTGAGTTGATGCCGGTGAGAGGAGCTTCCGAGGTGGCCACCGGGTCCATGAGCATCACAGGCGCCGCCTCCGGAGCGGATTCGCACGCCGTGCAGAAGACCATGATTGAAGCCAGCGGGGCAATGACGCGCCTCATTCTCATCGGGTCGGTGCCTCCCTTACGACGATCTGCGGTAGTCCCGCTTCCTCCAGCCGCCGGTTCAGGCGCGGTAGACGGTCGCTGAGCATCCGCTCGAGGTCTTGCAGGTGCGCCTCCAGCTCCGCCGACAGCTCCTCGAAGACGGCTTGGTATGCGTCGATGGGCGTGCCGTCGCCCCGTTCCAGGTGGCTGCGCAGGCCGGTCAGGCGATCATTCAGCCTGATGGGGAAGGCGATCTTGTCCTTCGGGCTCTGGTTCCGGAGCTGGTAGAGCTCTCCCGCGACCGCCTCGATCCCTGCCGTGAAGCGGGACACCAGGTCCCTCAGGTCGGCGTCGCTCCGGGCGACGATCGCGTCGGCCTGGGCGCGGAGGTCGCGCGCCAGCAGCACGCTCGTGTTCGCCCGGCTTTCGGCGTCTCGGATCGCCATGGCCAGGCGGAACTGGTCGGTGAAGGCGGTGGCGGGGACGTCTCCGAGCCTTGGATCCGGCTGCACGTCAAAGGTGGCTTCGCGTGTCATGCCGGCGACGGTGAGCCGGGCCCGGTAGCGGCCCGGCGGGGCCCATGGGCCCACGGCCGGGTTGCCGCCCTCGAGGACGATGCCGTCGAACGTCACCGCGCCCGGATAGCGGAGGTTCCAGCGGGCCCGCTGCGTGCCCGAATCCACGATTGCGTCGACCAGGGTGCGCACGTGCTCCCCATCGTCGGTGAGGATGTCGAGCCGCGCCCTCCGCCCCTCCGCCCCCGGCTGGCCTGCCCGGAAGTCGATTACCGCGGGGACCGATCGCCGGATCGCGTTGGCCGGCTGGAAGAGGTGCACGTCCGCGGCAGCGACATCCGCGCTCAACTGCCGGAGCGTCTCGATGTCGTCGAGCACCCAGAAGGAGCGGCCATGGGTGCTGATCACCAGATCGCGCTCCTCGACCGAAAGCCCCGTGACCGGCGTGTCCGGAAGCCCGAACGACAGGTCGCTCCAGCTCGAGCCGCCATCGAAGGACACGAACACGCCGTGCTCGGTGCCGGCGTACAGGAGTCCCGCGCGCTTCGGATCCTCCCGTACCACGCGCACGAAGGCGCCATCCGGAATGCCATCGCTGATGCGGGTCCAGCTCGCGCCGTAGTCGTCGGTGCGCCACGCGTACGGCGAACGGTCGTCCATCTCGTACCGGATCCCGGCCACCAGCGCGGTTGCGGGAGCGTGCAGAGCCACCTCCACGGTCATGACGCGCGTGTGCGGCGGCATGTCGGGAGGGGTCACGTCGCGCCAGGTCCCACCATCGTCGCGCGAGACGTGCACGAGCCCATCGTCGGATCCCGTCCAGATCGTGCCCGCTTCATGCGGCGAAGGCGTGATCGCGTACAGCGTGCCGTAGATCTCGGGCCCGTCCTGGTCCTTCACGATGGGGCCGCCGGAATCGTCGAGCGTCTCCGGTTCGGCGCGCGTCAGATCCGGGCTGATCTTCGCCCATGACTTGCCGTCGTCGAGGGATCGCCACAGGTGCTGCGACCCGACGTAGAGCGCATGCGGCGGCTGCGGCGCCACGGCGATGGGATAGGTCCAGTTCCATCGCTCGGGCATGTCGCGAGCGGGCTCGCCCATGACGATCCGGGGCCAGGGCTGGATGTCGGTGACCAGGCCGGTCCCCCGGTCGTAGCGGGTCAGCGTATTGGTCGCGCCCGCGTAGAAGATGTCCGGATCGCCGGGATGCTGCGCGATGTAGCCCATCTCGCCTCCGCCCACTGCGTACATCCACTCCGTGCTCGGGGCGCGGGGATTGCGCAGATGTCCCGGCTCGGAGGACACGCACGCCGTCGAGTTGTCCTGCTGCGCGCCGCACACGTGGTAGGGAAAGTCCGAGGTCGTCGTCAGGCGATAGATCTGCGCCGTCGGATACCGCATCGAGGTCCAGGTGCGGCCCCCGTTCACCGTCACCACGCCGCCCCCGTCGTTCCCGTTGATCATGCGCAGGGGATTGGTGGGATCTATCCACAGGTCGTGATGGTCGGCGTGGGTTTCGGGCACGCTCTCGAGCGTCTTCCCGCCGTCGGTCGAGCGCATGAGCCTGAAGTTGAGGATGTAGAGCGTGTTGCGGTCGACCGGGTCCGCCTCCAGGCGCTGGAAGTAGAAGGCGCGCTGCCAGATGTCGCGGTGGCCGTTGATGAACTCCCAGGTCCGGCCGCCGTCGTCGGACCGGTAGAGCCCGCCCCGCTCGGCTTCCAGGTTTGCCCATACCCGGTCCGGATCCGCGCCGGACACGGTGATCGTGACCTTGCCGAGCACGCCGTCCGGGAGGCCCGGATTGCGCGTGATCTCGCTCCAGGTGTCGCCGCCGTCGGTGGTCTTGAAGATCCCTGACCCCTCGCCGCCGCTCCACAGGCGCCACGGCTTGCGGTACACCTGCCAGAGCGTGGCGTACAAGACGTCCGGATCGCTCGGATCCATGACCAGGTCGACGGCCCCGGTGCGCTCGTCGCGGAAGAGGATCTTCTCCCAGGTCCTGCCCCCGTCCGTGGTGCGGAAGACGCCGCGCTCGGAGTTGGGCCCGAAGGGATGTCCGAGCGCCGCCACGTAGGCGCGGTCGGGATCGGTGGGATGAATGCGGATGCGCCCGATCGCGTGGGTGTCGGCGAGGCCGAGGTGCCGCCAGCTCTTTCCGGCGTCGTCGGAGCGGTAGACGCCGTCTCCCTGAAGGACGTTGGCGCGCAACTGCACCTCGCCCATGCCGATGTAGACGATGTCGGGGTCGGAGGGCGCCATCGCGACCGCGCCCACCGAGGCGCTGCCGACCTGGCCGTCGGTCACGGGGGTCCAGGTGGACCCTCCGTCTGTGGTCTTGAAGAGCCCTCCGCCGGTCGCGCCGAAGTAGTACTCGAAGGGGCGGTCGGCGTGGCCCGCCACCGCGATGGAGCGGCCGCCCCGGTCCGGGCCGATCGAGCGCCACTCCATGGGAGGGAGGAGGGAGATGGGGTCCTGGGCAGTGAGGGAAGCTGGCGCCGCGGCAAGGGAGATCGCGGCGAGCAGTGGGAGGGTCGTTCGCCCCAATGCTCGTCGCGAGACTTGGCCTCGACGCTTCACGCGTGAGATAAACGACGAGGAAACTTGGTCTAACATGATTCCTCCAAATCAGCGGTCCCCGATATCACCTCATCGAGGGTCCTCGAAGCAGCGGGGATCGTTCCAGGAGCAGTGCTCATTTCAGACGCAATATGGGGCACTAGCGCGAACATGGCAGGTCACGGTCATCAGGTACGCAGAGCATCCGCTTGCCGCCAGCGAGCTCGGATCGCACACTTGCCCGTGGAGAGAGACCTGCGGGCCCGCGAGGCCCTCCGTTCGAAGGGGGATGCATCGATGAGCGAAATCACGCTCAGGGTAAACGGGGAGACGCATACGCTCGATGTCGATCCGTCCACGCCGCTGTTGTATGTCCTTCGCAACGATCTCGGATTGCGGGGACCGCGCTTCGGCTGTGGGCTGGCCCAGTGCGGGACGTGCACGGTGCTGATGGATGGGCGCGCGATCCGGTCCTGCAACCGGCCGGTGTCGCGCTCGACGGGCGAGATCACGACGCTGGAGGGACTGCCCGAGAACGGGGAGTTGCATCCCGTGCAGCAGGCGTGGATCGACGAGCAGGTGCCGCAGTGCGGGTACTGCCAGAACGGGCAGATCCTAACCGCCGCGGCGCTGCTGAGCTACAGTCCCAACCCGAGCGATGACGAGATCCGGGAGGGCATGAATCGCGTGCTCTGCCGCTGCATGACCTACTACCGGATCCAGTCGGCGGTGAAGCGCGCGGCGGAAGCGATGGCCGAAGGGGAGGACCGATGAGCGGCGGGCGACGCGATGCGCGAAACGGACGGACGCAGGGAGAGGGCGAGCCCGATGAGCGCGCAGGCCGGGCAAGGGTGAACGGTCAGGTCCCCACGGCGCTCGACGACGCGCTCGCGCGCTGGGGCGGAACCACATCCCGCCGCGACTTTCTCAAGACTTCGGGACTGTTCGTCTTCGGGGTGAGCGGCGTGAGCGCAGCCGGGGCGGGCCGATGGGGCTTTGGGACAGAGCCTGCCGGGGACGAGTCCTCCGAGCCGGCTTCCTATCCCGATCCGGACTTCCTTCAGCTCGACTCGTGGCTGGTCGTGCACGAGGACGGCACCGCGACCTTCTACGTCGGCAAGACCGATGGCGGGCAGGGGACCGGGACTGCCACCCAGCAGATGATGTGCGACGAGCTCGACCTCGCCTTCGATCAGGCGACGGTGGTCATGGGCCGGACCGACATGACCGTGGACCAGGGCGGCTCGGGGGGTTCGGATGCGATCGAGCGCGACGCCATGGTTGGACGCCGGATCGCGGCGGAGGCCCGGCGCGTGCTGCTGGAGATGGCGTCGGAACGCTTCGGCGTGCCCGTGGAGGGACTCAGCGTGAGCGAGGGCGTGATTTCGCTGCGCGACGATCCCGCGCGGACGGTCACCTACGGCGAGCTGATCGGCGGCGGGCGCTTCGATGTCGCGCTGACCGGGGGCAACATCAACGCGACCACCGGTGTCGCGAGCATCAAGCCGGTGCAGGACCTGAAGCTGGTCGGCCAGTCGATCCCGCGCTACGACATCCCGGGGAAGGTCGATGCGTCGCTCGAGTGGGCCGTCGACGTGAGGCTTCCGGGCATGGTGCACGCCCGGAATGTGCGCCCGCCCTTCGCGGGGGCGACGCTCGCGGCCATCGACGAGTCGTCGGTGCGCGACCTGCCGGGCTTCATCCGCGTGGTGAGCGAGGGCAACTACGTCGCGGTGGTGTGCGAGCGCGAGGAGCAGGCGATCGAGGCCGCGGAACGCCTCGTGGTCGAGTGGGAGAAGCCCGCCACGGCGCCCTTCCCGGCATCCGACGATCTCTTCGACTACATGCGGAGCGCGGAGCGCGTGCCGGGCTCGGGTGGACGCGGCGCGGCGCAGGCGCAGGGGGACCCCGACGGAGCGCTGGCGAGCGCCGCGACCGTTGTCGAAGCCGCGTACGACATCCCCTTCCACGGGCACACCGCCATCGGTCCCGCCCACGCTCTGGCCGACCCCTCGGATGGCCAGATGACCATCTACACCAACGACATGAAGCCGTACAGCCACCGGACCGGGATCGCCGAGTTCCTGGGGATGGATCCGGAGCAGGTGCGGGTGATCTGGATGGACGGGCCCCAGCTCTACGGGCGCACGGCGGCGGACGACGCGGGTTTCGAAGCCGCGTACCTGGCCAGGGAGTTGGGCCGCCCGGTGCGGGTGCAGTGGATGCGGCACGAGGAGACGGCGTGGGACACGAAGGGCCCCGCGTTCGCCATCGACCTGCGCGGGGGGCTGGACGCGGACAGCAACGTGGTCGCGCTGGACTATCGCGGCCGGATCGCCAACTACGCGCACGTGGGATACAACCAGGCCCGCACCGTGCTGATCGCGCAACTGATGGGCTTCCGGCCCGAGCGGCCGTCTCCGGGCGGCGGGCGCGGCCCCGACGAGATGTACCACATCCCGAACCGGCGCCAGGAGACGCGGGCGGTCCGCTTCCCGCTGGCGTTCGAGACGCCGCTCCGCACCGGCAACCTGCGCGACCCCAACGGCCCGCAGACGACCTTCGCCGGGGAGTCGTTCATCGACGAGCTGGCCGCGGCCGCCGGTGCCGATCCGATCGAGTTCCGGCTGCGCCTGCTGCGCGGGACGACCGATGACGACGAGGCCTTCCGCCGAGCACGCTCGATCGCGGTGGTCGAGGCCGCGGCGGAGGCGTACGGGTGGGACGCGCGCCCGTCACCCGGGACGGTGGGGAGCGGGCGCGTGCTGACGGGGCGGGGCATCGCGTACGCGTATCGCGCCCGCACCACGATCGCCGTGGTCGCCGAGGTCGAGGTCGACCGTGAGACCGGCCGGGTGTGGGTCCGGCGCATGGTGTGCGCCCACGACTGCGGCCTGGTGATCAACCCGAACAGCCTCGAGAGCACCATCCAGGGCAACTTGCTGCACGGGATCAGCCGGACGCTTTACGAGGAGGTCCGCTTCGACGGCGAGAAGGTCACCAGCGTCGATTGGCGCACCCATCCGACCCTCACGCACATGGACACGCCCGAGCAGATCGACGTCGTGATGGTGAACGGCGACCCGAACCCGGACCGGCCGGATCTGCGGCCTTACGGGGCGGGGGAGCCGTCGCATCGGCCGGTGCCGGCGGCGATTGCGAACGCGATCTTCGACGCGACGGGGGTGCGGATGCGGAGGCTGCCGTTGCGGCCGGAAAGGGTGTTGGAGGAGTTGGGGTAGCGGGGGTAGGTGAGACCTACGATGTCTAAATCCCTGAAGGACAAACTAGGTTTATCACCACTGGAAGTTGAGGTTGCCGCTGTCAAGGCGTCGCTAGATCTCATCGACGATATGGTCAACAACGAAACAATGACGTTCTCCATCGCTCCTTACGGATCTGAAATACGGTTCAACACGCCCACGCATCACGCATACTTCAGTATCCTTCTGGCCGATTTCTTTTCAATACCAAGAGAGTTCTTCGGCGGCTCCGACAATTACCTTGGCCTACTTCGTTTGGTATGCCATCAGCCACTCTTGAGCGACAGCATAGAACCGCTTTCATCGGCCGTGGCCAATTTCGATCAGTGGCTTGGTGAGGAAGTTACCATAGAGCAGAGATGGTTTCCTTCGTTAGATCTCACAATAGACCTAAAGATCAAGAGACGCGACTTCATCACTAGTTGTGGTAATATCTGTAAACACAACTACACACAATTGACACGCCAAGGGAAGAAGTTTGGCGAAATCCTAGAAAAAAACGGAGTACAAGTAGACATAGAAAAGTGCATGATCGCATTACCTGAATTTTACGACCATTTTTTCGATGATATCCTAGTGTACCATGCGAGCACTATCGCGCAACATCTGAATGACGTGAGATGGGGAATCTACGAGTACGCGAGTGCAAGACGACGAGAATACGTGGAGACGTGGTGGGACGAAAACCCAAGGATCGCACGATATCGTTATCGATTTCCCAGTGGAATCAAATCACAGCTTGGGAAACACCTTTTCTGGGATCTGATGGATGACGTTAGGCGCGAGCCTTACATCCCCAGATTCGTGGTAACGAAGTACCTCCAAAGACGGTATTGATTGAGCACAAGGCGTGTACAAGTATGGTAATCACCTGACACCCGGCCTCACCGAGGTCAGGTTCTACGCTGCCTTCTTCACCTCCTTCCCGGCTGAGGGCTTGCGGGTTCGCTTTCGGGGGATCCCGGCCTTGAAGACGTCGTAGGGCGTCCGCCCTTCCATGCCGCGGCCGCGGTGGGGCCGGCGCCGGTTGTAGGTCTCAAGATACACGTCCAGATCCTTCTGCATCTCCTCGACGGTCTCGTACCAGGTCGTCCGTCCCTTGATCCGGAGATGTTCTTCGAGGAGCGTGCGGTGGAACCGCTCGATGAAGCCGTTGGACTGGGGCCTGCCGACCCCCACGGTGTGGATCACATGAGCCGCCGGCAAGCCGTACCCACGTGTGATCTTGGCGTCACCGGTCTCGCATCCCCCGAGATTACGGTATTCATCGAGCAAGCCCGGCCCGGCGGCCCTGTGGATGGCGCCGTCCACCCCGCCACCACCCAATAGCGACCGGTTCGCCTCGTTGACGATTGCGTCCACCGTAAGCTTCGTGATATCGCCAACGACAACCACCATCCTTGCCGACGATCCCGCCGCCATTCCTCCCAATGGAGCAGGAGCCATCTCCGATCATCCCCCCGGACTCGGCGTCAGCGTAACCGACGCGCGCGTGAAGTACACGTCCGTCCGGCTCTCGAATCCCGAATCGGCGCCGATCAGGAGCCACGCGCGGCCATCGGCGGGCACGGAGAGACTTGCCGGTATCGATTGCCTCTCCAGGGCCTTGAGTTCCCATTCGGGGGACTGCTCGCACTGCCGCGAGTTGGCCACGTCGCCGAGCACCACCGCCTGCGTGCCGCTGTTGGACTGACTTCCGACGTCGACGTTCATGCGCAGGTAGGAATCATCCATGACCGCGAGCGGTTCTTCGGCGGTCACGCCAGCCTTGATCCAGACGCTCTCGCCCGGCGCACCCCCGACGCCGACGCAACCGGACGGCGTGCTCGTCGCGATTTCCACGCTGACCTCGACGGCGTAGCTCGCGTCGGGGGTCAGGCCGGCGATTAGTCCCTTGAAGAACATGAACAGATCGTCACTTCTGTTGACACCGGAAATAAACAGCCCGGACCGCGACTCGAGAGGCGGTGGGAGCGCACGGTGCCCGGATGTCAACTCGTAGATCTCCTCATGAGCAGGAGGATAGTCGGCGAAGCCAGCGACGAACCCCAGCGGTCCCTCATCGAAATCGAAGTGGAAGGCCACGGCCTCGCCGGTGTCGGTCGGAAGGCTCCGGCAACCAGCGGACAGCGCAACGATCGCAACCGCGATGAACCGCGGGATCGTCTTCGTCAGCCGGCTCTCACCCCTGATCCACAACGTGACCGGACCAACCTGGCATTTTGGGATCAGCCTCCGAGCCGTCCCTTGATCTCCGTAAACCGTCACGCAACACTTCGCGGTAAGAATCCGAGAACATCGCCCATCCAGGTCTGCGCCGCCACTAGCCGGGAGTCGCACATGCGCATGCTGAATCCCCCACACCCCGGTGCTTTCGTGAAGACCGAGGTGATCGAACCCCACCGGCTGACCGTCGCTGCCGCCGCGAAGGTGCTCGGAGTGTCCCGACCGGCGCTTTCCACATTTCTGAATGGTCGGTCGAGCCTGTCCGGCATCATGGCCCTACGGATCGAGAAGGCGTTCGGGGTGAAGATGGACACGCTCATGCGGATGCAGGCCTCCTACGACATCGCCCGCACCCGGCAGCGGGAAGGCGAGGTCAACGTCGAACCCTATCGTCCGTCCGCACCCACGCTCTAATTCAATCATCCTCTGCCCAAGGACTCCAGCTCATGAAGACCGTCTCCAGTTTCGAAATCACCGGCTGGGATCCTGTGCCCGACGCTGATGAAGGCGAAGGCCCCTTCCTCTCTGAAGCGCGCGTCTCAAAGCGCTACCAGGGTGATCTGGATGGAGAGGGCCGCGTGCGGCTGCTCATGTGCCGTGCCAGCACCGAAGGCCCGCTGGAGAACGCGGGCTACATCGCGTCCGAACAGGTCTCGGGCACGCTCGGGGGCCGCGAAGGCACGTTCGTGCTCCATCACTGGGGCATAGCCGAGGCCGGCGCTCCGCCGCGCACCGACGGCCACGTGGTGCCGGGGTCCGGAACGGGTGAGCTGGCGGGCCTGTCGGGCACAATGGAGATCCACGTGGATGCGGACGGCAAGCATGCGCTGGCCCTGGACTACCAAATCGGTTAGCGGCCGTTTGCTTGTAGCATCCTCCGTCGCTCCGGTAGCTTGACCCGGCCGATCCCCGCTCCCGAATCCACAGGAAATGCCACCGTGAAGCGCCTCCGCCTCAAGCCGTTTCTGCTCGTCACGACGCTCTCTGCCGTCGCTCCCGCTCTGACCCCCCTCGCCTCCACTCTCCACGCCCAGACACCCGTCGTCCTCGACTCGGCCTTCCTGGCCGGCTACTCGTGGCGCAACCTCGGTCCCGACCGCGGCGGCCGTTCCATCGCGGTCAGCGGCGTCAAGGGGCGCCCGCAGGAGGCCTATTTCGGCGCGACCGGGGGCGGCCTCTGGAAGACCGTCGACGGCGGCGAGGAATGGTTCCCGGTGACGGACTTCAAGATCACGTCGGCTTCGGTCGGCGCGGTTGCCGTCGCCGAAACCGACCCCGATCTCGTCTTCATCGGCACGGGTGAGACGTGCATTCGCGGCAACATCCTGCCCGGGGACGGCGTCTACCGGAGCCGCGACGGGGGCGAGACCTGGGAGCACATCGGCTTCCACGAATCGGACGGGATTTCCAAGATCCGCATCCATCCCACCGATCCGGACATCGTCTATGTGGCGTCGTTCGGAAAGTACGGCGTGCCAAGCGAGGAGCGGGGCGTCTTCCGGAGCACCGACGGCGGCGACAGCTGGGAGCGGGTGCTCTTCCGCGACGAGCGCACCGGCGCCATCGACCTCGCGATCGACCGCAACAACCCCGACGTGCTCTACGCGTCGCTCTGGGAGGCCTTCCGCAAGGAGTACACGATGTCCTCCGGCGGGCCGGGCAGCGGCATGTTCAAAAGCGTCGACGGCGGGAGCACGTGGACCGAGATGACCCGCAATCCGGGGATGCCGCCCGAGGGCGTCGTGGGCCGGATCGGGGTGGCGGTCTCGAGCGCCAATTCGAACCGGGTCTACGCCCTCTTCGAGCACGACGACGGGGGCCTCTTCCGCTCGGACGACGCGGGCGCGACCTGGGAGCTCGTCAACGACGAGCGGCGAATCCGGCAGCGGGCGTTCTATTACACGCACGTCTTCACGGACCATCACGACGAGGACGTGGTGTACGTGCAGAACACCTCGCTCTTCCGCTCCACCGACGGCGGCGCCACCTACGAAGTCATCAACAACGGCACCCACGTCGACTTCCACGACTTCTGGATCGACCCCGACGATCCCGCGCACGTCGTGGTGGCCAACGACGGCGGCGGCGCGGTGAGCTTCACCACCGGGAGCGACTGGACCGACCAGGAGTTTTCCACCGCGCAGTTCTACCACGGCGTTACCACGGCGCACGTCCCGTGGCACATCTGCGGGTCGCAGCACGACAACAGCACGCTCTGCCTGCCGTCAGACTGGAACGCGGGTAGCTTCGAGCAAGCCCTCGCGGCAGCCGCGAATGCGGACGACGCCGACACCGCCGCAGCCGCAGCCGCGGACGCGCGGGCCCCCGCGATCACCGAGGGCTCGATGGGCGTGCACTACGTGGCCGGGGGCGGAGAACCGGGCTATATCGCGCCCGACCCGAAGGACCTCGACGTCTTCTTCTCGGGCACCAACAACGGCCGCTACATCGACCGGTTCAACCGGCGCCTGGGCACCTCGCGCGAGGTCAATCCCTACCCCTGGTTCTACTCCGGGGAGCCGGCCCTGGACATGGTCGAGCGTTGGCAGTGGACCTTTCCCATCATCTTTTCGCCCATCGATCCCGACGTCTTGTACGCGTCGTCGAACCGGCTATGGCGGACCACCGACGGCGGCACCAACTGGGACGTGCTGAGCCCCGACCTCACCCGCGCCGACCCCATGACGCTGGGACGTTCCGGCGGGCCCATCACCGGCGACATGAACGGCCCCGAGGTCTATGCGACGATCTTCGCCGTGGGTCCCGGCAAGGTCGACATCGACGTGATCTGGACGGGTTCCGATGACGGGCTCGTGCACGTGACGCGCGACGGGGGCGAGAACTGGACCGACGTGACGCCCCCCGACATGCCGGACTTCGGGCGCGTGAGCCTCATCGACGCCTCGGCGTTCGACGCAGGGCGGGCTTACGTTTCGGCCCGTCGCGCTCTACTCGATGATTTTCGGCCCCACGTATGGAAAACCGATGATTTTGGGGCGACCTGGACCCGAATCGTTGACGGAATCCGGGACGACGCCTACGTGAACTCGATCCGCGAGGACCCGAACCGGGCGGGGCTGCTGTACGCCGGCACCAACCACGGCGTCTACATCTCATTTGACGACGGCGGTTCCTGGCAGGAGCTGAACCCGGGCCTCCCCGACATCCCAATCACCGACGTGATCCCCGAGCACGACGAGTTGGCGATGGCGAGCCACGGGCGCGGCTTCTGGGTCCTCGACCACATCGCGCCGCTGCGGCAGATCCAGCCGGGGACGACGGGGCGCGACTTGGTGCTGTTCGAGCCCGCGGCCGCGTATCGTTCCGCGAACGGGGTGGTGCTCTCGTGGTGGCTCGCCGATGAACCGGGGGATGCGACGCTCGAGATCGTGGACGCGTCGGGCGATGTGGTGCGCACGTTCGAGCCCGCCGTGGAAGGCGAGGAGCGGGATCGCTGGGCGGGTCCGGCGCTGCCTTTGGAGGCGGGGCTGAACCGGCTGCGCTGGGACCTGCGCACGGATCCGCCGGCGACCTTCCCGGGGATGATCCTCTGGGGCGTGCGTACGATGGCGCCCGCGGTCCTGCCGGGCATGTACACGGCGCGGCTCACCGTTGGCAACCGCAGCGAGACCACCGAGGTGGAGGTCCGCCCCCACCCGTGGATCACCGACGTGACCGAGGAGGATCTGGTCGCCCAGTACGAGTTCGGCGTCGAGATCCGGGACCGGGTGCACCAGGCCAACTCGGCCGTGATCGCGATCCGGAACGTGAAGGCGCAATTGGACGAGCGGCTGGAGGCGTCGGACGATGAGCGGCTGGCCGGCGCGGGCGAGCGGCTGCGGGAGAGCGCGTCGGCGGTGGAAGCGGACATCTACCAGGTGCGCAACCAGTCCAACTAGGATCCCCTCAACTTCCCCATCAGGGTGAACAACCGCCTGGCCAACCTGCTGTCGATGTCCGAGCAGGGCGACGGGCGCCCCGGAAGCGGCATGTACGCGGTCTACGAGATCATGGTGGAGCGGCTCGACGGTCACCTGACCCGGCTCCAGGCCGTCTGGGCGGACGAGTTGGCCGAGGTCAACGCCGAGTTGAGGCGGCTGGGGATGGAGGAGATCGAGGTGGAGACGGCGGCGGGGCTGGTGTCGTGAGGCGTGAGGAACTGTGCAGGCGCCCTATGCCGTGAAACGCGTCATAGCAGTCGATTGGTCCGGAGCGAAGGCCGGGGCGCGATCCAAGATCTGGCTTGCCGAGGTTCGAGGCGGACGCCTCACGCGGCTGGAGTCGGGACGTGATCGTCAGGAAGTAGTCACGCATCTGATCGAGGATGCCAATGCGCACCCCGATGTTGTCATTGGCCTTGACTTCGCGTTTTCGTTTCCCAGCTGGTTTGCTGAGCGAGAGGGCGCGAAGTCGAGCGAGGACGTTTGGAAGCTCGTTGCCAGGCACGGCGAGGAATGGCTGCGCGATTGCCCGCCCCCGTTCTGGGGGAGACCTGGAAGAAAGAAACCGACCGGGCTTGAGCTCCTTCGGAAGACGGAGAAGCAAGCGTCTGACCTGGAGAGTTCGTTTCCGAAGAGCGTCTTCCAGATTGGCGGCGCGGGCGCGGTCGGCACGGGCTCGATCCGAGGGATACCTCACGTGGCGGCACTCCGGCGGGAAGGCTTCTCGATTTGGCCCTTTCACGAGGTCAAGTCGCCCCTGGTGATCGAGATCTATCCGCGGCTGCTCACGGGGCCGGTGAACAAGTCCGACTATTCCGCGCGCAAGGAGTCGCTGGCGCGCCGCTTTTTCGAGATCGATGACGTGCTCGCAGGCAAGGCGGCTTCGTCGGAGGATGCCTTCGACGCGGCGATTTCCGCCGTGGTCATGGCCCGCCACCTGGACGAGCTCTCCGCGCTCACCGCATCCCGGGATCCGGCCGAACTTCTCGAGGGAAAAATGTGGTGGCCGCGCGAAGTCCGAGAGACTCCCACAAGTGCGCCGGCCAAAGCCGCCCCTCCGGCCGATTGTCCCTTCTGCCACCTCGCCGCGGACTCCGTCGTCGCCGAGTCGCGGCATGCCATCGCCATCCGGGACCGGTATCCCGTCAGCAGCGGGCATACGCTCGTAATCCCCAAGGCTCACGCTGAGGCCTTCTTCGACCAGAGCGCCGAAGCCCAGGCGGACATCTGGCGCCTCGTGGCCAGGGTGCGGCATGAGTTGCAGTCAGAGTCCGAACCCGACGGCTTCACAGTAGGCCTCAACGAAGGGACGGCGGCGGGCCAGACTGTGGACCACGCGCATGTACACGTCATTCCCCGCTTCGAAGGCGATGTGGAAGACCCGAGAGGCGGCATTCGCTGGGTCGTGCCCGAGCGCGCCGCGTACTGGGACGAATGAACGAGCCGCGACCGCCAACGGCCGAAGGGCAACTCGCATTCCTGCGTTCGCTCCAGCGGCTTCTGGACGAGGGCAGCTTCGTCTCCAGCTACAAGTTTGCGCTGCTGCACGCCATCGCGGACCTGTGCCTGGTCAGGGGCGACGATAGTGGCCATGAGCTGGAACTATCCACTGCCGAGATCGCCGGACAGTTTGTCCGACTCTACTGGCCCCAGGTCGCTCCGTTCGTCGCCGGTAGCGACTCGGGGATCCTCAGTCAGAACACGGGCCGACAGGCGGCAATCGTGCGCGAATTGGCGGAGCGCCACAACCGATACCAAGGCTCTCTGGCCGATCTGGAGAGAAGTCCCTCGGACTGGGGCGCCCTGCGGCGCAAGGTTGAGCAGACGGTAAGGAAGATGCCGCTCTGGAAGCTGCAGACGGTCGGGTCCGAACGCCTGGAGTTCCTCTACAGGAATCTGGACGCCGGTGGAACCGTTCGGCTCGAACCCGGAGTCGCATACTGCTTTCGGGCCTTCTATCCGATGATCACCGACATGATCGAGGGAGCATGGTCCCACTTCGTCCAGCGGCGCAACCCTCGCCTTCTGGGCCAGGTCGTGGACCTGCGGTCGTTCCTGTTCGGATCGCAACGCAGCTCACTCGCCGTGTACCGTCCCCTGCTCCGGGAAGTGCAGCGGGGCCGACGCTTCTACTGCGAACGCGACATCAGGTCGCGGGCCGATGTCGACCACTTCATCCCATGGAGGCTGTACTCGCTGGACCTTGGCCACAACTTCGTACTGGCCCACCAGGGGTGTAACTCGAGCAAGTCGGACCTGCTCGCCGCGGAAGAGCACCTCGAACGATGGACCGAGCGGAATCGTATCTGCCGGGACGAACTGCGTGATGGCTTCGACGAGCTGAAGGTGCTGCATGATTGGCCCGCGACTCGTCGGATCGCACGCTGGGCCTACGGTCAGGCCCACCATGCGGGGCGGCAGGTATGGGTTCAGGCGAAAGAACTGAGGCCGCTGTCGGACGGCTGGCGAAGGATTCTGTCCGCGGCGTGATGGCGCCGCCGTAAGAAAGATTCAAGGCGTTTACTTTCGTTAGCGTCTTCGTTGGAAAGGACTAACGAAAAGTTCCGGCCCTTCGCTTTTCTTGGAATCCCGCCAAGGAAGAAAGTTTTCCTAAGCGGACCCCTCCGCTCCCGACCCCATCACGGATCCCGTGCCAGCGACCTGAGCAGCCCGGCCATCATGAACAGCAGCACGACGCTCACGGGCAGGGCGGCGGCTATGGCTGCGGTCTGCAGGGCCTGGAGGCCGTCGGCAAGCAGGAGTACGGCGGCCACCGCCCCCACGCCGAGTCCCCAGACGATGCGGAAGCGCCGCGGGGGATGAGCGTCGCCCATGCTCAGGAAGGTGGTGATGACAAGGGTGCCGGAGTCGGACGACGTGACGAACCAGGTCGCCAGCAGGAGGGTGGCCATGGCGGACATGGCCCAGGCGAGCCAGCCGGCGTCGGTCATCTGGCCGATGGTCGCGTAAAGCGCGGCTTCGTAGTTCGCCGCCCGAACCAGCTCCATGATCCCGGCGGTTCCGACGCCGCCCGCGGCGTTGAGTTCCAGATGGAGGGCGTTGCCGCCGAACACCCCGAACCACAGGAGGCCCAGGGCGGTCGGGACGAACAGCACGCCCAGGATGAACTCGCGCAGCGTGCGCCCGCGGGAGATGCGGGCGATGAACGTGCCGACGAAGGGCGCCCAGGAGATCCACCATCCCCAGTAGAAGATCGTCCAGGCGTTCTGCCAGGCGGCTTCGCCGGGCTCATCGGCGATCCAGAATCCCATGGGCACCACGTGCCACAGGTACGCGCCGACGGAGGTGGCGACGAATTCGACGAGCCACGTGAAGGGGCCCAGGAACAGGAAGCACCCGAGCAGGAGGATGCTCAGGACGATGTTCCATTCGGACAGCATGCGGATCCCGCGCCTCACGCCGGATACCGCCGACAATGTTGCCGCCAGCGAGATGGCGGCGATGAGGCCGACCTGCGTGACGACACCCGGATCCACGTCGAACAGCACGTTGAGTCCGGTGGCCATCTGGCTCGCCCCGAGGCCCAGGGAGGTCGCGATGCCGAAGACCCCGCCGAACACCGCCAGCAGGTCCACCAGGTCACCGATCGGGCCGTAGATTCGGTCGCCGATAAGCGGGTAGAGAGCCGAGCGCAGGGTCAGCGGCAGCTTCTTGCGGAATCCGAAGTAGGCCAGGCACAGCCCGACTACGACGTACGCGGCCCATCCGTGTATGCCCCAATGGAAGTAGGTGACCCGCATCGCGTGCACGGCGCGCTGCTCGTCCGGCAACGCGGCGCCCGCCATGTCGGCGAATGGGTTGTTCGGGTAGCCCGCAGTCTGGCTGGTGTCGAAATAGAAGAGCGGTTCGGAAACCGAGAAGAAGAGCACCCCGATGCCGATTCCCGCCGAGAACAACATCGCGATCCAGGAGGACGTTCTGAACTCGGGTTCGGAGGCGTCGTCGCCGAGCCGGATCCTGCCGAACCGGCTGCACACCAGGAACAGGCAGGTGAAGGCGGCGGCGCAGACGGTCAGGATGTAGAACCAGTCGAGCGTGCCCTCGATCCAGTCGCGGATGCGGCCGAAGACGGCGCCGGCGGCTTCCACGTCCCGAACCGTGGCGAGGACGAAGACCAGAACGACGCCCTTGGCGGCCAGCGCCATCGCGGGATTGAGCCCCTTCCACAGCCCGCCGCGCGCCGTGGCTCGTCGGTGCCGCTCGCTCTCCATGGGTCGATGGCCGACTCGCTCACCTCGGGAAGATCGGCGCGCTGCGCGATATCGGCATGAGGCTGCTGCCGGTCGCCGGACAGCAATATAGGTTGGGGCTGGTGGCGCAAACCAACCCGACCCTCGGAAAGGCGCGGTGAACACATGGCGACTTCAGCAACAGGACATGCAACGCATTCGCATACGGCACAAGCGGCTCGCCGGCGGGCGCTCCTCGGCGGACTCGCGGCGGTCACGGCCGTGCTCGCGGCGTGCGAGAGCGCCCCGGCCCCCGACGACCCGTTTCTCACACGCGCTGAACGCTCGGACTATCGCGAGACCAGCTCCCACGCCGATGTCGTGCACTTCCTGCAGCGCGCGGCCGCTAGTTCGCCGTCGGTCCATTACACCACGTTCGGCTATACCAACGAGGGGCGGGCGCTTCCCCTGGCGGTAGTGGGCGACGTCGCGGATGCAAGCCCTGCCTCGATCCGGGCTTCCGGCAGGACGGTGGTCTATCTCCAGGGCAACATCCACGCCGGCGAGGTGTGCGGGAAGGAGGCGCTCCAGATGCTGCTCCGGGACATCATGGCCGGCCGCCACAGCGCATGGCGCGAGTCGATGGTCCTGCTCATCGGGCCCATCTATAACGCGGACGGCAATGAGCGGGTGACCCTCACCAACCGCGGCCGCCAGTACGGGCCCTTCGGGGGGATGGGGCAGCGGCCAAACGCCCAGGGCTATGACCTGAACCGCGATCACATGAAGCTCGACTCGCCCGAGGCGCGGTCGGTGGCGCGGCTCTTCAGCGAATACGATCCGCATGTGGCCGTCGATCTGCATACGACGAACGGGACGCAGCACGCCTACCATCTCACGTACTCGCCGCCGCTCCACCCCAACACGCCGGCCGGAATCGACGACTTCCTGCGGGAGGGACTCCTTCCGCACGTGACCGGGGAGATCCGGGACAAGCACGGCTGGGAGTACTACTACTACGGCAACGCGTTCGCGCCCGGCGGGGGCGAGCCCGGCTGGTACACCTTCGACCACCGCCCGCGCTTCAACAACAACTACATCGGCCTGCGCAACCGGATCGCGATCCTGAGCGAGGCCTACTCCTACGCGTCCTTCGAGGAGCGGGTGCTCGCGACGCTGTATTTCGTCGAAGAGATCCTTGACTACGTCCACGGGCACGCGGACGAGGTCCGGAGCATCGTCGCGGAGGCCGATGCCGCCGCGCTGGTGGGCGAAACGCTGGCGCTCCGCGCCGTGCCCGAGCGGTCGGCCGCGCCGGTCGACATCCTCATGGGCGCAACGATCGAGGAGACGCACCCGCTCACCGGACGCCCGCTGCTCCTGCGCGCCGATACCCAGTACGTCGCGCCGATGTACGAGTACGGGACGTTTGCGCCGACGGTGCGGGAGCGCGTACCGGAGGCCTACCTGGTTCCCGCGGATCTGGAGGACGTCCTGACGCGGCTCGCAGCGCACGGCGTCGCCCTGGAGCCGGCCGGGACGACACCGCTGGATGTGGAGCAGTTCCGCATCGATTCGGTGCAGACGGCCGCACAGCCGTTCCAGGGCCGCAACGAGCAGACCATCTTCGGGGGCTACGAGCAGGCCCGGGTCACCCCGGCCGCAGGCGACATGCTGGCGCGGGTCGACCAGCCGCTGGGTCGCCTGCTGTTCACCCTGCTGGAGCCGCAGTCCGACGACGGCTTCGCGAACTGGGGATTCCTCGCGGACCGGCTGAGCGCCGGGGAAGTGTATCCGATTCTGCGGGTGCCGGGGGGGTAACGCAGGCGCGCTACACCCCCTCCCACCCCTCCTTCGCGCGCCTCAGCAGCAACTCTCCCTGTGCCCGATCGCGCTTCGGGACCACGTGGCAGCCGCGGCAGCGCGCCTCGTAGGACTCGGCGCCGCCTACCTTGATTGTCGGGCCCTCCGCGGGCGCCGGCTTGCCGTCAATGAGGCGCTGATTCCGGGTCGCCGGATCGCCGCACACGACGCAGATGGCATTCAGCTTGTCGATCCGTTCCGCGCGCGCCAGCAGCAGGCCCATGGGACCGAAGGGCTCGCCGCGGAAGTCCATGTCGGTTCCGGCCACGATCACGCGCATCCCCGCGTCCGCCAGCGCATCGACAACCCCGCAGATGCCGTCATCCAGGAACTGGGCCTCGTCGATGGCGAGGACCTGCGTCTCCGGACGGACCTTCTCGGCGAGTTGCACGGAGTTGGAGACGGGCTCGGCGTCGATCTGGCGGCCGTCGTGCGACGAGATGCGGAACTGGCCGCCGTAGCGGTCGTCCAGGTGCGACTTGAAGAGCTGCACCCGCCTTCCGGCGATGAGCGCGCGCCGCACGCGCCGGATCAGCTCCTCGGACTTGCCGCTGAACATGACGCCGGCGACGACCTCTACCCATCCGTGTCTCGCCCCGTGGAGCATGGCTCTTCCCTGCGGGCTAAAGAGCCAGTGGGACGAGCGTTGACCTGCGAATCACGGCGTCCCGCGTGACGAGCGGGATTCCGTGGACGACGCTGGTCGCCGCGATGATCTCGTCGGCCGGATCGCCCCTGAAATCCAGACGGGCCGAGGCGCGGGCCACTGCCAGATCGATCGGCCACGAGCGGATGCGACTCAGGGCCCGGACCACGTCCCGGTCGTCGAGGTCCACCCCGACCCGGCCCAGTTGGTTGAGCTTCGCGATCTCCCAGAAGACGATGGAGGAGACCGACCACTGCGTTTCGGCGAGCAATTGCCGCTCGCTTTCGGCCAGTTCTCCGCGCAGGGCGTAGATGAGGATATGCGTGTCGAGGTTCAGCACTCCGCGTCCCAGCGAATCCCCGTGGACATGATATCCCCCCGGATCTCGAGCTTGTCCCGCAGACTGCCGATCAGGCTGGCCGAGTCCCGATCGTAGGGCAACACCCGCGCGACCGGTCTGCCTCGCTTGGTGATCACCAGGCCGTCAGGACCGAGCCGATCCAGCAACGCGAGGCACTGCTCCTTGAATCGCGCCGCGCCGATCCTCCGGGGCGGCGCCGTGCTCTCCTGCGCCTTCGGGTGTGTCTTCATGGCTTCATCCTCCTAGCATGATATGGACATATTATATGACCAGTCACCAGTGATGTCCAGTTCATCCCAGAACGCCGTAGGCGCCGTCGAGAATCAGACGAACGGACACGTACAGGCCGAACATCGGAATCAACACCCAGACGGCGTTGAGCCCGAGCACGTAGACGAAGAGTTCACGCCTGGTGAGGCGGGTGTGCTTCCGGGCCATGAAGAAGCTGACCCAGTAGAGCGACGACGCGTAGACCCACTGCCAGAAGAGCATCGCCCCGATGATCCCGGCCACGATGGCGGACAGAGATTCGAGGGTATACGCCGCGTACAGGAGCAATGTCGGAATGGGCGTCACGAACCCGTTGCCGACGTCTGCAGCGAAGCCGAAGCTGCCGCGCTCCTCGTACGCCGAATCGATCATCGAGTACGTCGCCCAGACGTCGGCCCAGACCGTCGGCGACAGGATCCGGCGCAGCGGAACCCTGGCGGTCAGGAATTCGACCGCCGGGGTGCGGCCGGTTTCACGCCGCCATTGGCGCCAATGCTGCGCGCGCGCCGCGACATGGTCCCTGCGGAAGAACAGGCACATCTCCCAGTAGCAGATCAGGAGATTGGTCGAGAAGAACACACTGAACAGGCAATGGATGGCGTTCACGTCCCCGTGGACGTAGTAGCGGGTACCGATGCCGAGCAGCGCCAGCAGGCCGATCACCACCGCGATGAGCAGTCCCACGGGGATCCCCGAACCGCTCATCCGTGTGCCCTGGTCCGCAGCTTCCCGATCGGAGTTGTGTCCGGCCATCGCCTGTGATCCTGGTTGGCCCGCAATCCTCGGCGAACTCGACACCATACGTCATGACAGTAGATTCATCCATGCCAACCCACTGGGCCATCGACCTCGGCACCTCCAACACGACCATCTGCGAGGACCGCTCGGGCCGGCCGCACATCCTCAACCTGCCGGACCTCGCGAAGCTCGAACCCGTCACTCAGACGCCCGTCATGCCGTCCTGCGTATGCGTCATGGACGGGGAGGGCGACAAGGTCCTGATCGGCCAGGAAGCCGTCACCTACAACTGGGACGGGCAGGCGGCGGGCTTCGCGCGCGGCTTCAAGCGCCATCTCGGGATGGAGAGCGGCCGCGCCATGGCGCGCGTGGGCGGGAGGAGCTTCACCGCCCAGGATATCGCTTCGCTCTTCCTCCGCCAGGTCATCCACACGCTCGAGGCGCGCTTCGACGAAGAGGTCGCCGATATCACCATCGCCACGCCCAGCGGCTTCTACGAGACGTACCGGGCCGAACTGCAGGCGATCGTCCGGGGCCTGAAGCGGCGCGGCTGGTGGGAGCGCGTCTGGGCGCGCCTGCGGGGCCGGCCGACCGGGGTCGTGTTCCGGACGCTCGACGAACCCGTCGCGGCCGCGCTCGGCTACGGGGTGGACGTCGGACGCCCCACCACCCTGGTGGCCTTCGACTTCGGGGGCGGATCGATGGAGGCCGCCGTGGTCCGCACTCACGGCGCGCGGACGATGGAGACCGGGCGGGCGGAGGTCCTGGCGAAGCAGGCCGTGGAACTCGGCGGCGACGATGTCGACGGCTGGATTCTGGAGCGGTTCGTGCCCTCGGCGCTGCACGACTGGCCCGAGTGGGAGGTGGCGCTCCGGTGGGAGGCCGAGCGCGTGAAGCTGCTCGCGAGCGCCGGGAGCGAGGGCGACTTCACCTTCCGCAACGAGTCGTTCGGCACGCTTGACTATGACGTGCTGCACGACATTCTCGCCGAGAACGGGCTGTACGCGCGCATGCGGGAACTCCTGGACGCCCTGCTCACCGAACTCCGCACCCGGCACGGCGTCCCGCGGGACGAGATCGACGACGTGATCCTTGAGGGCGGATCCACCCTGCTTCCCGAAGTACGCAATGTCGTGGGCGACGTGCTCGGGCGGGAGAAGGTGCGGGAGTGGCTCCCCTTCGCGAGCGTCGCGCGGGGTGCGTGCATCTACGCGGGAGGCGCGCACGTCCAGGACTTCATCTACCACGACTACGCGCTTCGCCTGCTGCCCGACGATGGCGGAGAGGCCGAGTACGAGCTGCTGATCCCCGGCGGCACCTGCTTTCCGACGGCCGACAACTTCGTGACGCGCTATTACGCCCCCGGATTCGATGGTCAGCAGCACATCAACCTGTTCGTTTGCGAGGTGGGGCGGGTCGCCGGGCGTCCGGTCGAGTGGACCGAACGCCCGAACGGCTCGCGGTACTTCACGCCCCGGATCGCGGGCGAGCGGGCCTTCTGCCTGTGCCTCAACGAGGCCGATCCGGCGCTGCCGCTGAACCCGCCCGGCAGGGGCACGGCGCCCCGGCTGCGCGTCACCTACTCGGTTGACGAGAACCGCTGGCTGTGCGTTACCGTGCACGATCTGCTGCGCAAGACCGACCTCAAGGTCAAACACCCGGTGGTGCGATTGCGATGAGCTTCCTCAAGTCCCTCTTCGGGCCGAGCCGGAAGGAGATCTGGCAGCAGCTCTCGGGTGAGGTGGGCGGCCGTTTCCATGAAGGAGACCTCTTCACGCCTACCGCCGTCCAGGCTCGCGCCGACGACTGGATCATCACGCTCGATACCTTCACGGTGAGCACCGGCCAGTCGAGCCAGACCTACACCCGCCTCCGGGCTCCCTACTTCAATCCGGAAGGTTTCAGGTTCGAGATCTACCGCGCGAGCCTCTTCAGCGACCTGGGGAAGGGGCTGGGCATGCAGGACATCGAGGTTGGCCATCCCCGCTTCGACGAGGACTTCGTGATCAAGGGCAATGCGCCCGGACGCGTGCGGCGCTTCTTCGACAATGAAAAGATCCGCCGCCTCATCTCCGCCCAGCCGAAGATTCGACTCTCGGTCAAGGCCCACGAAGGATGGCGGAGCAAGTTCCCCGCGGGTGTGGACGAACTCCACTTCCAGTCGACCGGCGTCATCAAGGACCTGGCACGGCTGCGGACTCTCTTCGACCTCTTCGCCGAAGTCCTGCAGGAACTGTGTCACGAAGGCGAGGCCTATGAGGATGATGTGGAGATCCACATCCGGCGCCTGTCCGCGCCCGGGGGCGAGATCAAGGACAAGTACCTCCTGTGGGAGGGCGATGGACCCCGCCGCGATGCGGCAGCCGCGCTCGGACGGCTGGGGAATCCGGCAGCCGTTCCGGCCCTCTCGTCGGTCCTCCGGGACGAGGATGCGCTGCTCAGGGCCCGGGCGATCGAAGCACTCGCGGCGATTGGGCACACGGATGCGATCGGTCGCCTGATCCCCCTGCTGGGTGACACCCGGGACGCGGACGGCGAACCCGTTCAGCAGAGGGTTGCGGGGGCGTTGAGGCAGTTGGGCGCAGGGGATCGGGTCGACGTCGTCCTCGCGGCGCTCCGCGGCGATCTCGGGCCTCTCAAGGCCGACGACGGAGCGTACAGGGCGCAGATGGTCGCTGCCCTGGGGGGTGCGCTCGAGGGGCCCTCGGGGACGCACGCGGCCAACGCGCTCGCCGGGATCCACGCCGTGGAAGCGCTCCCCCGGCTCCGCGAAGTGCTGAGGAGGACCGGCTCACAGGAGGCTGCGGGGCCGGCGGTCGCGGCCGCGGTCAGGAGGCTCGAAGCCCGCGCTGCGCTCCCTCGTGCGGCCTCCGCAGCCGAGATGGGGCGCGACACGCTGCCCAGGTCCGCGCGGGCCCCGGGGCCCGATTCCAGGACTCTGCCCCGTGGTTCTCGCGCGCCGTCCGATCAGGATCCGCGAAACCGAATTGACCGGACGCCACGGGAAGACTAGTCATCAGTATTGCTCGGTCCCGACGGGCTCAGGTGGGCCGGTCGGGCTTTGGACACGAGGCGATTCACGCAGGGGTGACAAAATGGGGGGTTCTGTGAAGGCGATACTCTGCACGATGGGGCTCGCGGCCGTCCTGGCCACGGGTATCGGGGCCCAGCAGGCGACCCGGACCCAGCCGATCGAGGGCATGCGCGACAACGGCACCGGATTCCACGCCCTGGTGGGGGCGCGGGTGGTGACCGGGCCGGGACAGGTCATGGACGACGCGACGATCGTGATCCGCGACGGCCTCATTCAGGAAGTCGGGGGCGGCGACGCGCCGGCGGGCGCGCGCGTCTGGGATCTCGAGGGGCTTACGGTATACCCGGGATTCATCGACGCGCACGCGGACCTGGGAATGGACGAGGTGCCGGAGGGCGGCGACGTCGGTCCCACGCACTGGAATCCGCAGGTGCGCGCGTGGTTCTCCACGACGCGGAACCTGCAGGATGACGCCGGCCGGCGCGCGGCGCTCCGCTCGCAGGGGTTCGGCGCGGCGCTGGCAGTCCCCAGCCAGGGCATCTTCCGGGGCACCGCCTCGCTGGTCACCCTCGGGGACGAGGGCGTGCGCGACCGGGTGCTGCGCCCCGACATCGCCCAGGCCATCGGCTTCCAGCGCTCCTTCGAGCTGGGCGGATCGTATCCCAACTCCGCCATGGGCACGATCTCGCTCATGAAGCAGACGTTCATGGACGCCGACTGGTACGAGCGCGCCTGGGACGCCTACGAGGCGAGCGGCCGTGCCTTCCTGCCCCCGGAGACGAGCGAGGCGCTGGCGGCGCTCGAAGACGCGACGGACGGCGATCAGCCGGTCATCTTCGAGACCGGCAGCGAGGAGGAATACCTGCGCGCGCATAATCTCGCGTCGGAGTTCGGGCTCGATGCGTGGTACCGGGGGAACGGCCTGGAATACAGGCTCATCGACGTGCTTCGGGGGCGCACCGAGCCCCTCATCGTTCCGCTCGATTTCCCGGACGCCCCGGACGTGGGCCATCCGGGGGCGGCGCTCGATGCCTCGCTCGCCGATCTGCGCCACTGGTATCTGGCGCCCACCAGCCCGGCGCAGCTGTCCGATGCCGGGGTCAGCTTCGCCATCACAACCGACGGCCTCTCGTCGCTGAACGAGTTCCTGCCCAATCTGCGGGTCGCGGTGGCGCGGGGGCTCGAGGCGGACGATGCGCTGGCGGCGCTCACCACCACGCCGGCCTCCTGGCTCGGCATCGATCGGACCCACGGGACCATCGCCGAGGGCAAGGTGGCCAACCTGATCGTGAGCGAGGGCGACCTCTTCGCCGAGGAGGCGACGGTCCGCGACGTATGGGTGCAGGGAAGGGTCTACGGCGTGACCCGCCCGGCCCAGATCGATCCGCGCGGAAGCTGGGAGATCGCCTCGGACGACGAGTGGGGCTTCCAAGCCGTTCTCGTCCTCGAGGGTCCGTTGAACCGGCTGCGCGGCTACCTCGATATCGCCAGCACCGGGCCCGACCTTCCGGGCGGCGCGCGGATCGACCTCGAATCGGCCACCGCGGTCGCGGAAACCGGCCGAATCGACGTCCGCTTCAACGGCGAGGTGCTCGGCTATCAGGGCATGGCGCTCCTGTCCGGTTCGGTGCGCGGCGACGATTTCTTCGGATGGACCTCGCTTCCCAATGGGGCGGACCCGTCCTTCCGCGGCATCCGCAGCGAACCCTTCGAGGGCCCGGCGCGCGGCACCGTCGCTATGGACGTGCCTGAAATCGACCTGCCCTTCATCCGGCCCATGATGGACTATGGGCGCACCTCGATCCCTGAACAGCCCGCCGCAGTCGTGGTGCGCAACGCGACGGTCTGGACCCAGGGGCCGCAGGGAATCATCGAAGGCGCCGACCTCCTGGTGCGCGCCGGAACGGTCGAGGCGGTCGGCATGGATCTCGACGCCCCGGGCGGCGCTGTGGAGATCGACGCGAGCGGCAAGCACGTCACGCCGGGGATGATCGATCCGCACATCCACTCGGGCGTGAGCGCCGTCAACGAGAGCGGCTTCGCGATCGTCCCCGAAGTGCGCATGGGCGACGTCGTGACCCACAACAACATCTGGATGTACCGGCAGGCGGCCGGCGGGCTCACCACCGCGCACATCAAGCACGGGTCCGCGAACCCGATCGGGGGCGAGAACGTCTTCGTGAAGATGCGCTGGGGCTTGCTGCCCGAGGATCTCAAGCTAGAGAACGCGCCCCGCACCGTGAAGTTCGCGCTGGGCGAGAACCCGAAGCGGCGTCAGGGCCGCTATCCCGACACCCGCATGGGCGTGCAGGAGATCATCCGCGACCACTTCATGGCCGCGCGCGACTACGAGCGCGAGTGGCAGCAGTGGGAGGAGAACCAGGAGGGATTGCCCCCGCGGCGCGACCTGCGCATGGAGGCCATCCTCGACATCCTGAACCAGGAACTGCTTATCTCGTCGCACGGCTATCGCGCTGACGAGTTCCTCGCGCTGGTTCGGCTGGCGGAGGAGTTCGGGTTCCGGGTCCAGACGCTGCAGCACGGGGTCGAGGCCTACAAGATCGCGCCCGAGCTCGCCGCGTCCGGGGTCGCAGCGGTCGTCTGGAGCGACTGGGGCGCCTTCAAGATGGAGGCCTACGACGCGACGGTGTACAACGCCCGCATCCTGATCGAGGCGGGAGTCGTGACCTCGCTGCACTCGGACAACAGCCAGATCGCCAGCCGCATGAACTGGGAGGCCGGCAAGCTCCTCCGCACCGGGCTCACCCCCGAGCAGGCGCTCTCGACCGTGACCAACCAGGCGGCGGAGGCCGTGGCGATCCACGACCAGGTCGGCTCGCTGGAAGCCGGCAAGGACGGCGACTTCGTGATCTGGAGCGGCAACCCGCTCTCACAGTTCTCGCGCGCCGAGCAGACATGGATCGATGGCCGCCGGTACTTCTCGCTCGAGGAGGACGCGGCGATGCGGGACCGGATCGAACAGGAACGCACGCAGCTCATCCAGGCCATCCTGTCCGTGGAGAACGGCGGCCAGAACGCTCAGATGGAGAGAAACTGATGACGACGACGGAGCGACGGGCGAGGAAGGGAACCTGGGCACGGGCGGGCAGAACCGCCTGCACGGCCTTGGCCCTATGGCTGTTAGCGCCGGCGGCCATCGAGGCCCAGGTGCGGATGACGGTGCCCCCGCAGGCCGAGCCGATGGCCTTGCAGGGGGCGACAATTCACACGGTGACCAGCGGTGTCATCGAGAACGGGACGATCCTCTTCGAGAACGGGGTGATCACCGCGGTCGGCGCCGATCTGGAGATTCCGGAAGGCACCCGAGTGGTGGACGCGACCGGAAAACACATCTATCCCGGGCTCATCGACGCCTACAGCACGGTGGGGATCGCAGAAATCGGGGCGGTCGGGGTGTCCAACGACATCAATGAACTGGGTGACTTCAACCCGAACGTGCGCGCGGACGTCGCCGTGAACGCCGAGAGCCGGCACATCGGCACGACCCGTTCGGCCGGCGTGCTCACCACGCTCACCACCCCCGACGGCGGCCTCGTCTCCGGCATGTCCTCGGCGATGGCCCTCGAGGGCTGGAGCTGGGAAGAGATGTCGATGCAGTCGGCCGCGGCGCTCAACGTGAACTGGCCCAACCCGAACCCCCGCCGCTTCGGTGGCTTCGGCGGGTTCGGCTTTGGTCAGCAGGAGGACCCTCCGAGCTACGAGGAGCAGGTCCAGCAGCTCAAGAGCTTCTTCGCCGAGGCGCGGGCCTATCGGGACGCGGTCGCTGCCGGCGAGGAGGTACGGAGCGACTCGCGCTATCTGGCGATGATGCCGGTCTTCGACGAGGAGCTTCCGGTTGTAGTCGCGGCCGACGGCGCGGCGCAGATCAACGACGCCGTCACCTGGGCGCAGGAGGAGAACCTCAGGATCGTCATCCGCGGCGGCAGTGACGCCATCCACGTGGCGGACCGCCTGGTCGCCGAGGACATCCCCGTCATCCTGACGTCGACAATGGCCGCCCCTGGGCGGGACTACGAGGGCTACGACGGCGCGTACTCGATGCCGGCGCGCCTGCACGCGGCGGGGGTGCGCTTCGCGATCTCGGGAGGGTCGGGATCGCTCTACTCGAACCGGCTGCCCTTCGAGGCGGGGGTGGCGGTTGCGTTCGGGCTGCCGGAGGACGAGGCGCTGAGGGCGGTGACCATCAACCCGGCGCAGTTCCTGGGGCTCGACGACCGGGTCGGCTCCCTGGAGCCGGGCAAGCAGGCGACCTTCCTCATCACGACGGGCACGCCGCTCGACATGACCAGCGACATCGAGCAGGCCTACATCCAGGGCCGCGAGCTCGACATGAACGACATCCAGAAGCACTTCTTCGAGAAGTACATGGAGAAGGTCCGGCAGTACATGCGGCGGGTGATCATGTAGCCTCGAACTGCCGGACTTGCCCGGCGTTCCCAATCACGGATCCGCACCCATGACCGTTACGCGCCCACGTCCTCCAGGCCGCCCCGTCTCCGTGGCATGGCTAACCACCCTGGTCCTTGTGACCGGGGTGGTGGCTGCCCTGGCGCCAACCCCCGCCACCGCTCAGCAGCCCGCCGCCGACCCGGCCGACGTCGCGTCGATCGACGCCATCATCACGGCCGTCTACGACGTCATCTCCGGCGACGCGGGCGTGGCCCGCGACTGGGACCGCTTCCGGTCGCTGTTCGTGCCGGGCGCGACCCTCAGCCCGATGGGACGTCCCGGCGGCGGGTCCACCTGGGCGCGCAGGGTGATCACCCCCGACGAGTACGCGGAGGTGGCCGGCGAGTCGCTCGAGGCCAACGGCTTCCACGAGGTGGAGATACACCGGTTGACCGAGGAGTACGGCGTCATCGCGCACGTGTTCAGCACCTACGAGTCGCGCAGGAGCGCGAGCGACCCGGAGCCGTTCACGCGCGGCATCAACTCCATTCAGTTGATGAACGACGGGTCGCGCTGGTGGGTGGTGTCGATCTTCTGGCTCGGCGAGGGACCCGACCACCCGATTCCGGCGAAGTACCTTCCGGGGGGTGGGGGGCGGCTGACCCGAGCATCGCCTTGTTGACGCTCCGCCGGTTCCCGGCGCACATTGCGTTCATGCGCCGCACCGTAGCCGTATTCGCCCTCGCGGCCCTGTGTTGGTCCCAGCTGGTCGCGCTCCGTTGTGACATGGGTGCGCCCGTGCCCATGCTCGAGGGCCACCAGCCCGCCCCGACCCACGCCGGCCACGACCACTTCTCCACCGAGGAGACGCCGGCGACCTCGCACGGGGAGCACGACGGTGACGGCGGCGGGTGCCTGATGATCCTGGCGGCCTGCAGCGCCGCCTCCGCGCGACCTGCGCAGACGGCCAACCTGGTTCGTCTGCCGGCCGTTTCCCTTCAGGCGAATCTCTACATCGCGCCCATCCCGGTCGCGGTGGCAATGGGCGTCGAAACGCCCCCACCTCGCCCCCTCGCCTGACCGTCCGCGCTCCGTTCGGGGCGCAACCCGTGAAGGCTCCCTGACTCGCGCACGCGTCTCCGCACCCGGAGGCGGCACTTCCCGCAGTCGGACGACGGCCCGTCAGGCGTGAAGCCTGTCCCGGATCGCATCGGGACGGCCGCCGCGCACCCGGGCATCCCCTCACGGGACGTATCGACATCCTGATGGCGAGGTCTACATGTCTATCAAGCGGATCCTGGCGGTCGCGCTGGCGATCGCACTCTCGGATCCCCTGGGACCGGCGGGCGTCACGGCGCAGACGCCGGCCTATGCGAACAACGGCGATCCCACGCTGGCCGCGCTCATCGCGGAAGCGCTGGAGGGCAATCCGCGTGTACGCGGAGCACTCTCGGACGTGCAGGCCGCGCGCGCCCGCGTCCCGCAGGCGGGGACCCTCCCGAATCCGATGGTCGCCTTCACCCAGCACCTGCGGGGGCCCCAGACCCGGGTCGGGCCGCAGACCTCCGGCGTGTCGCTCAGCCAGGCATTCCCCTGGTTCGGGACGCTGTCGGACCGAAGGGACATCGCCGAGGCCGAGGCCGAGAGTCGCGGGGAGACCTACAGGCGGCAGGCGGCCGAAGTGGTGCGGCAGGTAAAGCTGGCCTACTACGACCTCGCCTACCTGGATGAAGCGCTCCGCATCACCGGAGAGGAAGAGCAGCTCCTCCTCCACTACGAGGCCCTCGCCCAGGCGCGTTACTCGCAGGGCTTCGGGCAGCAGCAGGCCGTTCTCAAACTTCAGGCGGAAGTCACGCGTGTCCTGAGCCGCCGGCAGGAACTCCTGCAGCAGCGGACCGATTTCGAGGCCACGCTCAACATCCTCGCCAATCGGCCCGTGGACGCCCCCATCCCTATGATCGAGGTGGGGGAACGTCCGCCTGCCAACATTGACGATGAGCGGTTGCGGGCAGCCGGGCTCGGCGCCAGGCCGGAGGTGAGGTCGGCCCGGCTGCGGATCGAGAGCAACGAACGGGCCGTCCGCCTCGCAGGTCGACGCTACCGGCCCGACTTCTCCGTCGGCCTCGCCTGGGGCAGCGTTCTCGACCGGCGCGACGACGCGGGCCGCAACGACCCGCCCCCGGACAACGGGCGCGACACCTACAGTCTCACCCTCGGCGCGAGCATTCCGGTTTTCAGGTCCAGCTACGACGCGGGCATGCGCGAGGCTGCCGCGCGCCTCACCGCGGCCGAGGAAGCGTACCGGGACGCGGTAAACGGGGTGGCGCTCGCTGTCCGTTCGACCGCGTTCCGCCTGACCACCATCGAAGGGCAGCTGGCCCTCTTCGAGCGCGCGCTGGTCCCGCAGGCGGAGCAGGCCCTGCGCGCCACCGAGGAGGCGTATTCGGCCGGAGTCACGGGCGTGCTCGAGTTGCTGGACAGCGAGGCGGTCCTGCTGGACGTCCGTCTGGGCCTCGCGCGCATACGCGCCGACTACATGAAGGCGCTGGCCGACATGGAACGAGCCATCGGCTCGGCCTTTCCGGAGGAGGAACCGTCATCTCCGGGCGAGGAGGGATCATGAGGAACACGAAGAGACTTCAGCTGACCGCAGTCGTGGCGCTGGGCGTCGCGATTGGCGCCGGCGGTGCGTTGCTGCTGATGCGCATCTTGCCCGGGGAGCCGATGAACGAGGCGCAGGCCGGAGCCGGCGAAAGCGGAGCCCTCGCGCCCGGAGGACAGGCCGCGCCCGCGGGCGAACGCAGGATCCTGTACTGGCGAGCACCGATGGATCCGAACTACACCTCCGACCGCCCGGGCAGGTCCCCGATGGGGATGGAGCTGGTTCCGGTCTATGCGGACGAGGGTCTCGCGGACGGTCAGGTCCGGGTGAGTCCGAGCTTCCTGCAGAACTTTGCCGTTCGCACGGCCGAGGTTCATCGCGGCTCGCTCCCCGTCCTCATCCGCACGGTCGGCATCCTGGCGCACAACGAGGAGCGGGTGGTCTCGGTCCAGACCAAGTACGAGGGCTGGATCGAGCAGGCCAGCGTGAACAACGTGGGCGAGACGGTCGCGAGGGGCGACGTGCTCTTCGAGATCTACAGCCCGGAACTGGTCTCGACACAGCGCGAGTTCGTCGGGGCGATGGAGTACGTCGGGCGCCTGCGGGACGGCGGAGCCTATCCGGAAGCCATCGAGCGCGCGCAGTCCCTCCTGGAGGCGACCCGGGAGCGCCTGCTGTACTGGGACATGACCGAGGCGCAGATCGACGCGCTCGCCGAGTCGGGGGCGGTCGCGCGCACGGTCCGGGTCTTCTCGCCCGCCACCGGCTTCATCGTCGAGAAGATGGGCGACTCGATGGAAGGGTTGCGGATCTCGCCCGGAATGACGGTCCTGAAGATCGCAGACCACTCCACGCTCTGGGCCGAGACCGAGTTCTACGAGGACGATCTCAGGCATGTGGGCGAAGGCGAGGCCGTGGAGATCGAGGCGGACGCGTTTCCCGACCGCCGCTGGGACGGGCGCATCCTCTTCTTTCGTCCCGCGGTGAATACGCAGACTCGGACGCTCACGGCGTTCGTGGAGGTGGCCAACGCCGACCTGCGGCTCCGGCCCGGGATGTACGTCGACGTGACGGCGCGGGCCAGCGGCGCTTCCGACGCGGTGATGGTGGCGGCCGAGGCGGTGCTGCACAGCGGAACCCGCGCGGTGGTGATCGTGGCCAGGGGCGAGGGCGTGTTCGAGCCCCGCGAGGTCTTGCTCGGAACCGAGAGCGAGGGCATGCAGGAGGTGACGTCCGGGCTGACCCCGGGTGAGCAGGTCCTCGTCTCGTCCCAGTTCCTCATCGACGCCGACGCCAACCTCAAGGCCGCCATCTCGCAGCTCTTGAGCGGCGCGGAAACCGGGCAGCCTGCTGCGGACGGCGAGATGCAGCACGGCGAGATGGAGCACGGCGAGATGCCCGGGCCGCCTGGGGCGATGCCCGGCGCGGCCTCCGGCATGCCGCCCGGCCGCTGACGGAGGTCCCTCATGCTCGCGCGCATCATCAACGGCTCCATCAGGAACCGGCCCCTGATCCTCGTCGGCGCCCTCGCCGTCGTGCTGGCGGGCGTCTTCTCGCTGTCCCGCACCCCCATCGACGCCATTCCGGATCTCTCGGACGTGCAGGTCATCATCCAGACCGAGTATCCCGGCCAGGCCCCGCGCATCGTCGAGGATCAGGTCACCTACCCCGTCGCCACCCAGATGCTGGCGGCGCCGTTCGCCCAGGTGGTGCGCGGCTATTCGTTCTTCGGGGTGTCGTTCGTGTACGTGATCTTCGAGGAGGGAACCGACCTCTACTGGGCCAGAAGCCGGGTTCTGGAGTACCTGAACTCCCTCTCCGAGCAGCTCCCGCCGGGTATCACGCCCAGGCTCGGACCCGATGCCACCGGAGTCGGCTGGGCCTTCGTGTACGCGCTCCGGTCCGACCGCCACGACCTTGGGGAGCTGCGCTCGATCCAGGACTGGTTCCTCAGGTATGAGCTGACCGCGGTGCCCGGGGTCTCGGAAGTGGCGAGCGTGGGCGGGTTCGTGCGCCAGTACCAGATCACGGTCGATCCGAACCGGCTGCGCGCCTACGACCTGTCCATCTCGGCCATCCGCTCCGCCATCCAGGAGAGCAACAGCGATGTCGGGGGCGGCCTCATCGAGGTCGCCGAGCGGGAGTTCATGATTCGCGGCCTCGGCTACATCCGGTCGGTGGACGACATTCGCCGGATCGGTCTCGGCGTGAGCGCCGACGGGACGCCGATCCTGCTCGAGGACGTGGCGCGCGTGAGCCTGGGACCGGAGGGCCGCCGCGGCCTCGCGGAGTGGAACGGGGAAGGGGAGACGGTCGGCGGCATCGTCGTGGTGCGGTCCGGCGCGGACACGCGGCGGGTGATCCGGGACGTGAAGGACAAGCTTGCGGAGATCACGCCGGGACTGCCGGAGGGCGTCGAGATCGAAGTGGCCTACGACCGGAGCGCACTGATCGACCGGGCGGTCGGGAGCATCCGCATGAGCCTCGCGCAGCAGCTCGCGATCGTGGGCCTGGTGTGCCTCGTCTTCCTGTTCCACCTGCGCAGCGGCCTCGTGGCCGTCATCGCGCTGCCGGTGGGGATCCTGATGGCGCTGATCGTGGTGCGGATGCAGGGGCTGACGCTCAACATCATGTCCCTGGGCGGGATCGCGGTCGCGATCGGAACGATGGTGGACGCAGGGATCGTGATGGTCGAGAACGCCCACAAGCACCTCGCCCGCGACGGGGGCCGGAGGCCGCACTGGGAGATCGTCGCCTCGGCGGCGCGCGAGGTGGGCCCGTCGCTGTTCGTGGCGCTCCTGGTGATCACCGTGTCGTTCATGCCGGTCTTCACCCTCGAGGCGCAGGAGGGGCGGCTGTTCAAGCCGCTCGCCTTCACCAAGACCTACGCGATGGCGTCCGCTGCGCTCCTGTCGGTGACGCTCGTTCCGGTGCTGGTGGGCTACTGGGTGCGCGGGAGGATCCGCCGGCCATCGAGCACCCCGCTCGGACGGCAGCTGGCACGAACGTACTGGCCGGTTCTCGGGTTCGTGCTGCGTTTCCGGACCTGGGTCCTCGCCGCCGCCGTGCTCGGACTGACTGCGACCATCGTGCCGCTGTCGCGTCTGGGGTCGGAGTTCATGCCGCCGCTGTGGGAAGGCGACCTGCTCTACATGCCCACCACTCTCCCCGGAGTCTCCATCACCGAGGCGCGCGAGATCCTGCAGCAGACGGACCGCATCATCTACACCTTTCCCGAAGTCCAGCACGTCTTCGGCAAGGTCGGGCGGGCGGAAACGGCAACAGATCCCGCGCCCCTGTCCATGCTCGAGACCACCATCGCGCTGAAGCCCCGCGACCAGTGGCGGCAGGGGATGACGCCCGAGAGGCTCATCGAGGAGCTCGACGCGGCCCTCCGCATTCCGGGGCTCACCAACGCCTGGACCATGCCCATCCGGAGCCGGATCGACATGCTCTCGACCGGAATCCGCACGCCCGTGGGCATCAAGATCGCGGGTCCCGATCTGACCGAGCTGGAGAGGCTGGGGCGGGAGATCGAGGATGTGCTGCGCGGCGTTCCCGGGACCGCCAGCGTGTACGCGGACCGGGTGATGGGCGGCAACTACCTCGACTTCTCCATCGACCGCGAGGCGATCGCCCGCCACGGACTCACCGTGAGGGACGTGCAGGAGGTGATCCGGACGGCGATCGGCGGGATGAACGTGACGACGACGGTCGAAGGTCTCACGCGCTATCCGGTCAACCTGCGCTACAGCCGGGAACTGCGGGACGATCTGCCCGCGCTGCGCGCCGTCCTGGTGACGACGCCCCAGGGTCACCAGGTGCCGCTGGGACAGCTGGCCGGCATGGAATACGTGGTCGGTCCCCCGAGCATCAAGAGCGAGGGCGCCAAGCCCAACGCCTGGGTGTACGTCGACCTGCGCGACGTCGATATCGGCGGCTACGTGGAGACGGCGCGCGAGGCGGTTGCGGCCGGGGTCGTTCCGCCGCCCGGATACACCATCGCGTGGAGCGGGCAATACGAGTATCTGGAGCGCGCCGAACGGCGTCTCATGTACGTGATTCCGCTGACCCTCCTGCTGATCTTCGTCCTGATCTACCTGGCGAACAGGTCCGCGGCGGAGACCTGCCTCGTGCTGCTGGGCGTTCCGTTTGCGGTCGCCGGCTCGTTCTGGCTGCTCTACATCCTCGGCTACGACCTCAGCATCGCGGTCTGGATCGGGATCATCGCGCTGGCCGGCCTCTATGCCGAGACCGCGATCGTGTTTCTGCTCTACCTGAACATCTCGCTGCGCGACTACCGCGACCGCGGACTGCTGAAGGACCGCGCCGCGCTGGCGCATGCGATTCGAAGCGGCTCCATCAAGCGGGTCCGGCCGATCATGATGACCATCGCCACCGATGTGCTCGGGCTGATGCCGATCATGTGGAGCGCGGGCGCGGGCGCCGACGTCATGAAGCGGATCGCAGCGCCCCTGGTCGGAGGGGTCGTTACATCGGGCGCCGTGGTGCTGCTGCTCTTCCCGGTTGTGTTCTACCTGTGGAAGGCGCGCGGGCTGCCGGAGGGGCGGGGGTAGGCGCGCAACGCGGGCGCGGGTAATGTAGTGGTCCGCAGTTTCCCGGAGAGCCGTCGCCGACAAATGCCCGAACGAGACGCGAAAAGCGACGCCGCGCGCCTTCTCTTGCGTGCCGCCGGCTGGATCATGGTCCCGCTGGTCGTGGCGGCGTGCGCGGATCCTTCGCCGATGGACTCGGAGTCCGGCACGGTCGTGATCACAGGGACGGAGCAGCCTGCCGTTCCTGGCGCCGAAGCGGGTGCACCGGAGCAACAGACGGAGCCGGGCGCGGCGCTCGCCGAGGATCCGGAGGCTGACGCGGTGGCTGGTGCTCAGCCGCAGGCGGGTGCCGAGCAGGAGACTCCGCCATCCCAGGCGACGCTCGACTCCCTCGCCGCCCAACTGAGTGATATCACTGTGGCGCAGGAGTTGATACTATCCCGGCTGGACGCGATGGAGCAGGGCGGCGCAGTGGCTGCGGCTCCGGCCGACACCGCCGTCGGCGCCCTCGATCTGGAGGAGGCGACCGAGGAAGTCCGGAGTCTCGGGGTGGGCATCTTCTGGTCGCTGGTCATCATCGTCGTATTTCACTTCCTGATCCGGGCGCTGGCATGGGTCCTCGAGACGCTGGCCGAACGGAGCGTCAGGCGCCGCCTGACATTTAAGTGGCTCATCCCCATTACGCGCATGGCGCTGTGGGGGATCGCGGCCTACCTCATCCTGCGCACCGTCTTCCGGGTCGACGCCCAGGGGCTTCTCGCGGCGAGCGCCGCCCTGGGCCTGGCGCTCGGCATCGCCGCGCAGGACCTGCTCAAGAACGTGTTCGGGGGCCTGATCGTCGTCTTCGACCAGCCCTTCCAGGTGGGCGACAAGATCTCCGTCGGGGGAACCTACGGAGAGGTCGTGTCGATCGGGCTAAGGTCGACGCGCATCGTGACCGCCGACGACAACCTGGTGACGGTGCCCAACTCCCAGGTCGTGGAGGAGCAGGTCGCCAACGCCAACGCCGGGCAGTTGAACTGCCAGGTCGTGACCGATCTCTACCTGCCGGGACGGGTGGACGAGCGCAAGGCCAGGGAGATCGCCTTCGAGGCGGCGGTGACTTCCCGGTACGTCTTCCTGAACAAGCCCATCGTGGTGCTCGTCGGAGACGAGTTCCGCACCACCTTCGTCACCCGCGTGAGGGTGAGGGCCTACGTGCTGGATCCCCGCTTCGAGTTCCTGATGCAGAGCGACATCACCGAGCGCGCCCGCGACGGCTTCCGCGCCGCGGGGCTCACGCCGGAGCGCGACTGGTATCCGATGGTCGAACCGCCGGAAGCGACTGCCTCCCGTAGGCCCGACGCGCGATGAGCGACCCTGCGGCCAACACACCCGGGACCGCGCAAGGCGTGTCCGCGGACTCCGCCATCGCCGCCCGTATCTCCGCTGCCGTACACGAGCCCTTCGCGGAGGTCTGGGGGCGCTACGAAGCGGACGTGTGGCTGCCCATCCGCCGCGTGCTGGAGGAGGCGGCTGCTGCGCACGGGCGGGCACTCGCCGCGGTGAACGGCAAGGGGCGGGAGGATGCGAATGCCGGACGTGTAGAGCGGGAGGTGTTGGCGGGTGACGGGAGCCGGGACGCGAGTGCCGGCGAGGGAAAGCAGGATGTGCCCGGGGCCCTCGCGGAATACCGGGATGCGGTCGCCGATGAGGTCATCGAGCCCCTGCGCGCCGCCCTCGCCGCCGGCGCCACTGCCACCGAGCTGGAAGAATCGCTGGCCTCGGCCCGGGATAATGCGCGCGCGGCGGCGGCCGAGCTGCCTGCCATGCTGCAGGCGCCGGCTGCCCGTCCGCCCGTCGCGAGATTTCCGGGGGTTGGGCCCGTACGCTGGATCAAGCGAGCCGCCGCGCGCGTGCTGGGCCCGGTGGTCTGGCGCGGCCGGTTGCGCCGCGTCCCGGTGGCCCGGCTGGCCCGCCAGCACCTCGAGCAGGTGGTGCTTCGCGACCAGGCGAACGCCTTCCGCCGGAGCCAGCACGACCGGGCCGAATGGCTCGGGCGCCTCGAGCGCGCGTGGGCCGACTGGGCGGCCGCCGTGTTGCAGCCGGCTCTCCCGGCCGATGAATCCACACCCTCCGCCGACTCCGTCGCGGAGGAGCCGCCGGCTGCCGAGACGCCCACCCGGCACGCCGCCGGAGCGCGGCTGCAGAGCGAACTGCAGGCGCTCGTAGACGAGGTCGAACGGGCTTCCGGGAGCGCTCGGAGCGCCGACTTCGGGCAACTGGAGGCATCCCTGGCCGCCTCGGTTGCGGTGGCCGGCACCTTCGCAGCCGATCCGCCATCCAGTCGGCCGGGCCCCGGACGCCAGCGGGAGCTGGCCATGCGATGGGATGCCTGGGCGGAGGGCGCAGCGGCCCGGCTGGAGCTGTACCGGAGTCTGGCCGCGATGCGCGGTGACATCGAGGGGATTCTCGGCGAGTTGCGCGGCGACTGGTCGCATGCCATCCGCGACGCGGATGCGGTTCTTGCTGAAGTCGCGGCCGAGCTGAGCCGGGGCAGGGAGCGGGCGGCAAGCCTTTCGGCCGGCGGAGAAGATCTGGTCGCGATGCTGGAGGCCGAGCGACAGCACACCGATGCGGCGCTCGCGCACATCCAGGGCGGCCTGCCGGAGCCCGGTGCCGTGTTCGAGACGCTGACTGCCTCCGTCGAGGAGACGATCCACGGTCTGGGCGAGGTTCGCGAGCGAATGCCCGGGGCCCTGGCCCTTCACGACATTCCGGCGCCCGGAGATCCCCCGAGAAAACCGGGGTCGGACCCCCGCACCGTGCGCCTGCGCGAGACCTTCCTGCACGCGTTCGATCTCCTGCGCCGGGAACGGATGCAGGCCGCGCCTTCGGCGATCCGTGAAGCCATGTACCGGATTCGCTCGGAGGTCGTCGAGCTCCGGGAGGTGTCGGGATACGGCTACGAGGCCGCGGTCGCGGAGGCGAAGGAGCGGGGCGGTCCCGATGCCCCGGATCCCGCCGCGCTGGTCGTCAACGGTCTCGCCCGCGCCGGCAACAAGGCTGCCGCGGCGCGCGAAGTCCTGCGCGAGGCGCTGGCAGCGGCGGAGCACAGGGTCGCTGCCGAGATCGCCAGCGGATCGCGCCAGCTGTTCGAGCAGGCGACCGCGGACCGTATGACGGCGGGCTATCTCGAGGCTCGCACAGTTCTGTCGGCCGGGCTCGCACGCGCATGGAAGCAGACGCGCCGGCTGTCGGGCCAGGCCGCGGCTCGCGGCGCCGCGGCCGTGTCGTGGGCCCTGGGGTTCCTTCGGCCGCTCAGCGCAACGATGGGCCTCGGTCCATCCGCCCGGACCGTCGTCGACCGCCGCGAGCACGCCCTCGCGTACGCAGACGAGTACCCGGCTGCGCTTCCGGTCGTCTACAGGCGCCTCTTCTCGCTGGAACCGCTGACGGATGCACGGTTGCTCGCGGGGCGCGAGGACGCCCTGGCCGCGGTGGCGTCGGCGTGGGCGCGGCGAGCCACCGGCGAGGCCAGGTCCCTCGTCGTCATCGCATCGCCCGGCGCTGGCGTGACCAGCTTCCTGAATGTCGTCACAAGCCACCTTGCCGAAGAGGCTCCGGGCGGAGTACGGCAGAGGTTCACCACCCGCGTGCGAACGGAAGCGCACCTTGCGGGGCGCGTGGCCGGATGGCTGGGGCTTGGGGATGCGCCTGACCTCGACTCGCTCGCGGACCGGGTGCTGGAGGCGCCGTCGGGGTCGGTTCCCTCCTTCGCCGTCCTGGAGGCGACGGAACATCTTCACATGCGTGCGCCCGGAGGAGGCAGGCTGTTCGAGCTGCTCCTGACCTTCATGTCGCGCACCGAATCGAGGGTGTTCTGGCTCACAGTCGTCACCTCGACTGCCTGGCAGCTGGTCGAGAAGCGCGCCCCCGCGTTCGTCCACGACGTCGAGCGGGTCACTATGGGGGAACTTTCCCCCGAAGCGTTGCGCCAGGCGGTTCTGGCCCGGCACCGGCTGAGCGGGCTTCCTCTGCGCTTCGCCGAACCACACGACCGTGGAGCGACACTGCGGCGCCGGGCGCGACGGCTGCGGGGCTCGGGCAAGCAGGAAGGGCTCATCGAATCCGACTTTTTCCAGCGTCTTCACCGCGTTTCCCGGGGATCTCCCCGTCTGGCGCTGTTCTACTGGTTGCGCTCGGCGGACTTCGCTTCGACTGCGGGAAGCCTCCTCGTGCAGCCGCTGAGCACGCTGGAGTCGGGCATCGAGAACCTGGACCGGGAGCAGAGCTTCGCCCTCAAGGCCATCCTCGAGCACGGAACCGTGACCGTCGGTGAATACTCTGACGTGGCCCGAAGCTCGAGTGCCGAGAGCCTGCACATCCTCCGGTCACTGGAAGAGTGCCGGGTGATCGAGAAGGTCCCAACCGCGGCCCGCGAGAAGCCTTCGGTGGAGGAAGCGGTGGGAGGCAACGCAGCCTGGCGCAGCTATCGCATCCGCCCCCTGATGATTGGCGCCGTAGCCGCCCATCTCAAGTCACGCAACATCCTGCATTAAGTCCGAACTTCCGCCGGTGTAGACGAAGGGTCAGGGGTGGCCAGTGTCTCCCTACGTCCCTCGCGCGACCTCATCTCCATCCGTCCAGAGGCACAACATCGCATAGCCCCAGTCGATGCGTTCGCCCGTCCACAGCGAGTCCCCGGTCCAGGCGTCGATGCCGTCCTGTCCGTGCCAGCGGGTCAGACCGAAGTCCTGCGCCGACGACACCGGGAAAGTCCGCGAAGACATCGGACGTGCCGTCGCGGCGCCGCGGGGCACCAGGCCGCCGATGTCCGGGGAGGCGGGCACCATCGGCAGCGGAACGCGCTGGGGTTTGAGGAAGCGCGGGGCTCCCCACTCGTCCATCTCCACCCGCCATCCCCCTTCGTGGACCGCGCGGTGGTGGAACGGACACAGGAGCACCAGGTTGTCCATCGCGGTCTCTCCACCCTCGGCCCATGGCGTGATGTGATGGGCGTGGATGCGCGCGCGCGAGTCGCATCCCGGGAAGCGGCACCCGCCGTCGCGGGCCTCGAGGGCCTTGCGCAGCCTCCAGCCCACCGTCCTCCGGCGACGCCCGACATCCAGCACGGAACCGTCTGCCCCACGCGCGATGGGCACGACTTCGGCATCGCATGCGAGCCGCGAAGACGTTTCAGCTGAAACGCTCGAGCCGTCCTCGGTGACCAGCGGGGCCGACACTTCCTGCTCCTGCTCCTCCTGCTTCTGATGCTCCTCCCGCTTCTCCTGCTCCTCCCCTTGGAACGAGTGCATCACGAGCTGTACCTGAGGCTGCACGCGCTCCTCGAGCCACAGCCCCAGGGCGTCGGCTCGACGCTGTAGCGGCGTGGTCCGGTGCTCGGTCCCGGCGCTGCGCTCGGCGCGGTAGAGCCGGCCTTCCGCGACCTCGAGCGCCTTGAGGAGCAGGGCGCCCACCTCCGGGTTGAGGCGGCCCCGCACTTCATAGCTGCCGTCGTCGGTGAGCCACACCGAGAGGCCGCGGCGCTCCGCACGGGCGGCCTCCGAGGCGTCGCCCCGGTCCAGGCAGCGCCAATGCCGGACCATGCGCTCCACGTGCGCGGTGGTGCCGTGGCGTGCGAAGTCGAGGATTTTCTCTTCGTTTTCCGGGTTGGCGATGCGCGTCAGGGCCCGCACCTTCGAGTACGAGAGCTCTCCCCTGGCGAAGGCTTCGGGGATCAGGGACAGGGAGGGGAGGCAGCGGGCCACGCGCATCTTCTCGCGGGCGGGACCGAGCGAGATGCCGGTGCGCCAGGAGAGCCAGTGGGCGCAGGAGCGGAATCCCTGCCAGCGTTCCTCTTCGTCGTAGACCTTCAGCAGGCAGAGGAGCCGGTAGGTGGCGGCGGTGATGTGGGCGCAGAGAAGGGCGATCTCGTCGCCGAGCGGATCGAGATCGGGGCTGAACCCTTTGGAGATGGGCGCAACAGGGGCGACTGCGGCGGGAATGGGCGTAATAGAAGCGGGCGCGGTTGGGACGAGCGGACTCGCGGCGGGCTGGCCTGAGGTGGAAGGAGTGGGCGAAGGAGGAACTGGGGCGAGTGCGACTGGTGTGGCGGAGGCAGAGGACATGGTGGTCTGATTCCGGGGGCTCTGGGAAGATCGGTTACTGGCTCACCTCCTCCTACCCCGTAATTCGGTATTTGTTCGGGTCACACGGACACCGCAAATCGGGAGTTGGCGCCTGCCAAGGCGCTCACAGCGTGCCAGCCGCAGCGAGTCGGGCGCCGTCCGGCTGTTTTCAGCGCGCTTCCTTCCCGAATCGGCCATAGCGCAGGAACAGCGCGGGAATGACGAACATGTTGAGGAAGGTCGAGGTGGTCAGGCCCCCGAGCACGACGACCGCGAGCGGAGCCTGAATCTCCTTCCCGGGCTCGCCGATGCCGAGCGCCAGCGGAATCAGCGCCAGCCCGGTGGTGAGAGCGGTCATAACGATCGGGCTGAGGCGCTCCGCGGATCCGCGCCGGATGGCGTTCGGGAGGGGAAGGCCGTGCCCGCACAGGTGCTGGTAGCGGCTCACCAGCAGGATCCCGTTGCGCACCGCGATGCCGAACAGGGTGATGAAACCGACCAGGGTGGCGACGTTGATGGCGCCTCCGATGAGCATCACCGCGGCGACGCCGCCCGCGAGCGCCAGCGGCAGGTTGGCCATGAGCAGCACCGCCGTGCGGATGTTGCCGAAGGCCCGCAGCAGCACCAGAAAGATCGCCGCGATGGAGAAGAACGAGAGGATGGTGATGCTTCGGGTGGCCGCCTGTCCGCTCTCGAACTGGCCGCCGTACTGAAGCGAGTACCCCTGCGGCAGCGCCACTTCCGCCGCGACTTTCTCCTGCAGCTCCGTCACCGCGCTTACCACGTCGCGGTCGGCCACGTTGGCGCTGATCGCGATCTTTCGCTGGACGTTTTCACGGCTGATGGTGTTGGGACCGCGCGCCGGCACGACGGAGGCGAGCTGCGAAAGCGGGACGGTGGCCCCCGCCGGCGTCGACACCAGCGTGCTTCCGATGGCATCGGCGTCCGCGCGGTGTTCCTCGGCGTAGCGCACCACCAGGTCGAAGGCGCGCTGACCCTCGCGGATCAGCGAGACCTCCTCGCCCTGGAACGCCACGTCCACAGCGGCCGTCAGCGAGCCCGGGGTGACGCCGTAGCGGGCCATGGCGCGGCGGTCGGCTCGAACCTGGAGTTGCGGCACGTCCGCCTGCCGTTCGACGGCGATGTCCACGAGGCCGGGAACCTGTCCGGCGACGGCCTCGATCTCCCCCGCGATGTCGCGCAGGGGCTGCAGCTCGGGCCCGAACAGGTTCACCGCGATGGCGGCACGCGTCCCGGAGAGCATGTGGTCGATGCGGTGTCCGATGGGCTGACCCACCGTGATGCTGGTGCCCGGAAACCCGGTGAGGTCGGCGCGCAGCTCGGCCAGGACATCGTCCAGGTCGTAGTCGTCCAGGTCCAGGCGCGCGTCGATCTCGGAGGCGTTGGGGCCCTGCGCGTGCTCGTCCAGGTCCGCCCGCCCGGTCCGGCGCGAGGTGGAGACCACGGCCTGATGGGCCAGCAGGCGCCGCTCCACCCGCGCCCCGATCGCGTCCGACTCGGCGAGCGCAGTGCCCGGCAGGCTCACCACCGAGATGGTCAGCGAACCTTCCCGGAACGGCGGCAGGAACTCGCCCCCCAGCGAGGGAATCACGGCCAGGGTGCCCAGCAGCAGCACGCCTGCCCCCGCCACCACCACACCGGAGCGGCGCAGGGTCCATTCCAGCAGGTTGCCGTAGACGCGCTGCACCCCGCGCAGCAGCCAGGGCTCCTGCTTCCTGGCCAGCGAGCGATCGCCCGACAGGAGCAGGGAACAGAGCACCGGAGTCACGGTCACCGCCACCAGCAGCGAGGCCAGAATGGCCACGATGTAGGCCTGGCCGAGCGGGCGCAGCATGCGGCCCTCCACCCCGGACAGGAAGAAGAGCGGCACGAACACCACGGTGATGATGATGGTCGCATTGACGATCGGGTCGCGCATCTCGCGCGCCGCGTACCGGATCAGCGGCAGCGTCGGCTGCCGCCTGTCCTCCGGCTGTTGCCGGTTGCCGCGCAGCCGCCGGTAGGCGTTCTCCACGAAGATGATGGCGTCGTCGACCAGGGCGCCGATGGCGATGGCCATCCCCCCCAGGGTCATTGTGTTGATGGTGCCCCCGAGCAGCAGCAGGGCGATCACGGCCAGCGCGAGCGACAGGGGAATCGCCAGCACCGAGATGACCGTCGTGCGCAGGTTCCAGAGGAAAAGGAACAGGATGACGACGACGAGCACCGCCCCGTCGCGGAGCGCCTCGACCACGTTTTCCACGGCCAGCGAGATGAAGTCCGCCTGGCGGAAGATGGCCCGCGCGAATGAGACCCCCGCCGGAAGCTCGGCCTCGATGGCGTCCAGCTCGGCGTCGACCCGCTCCGTCAGCTCAAGCGTGTTGGCGCCGGGCTGCTTCTGGATCGAGAGGATGACGGCGGGCTCGGCATTCACCGCGGCGGTTCCGAAGCGGATCTTCGGGCCGATGCGCACGTCGGCGACATCCTCGATCAGCACGGGCACGCCGTCGCGCACCGCGACCACGGTGAGGCCGATCTCCTCCAGGCCGCGTGCGCGCCCGAGGCCCCGGATGAGGACTTCCCGGCCTCCGGAGCGATAGACGCCGCCCGACACGTTGCGGTTCGAGGCTTCGGCGGCGGCGAGAATCTCGTCGAGCGCGATGCCGTATGCCCGCATCCGGCCGGGATCTACCAGGATTTGGTACTGGCGTACTTCGCCCCCGATCGGGACCACCTGCGACACGCCCGGCACGGCCAGCAGACGACGCCGCACCGTCCAGTCCGCCGCGGTGCGGGCTTCCATGAGCTGCCCTTCCGGCGCGGTCATGCCGACCAGCAGAATCTCGCCCATGATCGAGCTGACCGGGGCCAGGACGGGAGCCGTCACGTCGTCGGGGAGCTGCGCAACCGCGAGCTGGAGCCGCTCGTTCACGATCTGGCGCGCGCGGAACAGGTCCGTGCCCCAGTCGAAGTCCACCCACACGATGCTGATGCCCTGCGCCGAGCTGGACCGCACCCGGCGCACGCCCGGGGCTCCGTTGACCGCGGTTTCGAGCGGGAAGGTCACCAGGCTCTCGACCTCCTCGGGCGCCAGGCCGTGGGCGTCGGTGAGCACCGTGACGGTCGGGGCGGTGAGGTCCGGAAAGACGTCGACGGGAAGCGTCGCCGCGACCCATCCCCCACCGGCGAGTGCAATCGCCGCGGCGCCGACGGTGAGCAGCCGGTGCCGGAGCGAGGCGCCGACCACCGCGTCGAGGAGGCCGGTCCGCTCCCGTTCGGCGGGCGTCGGGGTCATCAGCCGGTACTCGTCAGTGCGTGTGGCCGTGGTCGGCGAGGTCTGCTTCGCCCAGCGACGCGAGGAACACCTGGTAGGCGCCCTCGGTGACCACCCGCTCGCCGCTCGCCACGCCGGTGACGAGGGTCCAGGCCCCGTCGGATGGCCCCGCCTCGACCACCCGGCGCTGGAAGCTCTCTCCGCCGACTTCGACGTAGACGACCCCGAGCCCGTCTTCGTCCTGGATCGCGGCGGACGGGACGGCGACGCCGGTGACCGGCTCTCCCGTGAGCAGCCGCCCCTCGGCGAGCATGCCCACCTTGAGCGTGCCGCTCGGGTTGTCGACGGCGAAGCGCAGCGGCAGGGTGCGGGTTTCGGGGTCGATGACCGTCCCGGTGGAGACCACCCTGTCGGTGGTGTGGATCGCGTCCGCACCCTCGACCGTGAACCACGCCTGCCGCACCCCGCCCGCCGCCGCGGCCTCCCGTGCCGGCAGCCGGGCGATAAACCAGAGGGTCGCCGGATTGACCACCGTGAACGCATGCGCGCCCGCTTCCACCTGCTCGCCGGGGGCGACATGGCGCTCCGCGATGACCCCGCCGATGGGGCTCCGCAGCGCATACAGGTGCGCGGCCTCATCGCCCTCCGGCGACTCCATCCCGCCTACGGCCGCGAATGCCGCGCGCGCTACTTCCAGTTCGTGCCGCGCCTCCAGCAGGCGGCGTTCCGGGACGGCCTCCGCGGCGAACAGCCGCTCTGCGCGCGCCGCCTCCCGCTCGGCGTGCGCCACCCGCACCTGCATGCGCGCGAAGGAGTCGTCCAGGCTGGTGGGCGCGATCAGCGCGAGCGTCTGCCCCGCGGCGACCCGATCCCCCGGAGCGGGCGTGGGACCCTGCACGACCACCAGGCCGGTGACCGGCACGGAGACGTGCGCGAGGCCGTCGGCGGGCGCGACGATTTCTCCCGCGGCAGGAATCGAACGGGGGATACTCTTCTCTTCCGCGGCCGCCACCGCGAAGGGCATCACCCACTGCTGCTCCTTGAGCAGCGTGATCAGGCCCGGAGGCGACACCTCCTCGTCCGGCAGCAGGGCGTCCACGCTCTCGAAGACCTCGAGTTCGCCCACCGGGACCGGGTACTCCCGGCCGTCGACCGAGAGGGTGAGGTCGGCGCGCCAGATGCCCGCGGCCGGCAGCACCGGAGCTGTCGTAAAGACGCCTGCCCGGGCGGGCGCGGGCATGACGATTTCCTCACGCGCCCCTCCCGGTCCTTGCAGCGCCAGCGTCAGGCTGCCGCCCTCGACGGGCGACCAGTCCGCGAGCCAGGTGAGGTGGATGGCCCACACGTCGCCCGCCAGCCCGCGAACGTGAGGGGGGTATTCGACGAAGAGTTCGAGCGCGTCGGTCCAGTGGGTCACCACCGCGCCCCCGGCAAAGGCCTGATCGGGCTCCGGCGGAAGTTCGTCCACGCCCGGACCGCAGCCGATGAGCCAGAGCGCGGCGGTCCCGAACACCAGCACGACGGCGAGCCCGGGCCTCAGCGCAGTCTTGACCCTCGACACCAGGGCCGACGCGACCCCGGACACCAGCGCAATCAAGACCGCCGACACCGGCGCCACCCCATCCGCCCTCATCATGATTCCTCCCCGGGGCCGCCAGCCATGGCGCGCACCAGGTTGTAGTAGGCGATCCAGGCTTCCGCCCGCAGGGTGAGCGCGCTGAGCCGGGCATCCCTGAAGGCCCCCGTTGCGTCCAGGAACTCCACCAGCGTCATCTCGCCTTCATCATACGCTACCCGCGCCGATGAGAGCACAACCTCGGATTCCGCCAACAGCCCCTCGCCCGTGACCTCCAGGCGCTCACGCGCGACCGAGTACAGATCGGACGCATCGACGAGGTCGAGTTCGGCCTGGCGGCGGAGGAGGTCCAGGCCAGACGTGGCCGCCGATTCGCGCGCGGCGGCCTCTTCGCGGGCACCCCCGGCCCGGTTGAAGATCGGCAGGGGCAGGTCCACGCCGACCGTCGCGCCCCTGAAGCCGTCCGCGTGCTCCTTGTACGCCAGGCTCACGGTGGGATCGGGCACCCACTCCAGGTTCGCGACCCGGTGTTGGGCTCGGGCCGCGTCCAGCTCCCGCGCGGCCGCCTCCAGATCAGGACGCCGGGAAAGGGCATCGAGGGCGCTCCCGGAGGCGATGGCGGGCGGAACGCCGATTATCGCATCCGCGGGTCCCAGCTCGTGCAGGGAAACTTCCGGAAGGACAAGGGACGCCAGCAGCCTGCGGGCGGCGCGGGCGCGCAGCTCCGCATCCGCTTCATCCTTCTCGGCTTGAATGCGGCCAAGGCGCAGACGACGGGTTTCGTACCCCGAGATGTCGCCCGCCTCGAGGCGCTGCTCCGCCGCGCGCGTGACCCCCTGGATCATCTCCGCGGCCTGCCCGATGGTGCGCTCCGCCTCCTCCGCGAGCCAAGCGCGCACATAGGCCTCGCGGACGGCGAAGACCAGCTGCAGCGAGTCCGCTCGAAACCGGGCTTCGGCCCCGGTGACGGTGTGGCGGGCAGCCACTCCGCGGGCCACGGTGCGACCCGGCCATTCGATCCGCTGCATCAGCCCTGCGGTCGCTTCCCAGTAATCTTCGCCCGAACGACTCAGATCCTCGCGCAGGAGCGAGAAGGCGGGGTTGGCGTAGCCGCGCGACTGGCGCGCCCGCCCCGCGATCCCGGCCGCCTCGGCCCGGGCGATGCGCAGCGCGGGACTGTTCTCGCCGAAGGCTTCCAGCGCTTCCGCGAGCGTGACCCGCGGCACGCCGTCCTGTCCCGACAGGGCGAGAGGCCCCGACGCAAGAGCACCCGTCAAGAAGACCACACCGACCCGCGTCAATCGCATCTTGCCTCCCGGGGGAGTTTGCCGCTCGTACCTCAGCAAGGATGATATGCCGTTGGAGCGGACCGGGCGAAACGACGGGGCACGTGTCCCTATCCCCCCAGCGCCGCCCTGGCCGCGGCTGCCGCGGACGCCGCATAGCCGCCTCCGAAGAGCCGTGCGTGCACCAGCAGCGGGTAGAGCTGGTACGCGGGCCGCCGTCGCCGATGGGCCGGCTGGAGCGGCCAGGCATCCTCGTAGGCCTCGCGGAAGGCCCCCGAGAAGCCGCCGAAAAGATCGGCCATGGCCAGGTCCACCTCGCGGTGCCCGACGTACACCGCCGGATCGATGAGCACGGGCGCGCCGCCGCGGGCGAAGAGGACGTTGCCGGACCAGAGGTCGCCGTGGAGGAGGGAAGGGCCGTCGGCCGCCGCCGCGGGACTGACGAGCTCGCCTGCGCGCCTGGCTACCGCTTCCACGATGTTCGCCTGGGCGGCAGAGAGGGCGCCTCGCTCACGCAACTCCCGCGCCAGCGGACGGATGCGCCGCTCCGCCCAGAAGCCGGCCCAGTCGTCGCTCCACCCGTTGGGCTGCGGCAGCGATCCGATCAGGTTGTCGCCGCTCCACCCGAAGCGGGCATCCGGCCCGCCCGGGTCCGCACCCCGGTGCAGCGCGGCCAGCTCCCGGCCCAGCCGGATCCAGCTCCTTCTGTCGGGCCGGCCCTCCTCGATCCACTCCAGGAGCAGCCAGGCGACCTCGTCCCCGGGCCCGCTCGCGGCGATGACGGACGGCACCCGCACCGAGCCCGAGGCGGCCAGCGTCTCCAGGCCTTCGGACTCCACGCCGAAGAAGCGATGATCCGCCTGCCGGTTCCACTTGAGAAAGAAGTCGCCCCGGGTGGTGCGAAGGGCGGTGCCCTGGTTGATGCATCCGCCTCCGACGGGGCGCGCGCTCAGGACGTCGGCGAAATCCAGGCCGATCGCGCGGCAGGCGCTCTCCACCGCGATCGCGGTCAGACCGCGGCTCGGCTCCACGGCCTTGAGGCCCCGCTCCCCGCCGGTCCGGCGGCTACTCGCCGGGTTCGCCCGGGGTTCGCTCCACAAGCGAACTGCGGCTCTCCAGCACCTGCCGCAGCAGGCGGCCGGCGACGCGCAGGAGGAACGCGTCCTCATCCGCCATCCCCCGGATCGAGAGCCGGATGTCGGAACTGACTTCGACCTGCGACCAGGTGTCGATGGAGTCCGGAGCGAGTTCGCGGCGCCGCCGGGCCTGGGACCGCAGCTCATTCAGCACCCAGGACAGCTGATTCGCGAGGGTATCGGCTTCCTCGTCCGGATCGCCCGTGCTCGGATGCCGGTCAGCGGCGTCGGCCGCCACGTCGTCCTCGAACAGGGATGCCGGAGGCCGAGGGGCGGCCAGGTACATCGCGCCGGGCTCCTCGATGTCCCGCGGCGTAGCCACCGCGAGGTCGTCTATGTCTCCCTGGGGTTCGAGCTCTTCCATGGTCCGCAGGTCGGGCGTCCGGTCCTCGGTGAACGGGGGCGCGGGCATTGGCGCGGGCCCCTGGGCCAGGAGCCGCTTCCTGAGCGCGGCCACCCGGTCGACCATGGAGCGTTGCTCGAGGGACGCGAGCGAGACGATGTCGGAGGTCATCGGGGTATCGCCGGCGGCGACGCTCGCGACCAGCCCGGGGGGCAGGGCCTCGAACAGCTCGCGCAGCTCGCGGAGGGGCACCGGCCGGATCTCGCTCTCCGCCTCGGCCTCGCGCACGCGGCGAATGAAGAGGAGCCGATCCCGCACCAGCTCGGGATAGCGGGTGCGCGGCCCTCGCCGGCCCACCCGCGGAAGCAGGCCCTCCTGCACGTAGTACGCGATCGTCCTCCGGCCGAACCCGGTGTCGCGCTCCAGCTCGCTCGTGGTGTAGCTGCCCATTCTCTGCCTCTCAGGACCGCCGGCGTCTGCTCGCCCGCTTCAAGTGTCGTTTACTGGTGTAATCTGACAACTACTGTTGACATGGGCCAACCGAGTCTGTATACTGATGACAACTGGTGATTACTGACAATATACAAGGAGACACGATCATGCGCCATCGATCCCCCGCCGAACCCACCGCCCGCACCACTGAACCCACCGCCCGCACCAGCGAAACCCCCATCTCCAGCGCCAGGACCGCGCTGTCCAGCCTCTCGATCGGAAAGCCCACGCATTTCGCGGGGTTGACCGTTTTCCCGTTGTCCTCGGATCTCCGGAGCACCGTCCGCTATGTGCTTTTAGAGGAGGGACTTAGCTCCGGGCTGGTTTCCGTGCGCGAAGTGCAGAACGAGGGCAGCGTCCCCAATCTCGCGGTCGAGAACCGGTCCGACTCCGACGTGCTCATCGTCGACGGCGAGGAGCTGGTGGGCGCCAAGCAGAACCGCATCGCGAACCTCACGCTGCTGGTGCCGGCCAAGCGCACCACAACCATTCCGGTGTCGTGCGTGGAGGCCGGGCGCTGGAGCTACAGCCGGCCCGACTTCGCGGTGACCGAGCGGGTGCAGTACAGCCGCGGGCGCGCGGCGAGACTCCGCGGCGTGCAGGAATCGATGCGCACCAGCGGGACGCGGCGCTCCGACCAGGGCGCGGTGTGGGACGACCTCAGCGAGAAGGCCGCCCGCATGGAGGCGCACTCGCCCACCGAGGCGATGAGCGCGATCTACGAGCGCCATGAGGGCACGCTGGACGAATACGTCGAGAAGCTGTCCCTGGAGTCCGGTCAGGTCGGGGCCATCTTCGTCACCGGTCCGCGCCAGTTCGGCATGGATCTCTTCGACAGGCACGAGACATTCGCGGCCTTCTTCCCCAAGCTGGTGCGCAGCTACGCCATCGACGCGATGGAGCGGCCGCCGGCTCGAGACGGGGCTGCAAAGCCGGAGGACGCGCGCGCCTTCGTGGACCGTCTGCGGGAAGGGGCGTTCGACATTCACCCGGCCGTCGCGCTGGGGCATGACGTCGGGATCGTGGCGAGGGGCGCGATCGCGGGGGCGCTGGTCCATCAGGAGACGGCACTGCACCTGACCGCCTTCTCCGAGCCCGCGCGCGCCACCGAGGACCATCCCGGGGCGTACGCGAGCTACCGGCAGCGGCGGGCGTCGCTTCGGCGCCGGCGCGGGAGGGAGTAGGCACACGGATCCACCTTGCTCGGGAAGCTGCCCGCGCTCTATCTCCAGAGGTGCCACCCCCCACGCGGGGTGGAGAGCCTCAGGCTCGCCGCTGGTGAAGAACGCGACTCCTCGACCCCGGGAGAACATCCATGCGCCCCATCCGTCCTTTTCCCACGATCCGATCGTCGTTCACCGGCGTGGCCGCTTCGCGGGCAGCCCGGCGTGGTCCTGCCGGGCTCGCGGTCATCCTCGTCGCGGTCCTGGTGCCCGGCGTTTCTCTCGCTGCCCAGGAAGCCGGGGGCGGGGATGACGATGAATGGGACGTGACCCTGGCCCGGGGCGAGACCCGCGACATCGACTTCACCACGGAAGAAGGGACGTGGATGTCGATGGACATCTCGCCCGATGGCCGCTGGATCGCCTTCGATCTGCTGGGCCATGTCTACCGCGTTCCGGCGGATGGCGGGGGCGAGGCCGAGCTGCTCACCGGGGGCACGGGGGTGGCCACCCACTACCACCCCCGGTATTCGCCCGACGGGTCGACGATCGCCTTCATAAGCGACCGGGAGGGGCAGAACAACCTGTGGGTCATGGACGCGGACGGGTCGAACCCGCGCCCGGTATTCGTCGATGGCGCCATACGGGCGGTGGAGCCGGCGTGGTCGGCGGACGGCAACTACATTTTCGTGCGCCGCCAGAACACCACGCCGGGCGGCGGCGGCGGGGGCATCTGGATGTACCACCGGGACGGCGGCGGCGGGCTTGAGGTCGTGGGCGACCAGCCCCAGGCCGCCTGGCCCTCGCCCTCGAGCGACGGCCGCTACCTCTACTTCCATGTCTACACCGGGCCGTCCGGGCTCCAGGGCCGCGACGCCCTCGCGGGCCACTGGCAGGTGCGGCGCAAGGATCTGGCGAGCGGCGAGATCGTCAACATCACCAGCGGCACTGCGGCCCAGCAGGTGCGCGCCTCGAGCGGGAGCGCGTACGCCGCCGAGATCTCCCCCGACGGCCGCCACCTGGCCTTCGCGCGGCGTATCGCGGGGGGCACCATCTCCTACCGGGGCCACACCTTCGGGCCGCGCACCGCGCTCTGGATCCGGGATCTGGACACGGGACGCGAGCACGTGGCGATGGACCCGATCACGGTCGACAACGCGGAGGGCATCAAGACGCTCCGCATCCTGCCCGGCTACGGCTGGACGGCGGACGGCTCCGGCATCGTCATCACCCAGGGAGGGAAGATCCACAGGCTGGAGGTGGCCAGCGGGGACGTGACCACCGTGCCCTTCTCGGCCCGCGTACAACGCACCGTCTCGGAGATGACGCGCGCGAACTTCCGCATCGACGACGGGCCCTTCGATGCGAAGATGCTCCGCTGGTACGCCCTCTCGCCGGATGGCTCGCGCGTCGCCTTCCAAGCCGTGGGGAGGATCTGGCTCGCGCCGGCCGGAGGGGGCGCCCCCACCCGGCTCACGTCCGGGGACGGCCCCTTCGAGTACTCGCCAGCCTGGTCGCCGGATGGCCGGTGGGTGGCCTACACCACCTGGGAGGGGGGAGAGGGCGGCCATGTCTGGAAGATACCGTCCGGCGGCGGCGCCCCCGAGCAGCTGACCACCTCACCCTCGGAGTACGTGCATCCGGTGTGGGCGCCCGACGGCTCCGAGATCGTGGTGACCCGGGGGAGCGGTGCGGCCTCCCGGGCCCGGTCCGCGACCCAGAACCCGTATTGGGAGCTCTGGCGCGTCGCCACGGCGGGAGGTGCGCAGGAGCGCATCACCACCATCCCCAGCGGCGCCGGCGGGCTGCTCGGCAACAGGCGCCAGATCACGCGCGCTTCCTTCGGGCCCGAGGGGCGCATCCATTTCCCCGCGGGACACGAGGCGGAAGACGGCGACAACGTCACCGCCCTAATGTCGATCGCGCCGGACGGCTCCGGCCCGCGCGTGCACGCCACCATCCCCTACGGCGACGAGTTCGTCGTGTCGCCCGGCGGCGACCGGGTGGCCTTTCAGGAGGGCGACAACGTCTTCTGGGCCCCGCTGCCACCGGGTGGCGCGGGAGGAGGGCCGGTGGCGCTCGAAAAGACCGGCGCCCCCGTCCCGGTCACGCGGCTGACCACCGAAGGAGGCCTCTTTCCGCGTTGGCTCGACAACGACCGGCTGGAATTCGGGAGCGGCCAGTCCTTCTTCGTGCACGACGTAGCGACAGCGGCCACCGACACCATGGCCATCCGCCTCAGCGTCGATCGGCGCATCCCCTCCGGCACCCTCGCCCTGACGAACGCGCGCGTCGTCACCCTCGACGAGCGCGCCGTGCACGAGAGCGGCACGGTGCTCATCGAGGGCAGCCGCATCGCCTGCGTCGGCGATTGCGACGTCTCCGGGGCCGACCGGACCATGGACATGACCGGGAAGACCATCGTCCCCGGCTTCATCGACATGCACGCACACCACTACCGCGAGCACAAGGGGCTCATCCCCAGGCGCGACTTCGAGTCGGCCATCTATCTCGCCTACGGGGTCACGACCAACCTCGACAACTCGATGTGGTCGCAGAACGTCTTCGCCAGCGCGGAGCTGATCCGGGCTGGCGAAGTGGTGGGACCGCGGACCTACTCCACCGGCGATCCCCTCTACCGCGGCGACGCCGCCCGCCAGAACGACCTGACCAGCTACGAGGTCGCCGAGCAGAACATCAACCGCCTGGCATCGTGGGGCGCCACCGCACTCAAGCAGTACCTGCAGCCCCGCCGCGACCAGCGCCAGTGGGTGTCGGACATCGCCCGCCGGAAGGGGCTGATGGTCACCTCCGAGAACAACGACACCCCGTACACCATCGGCATGATCATGGATGGCCAGACGGCGTTCGAGCATCCCATGACCTACCTGCCCATGTACCGCGATCTCAGCCGTTTCCTGGGCGAGACGGGCGCCATCTACTCGCCCACCTTCATCGTGGGCGGGATCGGGCCCTGGAACGAGGAGTTCTTCTTCGCGGAGAGCGAGGTCTGGCTTGACCCGAAGCAGCGCGAATGGCTGCCCTGGCGCCAGGTCATCCCCCACATGCGCCGGCGCTGGGAGCGTCCCGACACTGACTACAGCTTCCCGCTCATCGCCCTGGGGATGATGGACGTGATCGAGGCGGGCGGCTGGGGCGCGATCGGATCGCACGGGCAGGCCCATGGCATCGGTTCCCACTGGGAGATCTGGATGGTCGAGTCGGCCACGGACCCGATGACCGCGCTCGAGGTCGCGAGCCTGCACGGCGCGGTGTTCCTGGGCGCCGAGGCGGACATCGGCTCGATCGAGGAAGGCAAGCTCGCGGATCTGCTGGTGCTCAACTCGAACCCGCTGGACGACATCCGCAACACCACCGACATCATGTACGTGGTGCAGGGGGGCATCGTGCGGGACGCGCTCACGCTCGACGAAGTGTGGCCCGGCCGGGAGCCGTACGGGGAGCACTGGTGGGTCGACCCGGACGCCTGGCGGATGGACAACCGGCCTGTGGGCTACTGGGACCGGGGGAGCCGATGACCGGGCCGGGCCGGGCCCGCACGGGCCAGCTTCAGCCGGTCCAGCCCCGCACGGTTCCGCGTGCCGGGGCTCTCGCGGCGTCCCTCGTCACGCTTGCCCTCGCCTGCGGAGCCGACAACGGCATCGCGCCCGAGCTACCGCAGTTTCCGGAGTGGATCCGGCTGCCGATGGAGTCGGGGTCCGACGTGAGCATCGCCGTCGTGCGCCCGGAGGTGGCTCCAATGGGCGTCGTGGTGGCGTTCCCGTGGGGCGCGGGCGATGCGAGCCTCTTGCTGGGACTGATCGATTCGTACTGGGACCAGGCGGCGCCGGCGGTGGGATACGCGGTCGTCGGCGTGGAGACCTACGGCCCGGATCTGGATGAGGACGCAACGGCCGTCATGTCCGCCGTGATGGGCTGGATCGACGAGAACTTCGCGGGTGCGTCCGCCGACATCGTCATGACGGGCGCGTCCGCGGGCGGGATCGGGGTCTTCCACGCGGCGCTTGCGGTACCGGACCGTGTCGGAGGCATCATCGCGATGCCGGGGCGCTACGCGGGCGAGGAATCGCTGGAATCGCTGGCCGGGGTGCCCGTCTGGATGATGGTGGGCGAGGGCGACGCCCGCTGGGTCGAGGGATCGGAGACCACGGCGGAGCGCCTGCAGGACGCGGGAGCGGAGGTCACGCTCGACATCCTTCCGGGACAGGGCCATGTGCTGATCGTCGCGCAGGATGCGCTGGTGCAGTGGATGGAAGGGAGATAGGCGATGAAGCTTCGCGTCCCCCATCCCCTGGTGCTGCTGACGGCCGGCGTGATTCTTGCCGCCGCCGCGAGCTATCTGCTGCCCGCCGGCGAGTACGAGCGCCGAGACGACGAGGCGACCGGGCGCGTCGTGGTCGTCGCGGGAACATACGAGGAGGTCGAGCCCAATCCGGTGAACCTCTTCGAGGCCATGGTCGCGCTGCCGCGCGGAATGATCGACGCGGCCGACATCATCTTCCTCGTTTTCCTGATCGGCGGCGCCTTCACGGTCGTGGACGCGACCGGCGCGCTCCGGCGGGGCGTGACGTCGCTGACCCGGGCGCTGCAGGGACGGGATCTGCTCATCATCCCGGTGGTGGCCGTTCCCTTCGCCATAGGCGGCGTCGTCCAGAACCTGCAGGAGGAGATCATTCCGCTGATTCCGGTGCTGCTGATCCTCACGCGCCGGCTCGGCTTCAACGCGATGGTGGCGGTGGCGATGAGCGCGGGGGCCGCGTTCGTGGGTTCCGCTTTCAGCCCCATCAACCCCTTCCAGGTGGCGATCGCGCAACAGCTTGCGGAGCTGCCGCTGGCCTCGGGCGCGCTGTTCCGGATCGTGTTTCTGCTGATCGCGCTCGGGTTCTGGATTGCGATGACCATGCGCTATGCGCACCGGACGCGGGATCGAGGTCAGGCCGGGGATGGGGCCGGGGCCGGGATGGAGGAGCCGGCGGAGGGCGGCGATGAAGGCGAAGGCGTACGCGCCTCGGACTGGGGGATCTTCGCGTTGGTGGGATCTGCCTTCGGGCTGGCGGTCATCGGCATGCTGTTGTGGGGCTGGGGGTTCAACGAGCTCTCGGCGGCCTTCTTCATCATGGGCGTGATCGTGGGCGTTCTGGCGGGGCTCGGCGTGGCCGGTACCACCGAGGCCTACCTGCGCGGCTTCCGCGAGATGACCTTCGCCGCCCTGCTGATCGGTTTCGCGCGCGCCATCTACGTGGTGCTGCAGGACGGCCGTGTCGTGGACACCATCGTGCACGGGCTGTTCACGCCCCTGGAGGGGCTGCCGGTACTGGCGTCCGCCTTCGGGATGGTGGCGGCCCAGGCGGCGATCCATGTGCCGGTCCCCAGCGTGAGCGGGCAGGCCGTGCTGACCATGCCGGTGCTGGTGCCCCTCTCCGACCTGCTCGGCATGTCGCGCCAGGTGACCGTGCTCGCATACCAGTACGGCGCCGGGCTGTGCGAGCTGCTCACCCCCACCAACGGGGCGCTGATGGCGATCCTGGCGTCCGCGAAGATTCGCTACGAGGACTGGATCCGCTACGTGGGGCCCCTCTACCTGGGGCTGGTCGCCATCGGCATGGTGGCGATCTGGGTCGCGCTGGGGATCGGGCTGCAGTAAGGAGGGGCGACGGTCATTTGGAGACCATCAACGCGTCGGACGCAATCCGGCGACTGCTCACGGCGGGCTCAGAAGAACCGAGAGCTTGGCCAGTACCTCGCTCAGGGCCGTGGATGAGGCTCTGCATGCGAATCGGGCTCGCCTGGCTCGCCAGTCCAGGCTCTTGATCTGGTCCGCCAAGACCACACCGGTGACCTTGCCCGTCGCCGGCAGCACGACTTCGAAGGGATAACCCTTCCGGCTGGATGTGATCGGACAGAAGAGCGCCAAACCACTCCTGCCGTTGTAGTCCCTGGGGCTGAGCACCAGCGCCGGACGGCGCCCGGCCTGCTCGTGACCCACCTGGGGGGTGAAGGCGAGCCAGACGATGTCCCCGGTGTCCGGCGGGTGTGGACCGTCTACCACTCCTCTCTACCCTGCGCAGGTCCGGTATCGATTTCCCCGTGGAGCGTCTCCGGCGACATTCGGGCTAGCAGCTCGGTCAGATCGTAGGCTCTCTTGCTCATTACGAGCTGGTCGCCGTGCGGCACCATATCGATCCTCGAACCCTCGCGGACGCCCCATTGCTCCGCGACGGGCTTGGGAATGCGGATGGCGAGGCTGCTCCCCCACTTGGCGATGTGTGATCGGGCACCCATGATGATCTCCTTTGCGGTAGGAATATACAATAGATATCCCGATGGTGTCGCAGCGCAAGCGCTGGCGTTCGATAATCCAAGAGTAGCATATGGATATCAGCGGATGCTCATTCTGCTGGCCTCGAAGCACTAGTCCTGGTCACCCACCCGCGCATCGCGACCGCGCCGGACGGGGCGAGCGCCTCCACGATGCGCTCCTGCTGTGGACCGGATCCGTCCGCGCCGGCGGGTGGCCCGTGGCCCGCAAGCGCGATCGGCTGGTCCACGAAGAGCGGCGCCAGCGCCCGGTAGCGGAACTGTCTCACCCGGCGCGGGCTGTGTCGCTGGGCGGCATCCAGGAGGAGAAGCGCGGTCAGCGGTCCATGCACCAGGAGCCCGGGATAGCCTTCCTGCTGCGTGACGTAGGGATGGTCGTAGTGGATGCGGTGGCCGTTGTAGGTCAGGGCCGAGAACTGGAAGAGGGTGACCGTGGTGGGGAGGAAGGTCCCGGTCCATTCGGGGGCCAGATCGACACGCCCCCCGCTGCCGCTCGCCATATCGTCGGCGCCCGCCGCAACGGCTGTACCGCCTCCTCTGCCGGGTGCGACCGCCTTCTGCCGGGCGGCCTGAGGCCGGGCGGTCGCAGCAGCCGGGCGAGGCGCGGCCTCCCGGTAGACGATCACCTGCTCCTCCTCCACGCACCGGCGATTCCCCTGCAGGACCGTGTGGCCCACGGTCACGAACACGAGCCGGCCGCTCCGCCCCCGCTTCTCGGTGATGCTCACGATCTCCGATCTGAGTTCGGCCCGCTCACCGAGGGCAACCGGCCGCAGCGACCGGAGCGTTCCGCCCGCCCACATGCGCCGGGGCAGGTCGATGTCGGGCATGAAGTCCCCCCGCACCTCGTGTCCGTCGCGCGCCAGACGGGAAGCACGGCAGGGCTGTCTGAAATAGAGCCAGTGCCATCCCAGCGGGAGGCGACCGCCCTCCGAGATGGCGCGCGGATCGCGGTCGAGCAGACCGAGCATGGCCTGGGCCGGCCCGGGCGCGAGAATGTCGGTGTGCACCCGCGTGCGCCTCTCACCTTCGGTCGGCACCGCTGATTCCTTCACTTGCGTGCCTCTCGGCTGGCGGCCGCGCGCGCACGGGCCAGCACGCGCCGCGCCACCTCGGCGACCGGCCGGTCCACCATGCGGCCCTCGAGCGCGACCGCGCCTCCGCCCGCCTCCCTGTCCGCGTCCAGAATGCGGAGAGCTCGCTCGACCTCGAGTTCCGAAGGGGTGAACACCTCGTGAATGACCGGAAGCTGCACCGGATGGATGGCCATCTTTCCCGCGAATCCCAGGAGACGAACCCTGCCGGCCTCCTCACGCAGGCGCCTCATCTCACCGAAATCGACCGACGGCATGTCGATGGCGTCCAGTCCGCTCAACGCGGCGGCGTGCACTATGCGCGAGCGCGCGTAGAGAAGCGGCTCCCAGCTGGGGTCGGCGCGCAGTTCGAGGGCCAGGTCGAAGCCGCCGAAAACCAGCCCGGCGACGGCCGGCGACGCCTGCCCGATGTCCGCCGCCTTCTCGAGTCCGAGCGCCGTTTCGATGAGGGCAAACAGCGGCGCACCATCGTGGAGAAGCCGAGCTGCGCGGCGTACTCCTGCTGCGGTTCTGACTTTGGGGATCATGAACGCGTCGGGTTGACGAACGCCGCGGAGCGCTTCCGCGTCCGCTTGCCCCAGGTTCGTTTCGGGGTCGTTGATGCGAATGATGAGGTGGGGCGGGCCGCCAGCGCTCCGGGCCCTTCCGGCCGCCCGCTCTGCCAGGAAGCGCACGGCCGCTTCACGCGCCACCACCTTCCGCTGCGGAGGCACCGCGTCCTCCAGATCGATGCACACGGCGTCCGCCCCGGCCGCCAGCGCCTTGCCGAAGCGGTCCGGACGGTATCCCGGAACGAACAGGATCGAGCGGCAGCCAAGCCGCGCATGGGAATGCCCGGCCATCCCTGGCCCTTCCGTTGCGCCTGCTCCGTCGTTCATCGTTCGCATCCTCTAGAACGATCTCGGCATGCCCAGCAGGTGGGTCGCCACATGGCTGAGCACGAGGTTGTTCGCGACCGGGGCGATCAGGTAGAGGCGGGCCTCGCGGAACTTGCGCTCGATTCCGTATTCGGCCGCCATCCCCCAGCCGCCGAAGGCGTCCATGGCTGCGTTGGCCGCCTTCCAGGCCGCGCGCGAGGCGAGGTATTTGGCCATGTTGGGGCCGTCGCCACGGGTCTCGCCCTCGTCGAAGTCCCGGGCCGCCTGGTCCCGGACCGCGGCTGCCGCGCGCACGTCCATGTACGCGTCGGCGATCGGGAACTGCACGCCCTGATTCGCTCCGATGGGCCGGTCGAAGACGTGCCGGGAGCGGGCGTACTCCGATGCCCGGTCCACGAAGTAGAGCCCGTCCCCCACCGACTCTGATGCCAGCAGGATGCGCTCCGCGTTCATCCCCGACATGATGTATCGGAAGCCCCGGCCCTCCTCTCCGATCCGATTCCCGGCCGGCACCTCGACGCCATCGAAGAAGACCTCGCAGCTCTCGTGGTTGATCATGGTGTCGATGGGTTTCACCCGGAGCGCGTCCCCGGCGTCGCGCAGGTCCACGATGAACGCCGAGAGGCCACCGGTGCGCTTCTCCACTTCGTCCAGCGGCGTGGTGCGCGCCAGCAGGATCATGAGATCGGACTGGCGCACCCGCGAGATGAAGACCTTCTGTCCCGTGACGACATACTTGGGCCCTCGCCTCTCGGCGAAGGTGCGGATGCGGGTGGTGTCGGAGCCGGCATCCGGCTCGGTCACGGCGAAGGCCTGCAGCCGAAGTTCGCCGGAAGCGATCCCCGGCAGAAAACGCCGCTTCTGCTCCTCCGAGCCGTGCCGCAGCACGGTGCCCATCGTGTACATCTGCGCGTGGCAGGCGGCGGAGTTGGCGCCGGAGCGGTTGATTTCCTCCAGGATGACGCTCGCCTCCCGGATGCCGAGCCCCATCCCCCCGTACTCCTCGGGGATGAGGCACGCCAGGTATCCGGCCTCGGTCAGCGCGTCGACGAACTCGTGCGGGTACGCGCGGGCTTCGTCCGAGGCCCGCCAGTAATCGTTGTCGAAGCGCGCGCAGAGCGACCGGACGCCGGCGCGAAGCTCATCGTGGAGGGAGACCATCACTCACCGGCTCATCGTCCCATCGAGTGCATGTCGCGCCCGCCGACGACATGCTTGATCACCCGCCCGCCGAGCATCACGAACCGAACATCCTTCGTCACATCGATGTCGTCGAGCGGATTGCCGGGCACGGCGATGATGTCCGCGAGCATGCCCGCGGCCAAGCGGCCCCGGTCGGGGGTGTCGAGCAGATCGGCGGCATGGATGGTCGCGGTGCGGAGGGCGTCCAGTTCGCTCATCCCCATCCCGACATAGATGCCGAACTCGCCGGCGTTCTCGCCGTGCGGGAAGACCGCCGCGTCCGTACCGAAGGCGATCGGGACGCCGCGGTCGATGGCCCGCTGCAGGCTCTGGCGCGCGAGCGGGGTGATCTCCTCTGCCTTGGCACGCACCAGGGGCGGCAACTGGTCGAGAGCGATCCGGTCGACCAGGTAGGTCGTCGGTACCAGGTAGGTCCCCTTCTCGATCATCAGGTCCATGATCTCGTCGGTGAGGATCGACCCGTGCTCGATGGACGCCACGCCAGCCTGGACCGCGGCCAGGATGCCCTCCGGGCCGTGCGCGTGCGCGGCGACCTTGATCCCGTGACGGGCCGCCTCCTCGACCATGGCGGTCAGCTCCTCCAGCGTGTACTGCTGGGCGCCCACCGGGCCTTCCATCGACAGGACGCCGGCGGTGGCGCAGGTCTTGATCACCTGGGCGCCGTGCTTGATCTGGTAGCGGACCGCCTCGACCACCTCCCAGGGTCCGTCCGCGATGCCCTCCTCCGGGCCGCCCTCGCGGATGCCGGGCGCGAAGCCCGTGACGTCGCAGTGGCCCCCGGTGATGCCCAGGGGGTTGCGCGACGGGATCACGCGGGGCGCGATGATGTCGCCACGTTCCACCGCCCGCCCGAGTTCGACGGTCACGTCGCCGCCATAGTCGCGTACCGTGGTGAACCCCGCGCGCAGGGTGATGTCCCCGTACTTGACCGCGTTGTAGGCTGCGTGCGCCTCCGTCCGGGTCACGGCGTCCGTGAAGGAGGTCGCGCTGATCTGCATGGCGAGATGGGTGTGGGTGTCGATCAGGCCCGGCAGCAGCGTGACGTCGCCCAGGTCCATGTCGTGCATGACGTCGGGGACGGACGCCGGATTCACGGCGGTGATGAGCCCGTCCTCGACGACCACCACGGCGTCCCGGTGCATCTCGCCCGTTTCCACATCCAGCAGGCGCGCGGCGCGCAGGACCGTGGGGCCCGAGTACATGCCCATGGGCTGCTGGGCGGCCAGGTGCTCGGGCGCAGCGATGTTCGTGAGGACCGGAATCGCCAAGGCGAGGATCGCGACTGCCGGGACGAGGGTCGCGTGGCCGCGAACGGGACTGTCAGCGTTCGCCGAAATCGAGCGGAAGCTACCGATGCAGCGCTTCATGGAGGCACCCTGGCTCGGGGTAAGGTTGGCGCGGGGTGGTGCGGAACCGGAATTGATCCGATCCCGGTACCGGACGCAAGCGATCCCGCACACAACAGTTACATGTCCTTATCTGCAACGTAAACAGGGCGGACCTTGCAACCCTGCCGTTACGTAAGGGTTTGCCTTGGGCGCGTCAGCGATCGCCCTCGCCGACCACGCACGCGGGCGTTTCGCCGCGCACCCAGGCGGCCAGCATCTGCCACTCGGGATCTTCCGTCGATGCCCAGCGGCGGGGGCCGCCGTGGAAGTAGTCTCCTCCCGCGGAGGGCGCCAGCGGATGCGTCAAGAGCCGGCTCATCATCGGCTCGCCGGGCTCCACGTAACGGCGCGCGAGCGCGTAGTTGCGCCGCGTCTCCTCCTCGTTCCAGAAGTCGCGGCCCTCGGGGACGGGCGGGGCGAAGCCGCGCACGCCGGAAGCGTGGCAGTGGACGCACTCCACGTCGCCCGGGCGCTTGTCGAGGAAGACGCGTTGCACGCAGTCACGGAAAAAGTCGGCGTCCAGACGCGGTCCGAAGGTGGCTTCGACCCGATCCGCCGCCGCGACCCAGTCGGCCATCGCGCGCCACTCCGGGTCATCCTTCGATTCGAAGAATTTCCCGCCCACATGGATTGGCGAACCGCCCGCCGACTCCGCGAGGGGCTGCCTGAGGAGCCGGCTGCGGTCCGGGTCCCCGGGGGTGACCAGGCGGGAGACGACCTCGAAGTTCCTGCGGGAATCCTCTTCCGACCAGTAGACCTCTCCCTCGGCGGTCTCGCGCAGCTGCTGCAGGCGCAGGGGCGTGCCCTGCTCGACGTGGCAGGTGGCGCACGGCGCGCGTCCCGGCCCCCATCCGCCGCGGTCGGCCAGGAAGATCGGCTCGACCGTTGCGCGGTAGTCCTCGAAGCTCAGCGGCGTCTGGCCCGCGACCTCGCCGGCGCCGGCAACCGACGCGACGAGTGCGATGGCAAGCGCCAAGCCGGACCGCCCGAGGATCTTGCCCGCCAGCAGTGCGCGGATCCGACCCCGGCCGCAATCGGGCGACGATACATCCGCACTGGACCGCCCGCCGCCGCTCACGGGAACACCACCGTCTTGTTGCGTTTCGGCACCTGGCCCACCGGAATGCGCGCGATCTCCTTCATCTCCTGCGTATCGACGACCGAAACGTCGTTCGATCCGGCGTTGGCCACGTACAGGTAGCGGCTGTCGGGCGTCATCGTCAGCCAGTCGGGGATGTGGCCGACCTCGACGCCCCCAAGGTACTCGAGATCAGGGAGCGACCACGCGTAGACGTACCCGTTGGGCTTGCTCGTCGACCAGAGCTGGCGCCCGTCCGGCGAGACCGCGAGGCCGTGGCCCGGCGATCCCTGCAGCGCGTCGTTGGTCACGCGCGAAATCGGGAGGCTCGGCATGTCCAGCTTCTGCACCACCTTCCGCTGCGCGAAATCCACCACGTAAACGCCGTGATAGTTGGAGATCTGGATGAACAGACGCCAGGTCGAACCGTCCGGATGCGTCTCGAACGCCATGGGCCGCACTCCTCCGTCCGCGTAGCCGCCCGTGGTGCGCCCGCTGAAATGGAGCGACCAGATCGCCTCGTCGATCGAGGTGTCTATGATGGTCAGGGTGCGGGCGCCGATCATCCCCGCCGCGACGTGCCGCCCGTCGGGCGACATGAACACGTTGTGCACCGTCCCCAGCGTCGCGATCGACTTCACCACTTCGCCCTTCTCGAGGTCCACCACTTCCACGCAACTGCAGTCCTGAATGATCGCGGCGTACACCGTGCGACCGTCGTTGCTGATGGCGATGTTGTGCGGCCGTCCGGAGAGTGGGATCTGCTCCGTGACCTTCATGACGTCCGTCGGCACGATGTCCAGCGTGCGGTGGATCTCGTTGCTGAAATAGAGGACGCTCCCGTCCGCCTGCGCCGCAACGCCGTGCGCCTTCGGGACCCCCTCGATGATCTGCACGACCTCGTTCGTGACCGGGTCGATGATGTGCACGTTGTCGCCGGCCGAATTCGTCTGGACGATGCGCACATCGCCCGATTGGGCTGCTGCCGGGGAGACTGTCACCAACGGTAGTGACAGAGCCAGAGCGAGCAGGCCCGGGACGACCAGCCTGCGAGCGGGATGAACATGGGGCGGGAAAAGGTGTTTCATCGCAACCTCCGGGGTTCGCGCCAATCCGGGTTCAAGGTACGGTGTGGTGCCCGCGGCGGGCCATACTCGGCCGTGAAGAAGCGCCGGCACAGCTGCGAACTGGCGCCGCGACAGGTGAGAGGCAGCTACGCGACATGACGCTCGACATCGCATTCGTGCTCGCGCTCACCCTGGCGGCGCTCGTCCTGTTCGCCCTCGACCGGATCCGGGTGGACCAGGTGGCCATCGCGGTCCCGGTCGTTCTCCTGCTGAGCGGCATCGTCACGCCGGCCGAAGCGGTATCGGGTTTGTCCAGCCGCGCGACCGTGACGGTCGGCTCGATGCTCGTGCTCGGCCTGGGGCTCCGCAAGACCGGCCTGGTGTCGGCCATCGGGGCCTGGGCGCGCACCGCTCCCCTTGGCGGCAAGTACGCGCGCATGCTCGTCCTCTGCCTCATCTGCGCGTTCCTCTCCCCCTTTCTCATGACCACCGCAGTTGTGCTGGTGTTCATGCCCGTGTTCCTCGCGCTCGCCGAACAGGCCAAGGAGCCGGCCTCGCGGTATCTGATGCCGCTCTCCTTCGTCTCGATTCTCGGGGGGACGGTCACCTTGATGGGCACCACCACCAACCTGGTCGTGCACGGCGAGGCGATGAGGCGCGGGTACGACGCCCTCGGCATGTTTTCGATCACCCCGCTGGGGCTGATCAGTCTGGCTGTGGGTCTGCTGTATCTGTTCACCGCCGGCCGGGTGCTGCTGCCGCGGCGCTTTCGGCCGCCGGACCTGTCTGCCAAGTACGACGTCCGCCGCTTCGTCACGGAACTGCACGTCCCGGAGGATTCGCCCGCGAACGGCCGCTCGCTGGCCCAGTTGAGGTGGGGCGAACGCTATGGCGTCACGGTGCTGGACATCGAAAGGGGCGACCAGGAGATCACCGCGCCGCACGGAGACCGCCACATACGGCCGGGCGACATCCTGTACGTGCAGGGGCCCGCCGAGCGCCTCCTCGATCTCGCGCGCCGGCAGCGGCTCGATACCCCGAGGGAGCAGAAGGAGCATGAACTCGAACAGGCGGGCGGGCGCGGCCGGCTGGTCGAGATCCTCGTGGCGCCGGGCTCGAGTCTTGTGGGCCGGACCCTCCGCGATCTGAACTTCGCCCAGCGCTTCGATGCGGCGGTGATCGCCATCCAGCAGCACGGTGTCACCGTCCAGGAAAGGCTGGCGGGGATCTCGTTCCGCGTCGGCGATCTGCTTCTGGTGCGGGGAACGGCGACCGCGCTCCAGCGCCTCGCCGACGATCCCGGGTTCGTCCCGCTGGCGGAAGTGAAGGCGGACGCGGGGAACAGGCCACGGGCCGGCGTAGCCGCGGCGATCATGGCCGGCGTCGTGCTCAGCGCCAGCTTCGGCGTGCTCGACATCATGACGGCCGCGCTCACCGGCATGGTCCTGATGGTGTTCACGCGCTGCGTGCACATCGAGGAGATCTACGGGGAGGTGGAGTGGCTGGTCATCTTCGTGCTGGCCGGGCTCATTCCGCTCGGCGTGGCGCTCGAAACCACCGGGGCGGCGGAGCTGATCGCGGGATGGGTGGTGACCCTCTCGTCGCCGCTGGGAGAGATCGGACTGATCGCGGCCTTCTATCTGTTGACCGCCGTGATGACCGCCGTGGTCTCTAACGCGGCGACGGCCGTGATGCTCACCCCGGTCGCGATCTTGGCCGCCACGCAGGGCGGCGTGAACCCGTACGCGCTGCTCATCGCGGTCATGTTCGGGGCGTCGGCCTCCTTCGTGACGCCATTCGGGTACCAGACGAACGTCATGATCTACGGGCCGGGCGGATATCGCTTCATGGACTTCGTGAAGGTGGGCGGCCTGCTCAACCTCATCCTGCTCGTTACGGCCACGCTCTTCATTCCGCTCTTCTGGCCCAGTTAGGATCCCTGGTGCTCAGAATGACAGCATGGTCTGTGCGAAGGTGTAGGTCGCGTTCCCCTTGCCCGCGTTCTTCATCAGCGCGCCCGCGGTGAGTCGCACCAGACCCGCCTCCAGACGTAAGCGGGCCGCATCCAGCTCCCACCCGCCGATGAACTCCCACAGGGTGCCGACGTGCCGGACGGACGCTCCCCCGGTGTTGCCAATGCCCGTCGTCGTCCACTCGTCTGCGGCGGACGCCAGCCAGTAGCCGCGCGCGGCGCCCATCACGTTGAGGTCCGACCGGGGCGCCAGCGTCAGTCGGATGCCGGGGGTTGTCACGTTGGCGCGGGCGAAGGCGCCGTGAATGCCGCTGGGTCCGTGTTCGAACGAGCGCGACCCGTAGAGGCTGCTGAAGCGGTTGTTTCGGCCGTCCGCCGGATCGCGGTCGCCGCTGGCATGGTCGAACTGAAGCTGCAACCGGGGCGTGCCGGGCACTGCGAATGTATATCCTGCGCCGATGTGCTGAAGATGGGCGACGTGAGTCAGATCCGCGGCCGCGGCCCTCGAGGCGCGGGATCGGCCGAACTGTAACGCGGACTCGATTTCGTAGTCGAAGCCGGCGATGGTTGCGGGACGATGGAAGCGGACCCCGATGGTGTGAAGATGCCGGTCGGCGGTGGACAGCCCGGGAGCATCCGCCTCGTCCAGGCCATAGTAGTAGACCTCCCCCGGGTCGCCCCAGGGAAGGCGCGGGCGCGAGAAATGAACGCCCCAGAGTCGTACGTTGCTCCATTCCTTGTCGAGACGCGGACCGTTGTCGAGGATGTTGCCGGAAACCCTTCGCTCTACCGGCAGGGTGTAGAACGTGCGCACCTGGCCGTCGTTCGGACCTGTCCAGTGCCACTCGACCCCGGTGAAGCCGTCGGACGTGTTGCGGAAGCGGTTGCGCGAGATCAGGCGTCGGCTGCCGATGTCCATGGTGATCCGTCCCGCGCGCAGGACGCTCCGGCTCCCACGCCCGGAACGGTCACCGAGCGGGATCTCGATGTGGGCCTGCAGCAACTCCAGCGGGTTCACCATGGAGGTCGTGACGGCCGCTACGGAGTCCGCCAGATATGACCGCGAGTCCTGCAGCTCGGCCCGCAGCCTGAAGTGTCCCGCATCCAGCCCCGCAGAGACCCGAGTGCGGAGCATCAGCGCGCGGGCGACGCCGTCGAGACCGGCACGGAACTGGTTGCTCAGGCGCTCGTAGCGGGTGCGGTGGTCTCCCGACAGCGAGAACACCGGAGACCCGCTCGCCGGAGCCTCTTGCGGAGAAGGCGCGGCTGCCGGCATCGTCCCGCCGCCACCAAAGGCGGCGACCAGGATGGGAACTGTTTGCAGCAGGGGCGCCATGGTTGTCATCCTGTGGAAACGGTACCGTCTACACGGCTGCTATCGACATCGGTCCGGAACGAAGGAATGCCGATCACGACTTTACGGTTCCGCTTGAGCCTGGATTCGCCGTCCGGGAGGTCCGGTTGGTGACGGTGGACCTCGTTCTCGTTCTGGCGGTTCTGGTGGTGGATGTCGTCCTCTTCATGCACGGGCGACTCCGAATGGACCTGGTCGCGCTCCTCACGCTCGTGTTCCTCGCCGTGACCGGGCTCATCGAACCGGCCGCGGCGCTCGCCGGGTTCTCCAATCCGGCCGTCGTGACCGTCTGGGCCGTCTTCGTGCTGAGCGGGGGACTCGCCCACACCGGCATAGCCAACCTGGTCGGGCGCCAGGTCATACGCTTTGCGGGCGGAAGCGAGACCCGCATCATCCTGGTCATCATGGCGACCGCCGGCGTGGCATCCGCCTTCATGAACAACGTGGGCGTGGCCGCGATTCTCCTCCCCGTCATCATGGATCTCTCGAAAGAGACCCGGATCCCGCCCTCGAGGCTTCTTCTGCCCCTCGCGTACGCGTGCCTGCTGGGTGGCTTGACCACCCTCATCGGCACGCCGCCCAACATTCTGGTGGCGGAGGCGCTCAGCAACGAGGGTCTCGAGCCGTTCGGGCTCTTCGACTACTCGCCGGTGGGACTGCTCGTCATGGCGGCGGGCTTCGTCTTCATTCTTCTGGCCGTCCCCAGGCTGCTGCCGAAGCGCCGCATCCGGGTCGACGGTCCCGAAGGAGACGATGAACGGGTGCTGCCGGACATCTACGGGCTGAACGAGCGGTTCATGGTCCTTAGGCTGCCCGAGGCCTCGCCGCTTGCGGGAAAGAGCCTTGGTGAAATCCGGCTCGGGTCCGTGGCCGGACTTCAGGCCATCACCGTCATCCGTGACGGGCGGCCCCGACCCTCGCCCGGCCCTGACTTCCGTCTCCGGGCGGGAGACCGGATCGTCGTTCAGGGGCCAATGGATCGGCTGGACCGGCTGCGCGAGAGTTCCGCGCTCGATATCGAGGAAGAGGGGCTGGGCGTGAAGGTGCTGGAAGCTCCCGAATTCGAAATCGCGGAGGTCGGTGTACCCAGCGGCTCCGAGCTGACGGGACGGACGCTCCGCGACGTGGACTTCGCCGTCCGTTTCGGGGTTCGCGTGATGGCGATCCGGCGAGACGGGAGGTCCCTGCCGAGTCCCTTGCAGGATGTGCCGCTTCAGCCCGCCGACACGCTGCTGGTCCAGGGTCCGCCGGACAAGGTCGAAGACCTGGGCACACACGAGGCACTGACTGTCGCTCCCGCCGACCACATCGACCTCTACAGCCTTCAGGACGAACTGTTTGCGGTTCGGGTGCCCCGCGACTCCTTCCTGGCGGGCCAGACGCTGAAGGAATGCGGGTTGGGCGCCGCTCTGGGGCTGTGGGTGATCAGCGTGGGCCGCGAAGGCCGCACCATCGAGATGCCGGAGCCCGGCGAGCGCCTGCAGGCGGGGGATCTGCTGGTCGTCAGAGGCCGGCCCGAAGGGTTGTCCGCACTGGAGGGACTCCGGGAGCTCGAGGTCGAGACCGAAGGGACGGAGGAGAGCTCCGTTCTGGAGACCGAGGAGATAGGGATCGCCGAGGTCGTCCTCTCACCCCATACCAGGCTCGTAGGGCAAACTCTCCGCCAGCTCAGCTTCCGCAGGAAGTACGGCCTGATGGTGCTCGCGATCTGGCGCGAGGGGCGGTCCCATCGAACCGGACTGCGCGACATGCCGCTGCGCTCCGGCGACGCGCTGCTCGTTCACGGACCCCGCGAGAACCTCCGTGTCCTCGCCTCGGATCCGAACTTCCTCGTGCTGACCGAGGGTGTGCAGACGCCGCCCCGGCGTCGCAAGGCGCCGATTGCGGCCCTGATCCTGGCCGTTACGCTGGGGCCCGTCCTGTTGGGATGGCTGCCGATCTCCATCGCGGCGGTGGGAGGCGCCGCCCTCATGGTTCTCCTCGGCTGCCTGACGATGGAGGAGGCCTACCGGTCCATCGAGTGGCAGGCCGTCTTCCTGATCGCCGGGATGCTTCCCCTGGGGGTGGCGCTGCAGGAGGCGGGCGCTTCGGCGCTGCTGGCGGAAGCGGTTGTACGTACGGTCGGGGACTTCGGGCCCCTCGCCGCCATGGGCGCCCTGTTCCTCGTTACCTCCGTAGCGACGCAAGTCATCCCGACGGCGGCCCTGGTGGTCCTCATGTCGCCCATCGTGCTGGGCACGGCGGAGAGCCTGGGCATCTCCCCCTACCCTCTGATGATGGCTACGGCGATGGCCGCGTCGGCCAGCTTCGCCAGCCCCGTCTCCCATCCGGCGAACGTTCTCGTCATGGGACCCGGCGGCTACCGGTTCACCGACTACCTGCGCGTGGGCTTGCCGCTGACCGCCGTCGTATTCGCGGTGGTCATGCTCGTGATCCCGGTGTTCTGGCCGTTCTGAGGCATCGCGGATCAATCCCGCATTCAGACCGTGCGGATCGGGAACGGGAGTTCGATGCCCTCGGGCGTCAGTCGATGACGATCTCTTCCACGGCATGCACGAACACGATGTCGTTCGCGGCCCTGTGGCTTTGGAGAACGTCGGTCAGGCTGCCCCCCTTCATCTGCTCCGCCGAAATCCCCGCGATCACCAGATCCGCGTCGGATGACCGGTACTCCACCTCGGACTCGATCCTGGCCTGCGATTCGACGGGCAGCGTTTCGATGTTCTTTCGCCCGATGGGCAGGCGTCCCTGGTCGACGAGCGCGGACAACCGGTCGGCTTCATGCGCATCCCCGTCCGTGCCGATGCACGCGAACACGCGGATCTCGGCGGTTCTCCATTCGGGATGACCGACGATGATGTAGGCCAGCATCAGCATCATCGCCGCGTTGGGCAGGGTCTCCGGGGTGAGCCAGACATGGATCGACGAGCGGTAGCCGAAGCGGAACGTGCTGGAGCGCAGGACTACCACGTTGAACCGGGATGAGGCCGCCAGGAGCATGGCCCGCTCCAGCCTCGGAATCTCCTCCGGGTGCTGCTGGTCGAATTCCAGCAGAATGCTGTTGTTGGGCAGGCCCGAGATGCCGGGGTACTGGAGCGCCTGCGTGACCGCGTTCTCGAAGGAGGGCGCGATCAGTGTGTCGACGAAGGTCCCCGCCCGGCTGAGGTCGGAACGCTTCACCAGCTTCGTGAGCTGGGCGCGGGCCGCCAGCTCCGTGTCCAGTGCATACTCACCCTTCATGTGCTGCACGAAGTGGCCGAAGCCGTGGCGATGGGAGATCCACCGAAGCAGGTCGAACTGGGCCACGCGGCGGTCGCCGAACTGCGTGAGCGCCACGAACGACGGGCGCCACCCGCCATCCTGCTGCGCGCTCTGGTTCTTCTGGAGCATGATCTGGAGCCTGCGGACGAGCTGGAACATCGCCCCCTGCAGGATCGCGGCCAGATCCCGTTCCCCGCGCCGCGACCGCTTCAGCCCCAGGTAGATGACGAGCATGATCGCCATGGCGAGGAGCGCGTACACGGCGCTCATCTGGATCATCATGAGCACGCACATCACCGCGCCGATCAGCGATATGTACCAGCGGGAGCGGAAGGTCGGGCGGTACGACGGATTCCCCGCGAAGTACTCCAGGAACGCCACGGAACAGAGGGTGCCGTACGTCACCATGAAGAACATGCTCAGGATCTGGGCGATGAAGTCGATGTCGCCAAGCGCCACGAACACGGCTGCCAACGCCACGGAGACGTAGGTGGCGTTGATGGGTTCGCCCGCCTCGCCCCGCCCGGTAGCGAGGAGTTCGTTGACCTTCCCACCCGGGAAGACGCGGTCACGGGCCAGCGCCTGCAGCGTGCGCGGGGCAACCATGACGGAGCCGAGCGCGGAGGAGAAGGCCGCGGCGGCCAGCCCGATGTATATGGAAGGGCCCCAGAGCGCGATGCGGGCCATGATGAACTGGTCCTCCGCCAGGGCGTCCGGCGTGGCGCTTTGCGCGAGCTTGATCGCCACCAGCGCGTAGACGGCCATGCCGGCAAAGGTCGCCCCGATGGTTCCCAGCGGGATCGAGCGCATCGGGTTCTTGAGATCACCCGACAGCCCGAGGCCTGCGATCATGCCTGTGAAGGCGGGGAAGCAGGTGGCGAACACGACGCCGAACCCGTCGGGGTTTGCAATGGTTGATGTCAGGTTGAGTCCGTCGGGCCGGATCTCCTCGGGTCCCGATCCGAGCAGGAAGGCCCCGATGACCGCTGCCAGGATGCCGCACACGACCCACAGCACGCGCACCCCCTGGTCGGCACCCTTGGTCAGCATGAGAGCGACCAGGACGGCGAGACCGGGAACGCTGACCCACTGGAGACCGAGTGCGACCTCGAATCTGCCCCCGATCCACTGGAGGATCGGCTGAAACGCCTCGGCGAAGGCCACCAGGTAGAAGGCGACTGAGATCGCCTGCGACAGGTAGAGGGCGATCCCGATCGAGCCGCCGATCGTTGTGCCGAAGGAGCGGCTTATGATGAAGTATGCGCCACCCCCGGCGACGCGCCGGTTCGTGGCGATTTCGGAGACGGCCAGCACCGTGGGGATCGTGACCATGTGCCCGATGACGATGATCATCATCGTGCCCCACAGGCCGACGTGGCCCACGGCGTAACCGAACCGCAGGAAGAGGATGGCGCCCAGGATCGTGCTGATCGACGCCAGGAAGACGGGGGCTGTGCCGAAGCCGTGACCGGACTCGGAGGGCTCGCCCGAGGGGGCGGACGCGCGAGTCGTCGCCGCTCCGCGAGGCGGACTTCCGTCGGTGTTTGCTACCGTTGGCGCGACCATTGAGGGCTCCGGGAAGCGGGTGTCCCGCCCGCCGCAGGTCCTGACCGAAAGGCCGACCCCCATCGCGGGCATCACCCTCGCAACCCTACACCGGAGGGCGAATCCAATCTAGAGCCCGAGGAACAACGTGGCTATCGAGGGTGCAGCGCTCGTCCGGAGGCGGGGTTCCGGCTTCATGGGGCGCTGGCGGCAGGGGCCTGTTCCCCGCGATAATGACTCCATCCGGAGGGGCACCACCTGGACTATGGAGGCAGGCGAAATGGAAATGGATTGGAATGCGATCCTGTTGGATCCGGTCCGTACCTTCATCGGGCAGTTGGTCGGCTTCGTACCAAACCTGTTGGCCGTGGTTGCGATTCTCGTCGGTGGCTGGATCATCGCGAAAGTAATCCAGGGCGTGCTCGTCCGACTTCTCGAGGCGGTGAAGGCCGACAGTCTGGCGGAAAGGGTCCAGCTCGCGGATATGCTGTCCAGAGGAGGCATTCAGCGAACCTTCTCCGGGCTGCTGGGAGCCATCGCATATTGGCTTGTCATGCTCGTCGTGCTGGTCGCGGCCCTCAACGCGCTCCAGCTCACCGCCACCGCGCAGTTGCTGCAGGGGTTTGTCGGTTTCCTACCCACCATTGTGACGGCGATCGTCGTCTTGATCGTGGGGATCCTGGCCGCCGGTTTCCTGGCCGCTACGGTCCGCACCGTAGCCAGCAACGCCGGCATCGCTCAGGCGGAGGTGCTGGGGCAGTTCGTCCAGTACATGGTTATCGTCTTTGCCGTCGTGGTGGCACTGCAACAGCTCCAGGTCCAGTTCGTGGGGGATGCCTTCCTGATCATCCTCGGAGCCATCAGCTTTGCGCTGGCTCTGGCTTTCGGGCTGGGCTGCAAGGACCTGGCAGGACGCTGGGTGAGCGACCTGGTCGACCGCCTCTCCTCGCCGGCGGAGTAGGCCGGGGACGCGAACTGGGGGAACGTCAGGGTTTAGCCTGAACCCGCTGCCAACTCCTCCCGCGTGTCCACCAGCGCGCGCGCATCGTCGGGGATGGCCCTGGCCCCCACCACCTCCACGACCGGGCGGATCTTCACGGCCTCGCGGATGCGGGCGATGAGGGCGGTCTTGTCGACCACGGCCCCGGGGGCCGCCTCGACTCGCACGGTGAACACGTCCCGCGCGCCGTCGGCGGTCACCACCGCCTGGTAGCGCGCCACGGCCGGGTCGGACCCCAGCGCCGCCGCCAGCTCGCGGGGGTGGACGAACATGCCCTTCACCTTGACGCCTTCCCCCACCCGGCCCAGGAAGCCCGCCAGGCGGGGGCCGGGGCGGCCGCACGGGCAGGGCGCGCGCTTCCAGGCAGACAGGTCGCCGGTGCCGAAGCGAACCAGAGGGTAGACCTCGTTGGGGCTGGTGACCACCACCTGCCCCGCCTCTCCTTCCCCGGCCGAGCGGTCGTCGGCGGGCACCAGGACCTCGATCACCACCTCGGGCGCCACGTGCCACCCGTCCTTCTCGGCGCACTCGTAGCCGAGCAGGCCGGTGTCCGCGGTCCCGTAGGCCTGGTAGACGTCCACGCCGAAGCCGTCCTGCAGGCGGGCGCGCAACGAGGGTGGCAGCGGCGCGCCGGTCACCAGCGCGCGCTCGAACCCGAGCGGCTCGCCCGACTCCTCCGCCCGCTCGAGCAGGGTCAGCAGGAACTGGGGCGTGCCGGTGTAGCCAGTGGCGCCCGCCGCGCGCGCGGCCTCGATCTGGGCGGTGGTGGCGGCCACGCCCCCGGGGATCACGGTGCACCCCGCCGCGCGCAGTCCCCCGTCGAGCATCAGGCCGCCCGGCGTGAGGTGGTACGAAAAGCTGTTCAGCACCACATCGCCGGAGCGAAAGCCGGCGGTGCGCAGGGCCGCCGCGAAGCGCCAGAAGTCGTCTCCGGTCCCCTGCGGGTCGCTGATCGGCCCCGGCGAACGGTAGATACGCGCGAGCGACCCGGCCGCCACCGCGAGCATCCCTCCGAAGGGCGGGTCGGCGGCCTGCAGGGCGGGCAGGTCGTCCTTGGCCAGGACCGGGATCGCCTGTAAGTCGGCCACCCCGGCGACGTCCCCGGGCGACATCCCCGCGCCCGCCAACCTGTGACCAATCTCGGTGCTGTGCTCGGCCCCGTACGCGACCGCCCGCGCCGCCAGCCGGTCCTGCAGCGCGTCCCAGTCCGCCGCCGCGTCCTGTTCTCGCCCGGACGGCACGGAGCCGCGACTCTCGGCATCGCGACGCGTCACGACGACCTCGGCCTCAATCCCGGTGCGATGTCGGGCGTGCCCTTCACGACAACCACCGCTTCCGCCGCCGATAGTGCTTCACGTCCCGGTACGACCGCCGTCCGCCATCGCCCAGCCCCAGGTAGAATTCCTTCACGTCCTCGTTGGTGCGCAATTCCTCTGCGGCGCCCTCCAGCACGACCCGGCCTCCCTCCATGATGTAGCCGTAGTCGGCCACCGACAGGGCGATGCGTGCATTCTGCTCGACCAGCAGAATCGTGGTCCCTTCCTCGCGATTGATGCGCCGCACGATCTCGAAGATGTTCTCAACCAGCATCGGAGCCAGCCCGAGGGAGGGCTCGTCGAGCAGCATCATGCGCGGAGATGCCATCAGCGCCCGTCCCAGCGCCAGCATCTGCTGCTCGCCGCCCGAGAGATGACCCGCGAGCTGCCCGCGCCGCTCGGCCAGCGCCGGAAAGTAGTGGTAGACCCTGTCCGTCTCCGCGTTCAGGCCGCGCCGCGTCCCGCGTGTGTACGCCCCCGCCTGCAGGTTCTCGCGCACGGTCAGGTGCTCGAAGACCCGCCGTCCCTCCAGCACCTGGAAGACTCCCTTCTCCACGATGCGGTGGGCGTCCATCCCCTGGATCTCCTCGCCGTCGAAGACGATGGTCCCGTCGCTGACCTCGCCGTCTTCGACGTACAGCAGCCCCGAAATGGCCTTGAGGGTCGTCGTCTTTCCCGCGCCGTTGGAGCCCAGGAGAGCCGCGATCTTGCCTTCCGCCACCTCGAGCGACAATCCCCGCAGCACGAGGATCACGTCGTCGTAGAGGACTTCGATGTTGTTGAGGCTGAGGAGCGGCGTTGCATCCGGGCGCCCATTCGACTCCGCCGCGCCGCGCCGGCCGAAGGCCGAATCCGTCATCCCATCGCCCTCAGGACGCCGGCGCCTGGATGAAGTCCGTGAGCGGAACCCAGACCCCGCCCTCCACCCGGAAGATGCGCAGCCCCTTGGAGCCGCGGTGGTCCGTGGAAGTGAGGGTCACGGGAGCGGTCACCCCGCCCATGTCGTAGTCGGACAGCGTCTCGAGCGCCGCCTTGATACTCGCCCCGGTGAGTTCCTGGCCCGCCGCCAGCACCCGGCGCATCCCCTCGGCGAATGCCGCGAAGGTCCACCAGCCCTGGGTGTAGGCATTGGTCCTGCCCTCGGCGGTCTCGCCCCTGGAGGCGAGATAGCCGTGAATCACGCGCGTCCCGGGCACGTCCACCGTCAGGGGCGCGTACGGCATCGTCCCCATGAGCCCCTCGGCCGCCTCTCCGGCCAGTTGAACGACCTGCGCGTTGGAGCACCAGTTGAGGCAGAAGAAGGTGGCGTCGAGCCCCAGGCTGCGTGCGTTCTGGAGCGCCACCGCTGCCGGCCCGGAGGTGTTCTGGAAGACGACGTAATGGGCGCCGCTCTGACGGATGCGCGAGAGCTCGGCCGTGAAGTCCACCGCCCCGCGCGGCATCTCGTAGAGCGTGAGGTCGATTCCCCGCGTCTCGGCGAACTCGATCCCGCCCTGGTTCGCCGGCGACAGCCCGAAGGGGCTCGCGTTGTGCATCAGCGCGACGATCGGGGTTCCCTCGCCGTGGCTCGTGGCGATCCAGTCGAGGGCGATGCGGAACTGGTCGCTGTAGGTCGTGGCCAGCAGGAAGTTGTAGGGGGCCTCGGCCGGATTCCCCAGCCGATGGGACAGGGACGCGGAACTGAAAGGGATCTCGTCCTCGGCGATGCGCATGCGCAGAGCCTCCGTGTCGCCCGTGCCCCATCCCATGAAGATCACCGCGCCCTCGCTCACGAACTGGCTGTAGAGCTGCTCGGCGCGGTCGACCTGGTATCCGTAGTCCTGGAAGATGAGGTCGATCGGCCGTCCCTCGATGCCCCCCTGCCCGTTGATCCAGTCGGCGAAGCCGCGCACGCCGTCACCGTAGTCGGTGCCGACGTCGGCCGTGGGTCCGGTCAGGTCGAAGATGGCGCCCACGGTAATGCTGTTGTCGTCCACTTCGGCGCCGTCGCCCCCGCAGGCGGCGCAAAGGAGCATCGCCACGCCCGCGGCCCACCTCTTCGCTCGAGCCTCCGTCAGCGCCTTCCTCCATCCCACCGCCCGTCGTCCGTTCCCGGCGTGCACGCAGTCCATCTCGCTCATCTTCTCATTCCTTCAATTAGCCCGGCTCTCGCCGCGCCGGTACGCAAACGGCCACACATGAAAGTAGTCTTTCACATTGTCCCACAGTTTGGACAGTCCCCGGGGCTCGAAGATGAGGAAGAGGATGATCACGATCCCGAACACCGCCTGCTGCGCGTAGGGGAGAAGGGAAGCCGCCTCGGGAGCCGTATCCTGGATGGCGCGCCCCAGGTTGGTGATCAGCGCCGGGAGCAACGTGATCAGTGCCGCTCCCAGGAACGATCCGCGGATCGAGCCCAGGCCGCCCACGATGATCATCGCCAGGTAGACGATGCTTGTGTTCAGCGTGAAGCGCTCCCAGGTGACGATGTTGCGGTAGAAGGCGATCATCGCCCCCGCGAGCCCTACGAAGAACGACGAGGTCGCGAAAGCCAGCAGCTTGGTGCGGAAGACGTCCACCCCGATGACGCTCGCCGCGACGTCCTGGTCCCGCACCGCCTCGAAGGCGCGGCCGATGCGGCTGCGGAAGAGGTTGGCCGCGAAGAGCGCGGTTCCGGCCGCCGTGAGTACCGCCAGCCAGTAGAAGTTGAAGGTGCTGTTCAGGCGGAGGCCGAACAGGCGCGGGGCGGGCACGACAATGGCCTCGGTCCCGCCCGTGACTGCCGTCCAGTGGGTCATCGCCCACTCCACGATCTCCTGCGCGGCCAGGGTTGCAATGGCGAGGTACAGGCCCTTGAGACGCAGGGAAGGGAGCCCGAAGAAGGTGCCCGCCACGGCGGTGAGAATGCAGGCGCAGAACACGCTCGCGCCCCAGGGGACCCCGAAGTTGAGGGTCAGGAGTCCGGCGGTGTAGGCCCCGATCGCCATGAAGGCGCCCTGGCCCAGCGAGATCTGGCCCGTGTAGCCCACCAGGATGTTGAGTCCGATGGCGCCCACGGTGGCGATGGCCACCTGGTTGGCCAGATCCAGCCAGTAGGTGCTGGCCAGGAAGGGGAAGACGAGCACGAAGAGGGCGAGAGCCGCGAGCCGGATCCGCTGTGCGGGCCGCGGCCGAAGTCCCATGTCGGACTCGTAGCGGGTGTGGAAGACCCCGCACTCCATGCTCATGGGGAGAGTCTCATACGCGCTCGATGATCTCCTTCCCGAAGAGGCCGTAGGGCCGGACCATCAGCACCATGATGAGCACCAGGTAGGGGACCACCAGGTTGAGCCCGTGCCCCACGTAAAAGCCGACGTATACCTCCAGCAGCCCGATGATGGCGCCGCCGACAACGGCCCCCTTGATCGAGTCCAGCCCGCCCAGGATCACCACCGGAAAGACGCGCAGACCGATGGCCGCCACGTTCGGGCTCACCCCCACGATGTTGCCGAGCATGATGCCCCCGATCGCTGCCGAGGCGGCCGCCAGCCCCCAGGCAACCCCGAACACGCGCGGAATGCTGATCCCCATGCTGAGCGCGGCCTGCTGGTCGTCGGCGATGGCGCGCATAGCGATGCCGTCGCGGGTGTAGCGGAAGAAGAGCCCGAGCGCCGCCAGCACCGCGAGCGCGATGGGGATGGAGAGCACCCGTGCCGTCGAGAGCACCGCCGGCCCGATGACGAGGTCGCCGGCGGGCAGGAACGACTCGAACGCGCGCGGATTCGGGCCCCAGATGGCGTTGATCGCGCCCCGGAGCACCGACGACAGCCCGATGGTCACCATGATCATCGAGATGATGGGCTCGCCCACCAGGGGCCGCAGCACCAGGCGTTCGACCGCCAGGGCCACCGCAACGGCAAGCAGCACGGTCACGAGGACCCCCACGCTCCAGGGCAGCCCGGTCTGCGCCACCGCGAAGAAGATCAGGTAGGTCCCGAGGAGGAGCAGGTCGCCCTGGGCGAAGTTGATGACGTCGCTGGCCTTGTAGATGACCACGAAGCCCGCCGCCGCCAAGGCGTAGATCATCCCCGTGCTGAGTCCGGAGACCGTCAGTTGCAGGAAGATGTCCACAGAGTCAGGTATCCATCGTCTCGATGCGCAGATCGTGCTCCACCGCGGCAGTCCGCCCGTCCTGATACGTGATCTCGGTCGCTACCGTGACCGACTCGGCCTCCCTCTGCAGCGCGCCGATGATGTCCGCGAAGCGGTTCGCGATATGGCGTCGCCGGACCTTGCGCGTGCGGGTCAGCTCGGCGTCGTCGGCGTGCAGTTCCTTGTGCAGAAGCAGGAAGCGATGGATGCGGGCGGCCTCGGGCAGCTCCTCGTTCACTTCAGCGACGTGCTCCCGGACCAGCGCGTACACCTCGCTCCGCCGCGCCAGGTCCGTGAAGGTGGTGTAGGGAATGCGGTGTCGCTCAGCCCACTGCCCGGCGTTCTCCATGTCGATGGCGATCATCGCGGTGACGAACGGAGCCCCGGCGCCCCCGAAGACGACCGCTTCGGCGACGTAGGGACTGAACTTGAGCTTGTTCTCGACGAACTGCGGCGAGAAGTGGGTCCCGTCCGCCAGCTTCATAACGTCGGCCAGGCGATCGATCACGACGAGGTGGCCATTCTCGTCGAAGTAGCCGGCGTCGCCCGAATGCAGCCAGCCGTCTTCAAGCGTCTCCGCGGTGGCCGCGGGGTTGCGGAAGTAGCCCTGGAACACCGCGGGACTCCGGCAGAGGATCTCGCCCTCGTCCGAAATCCGGATCTCGGTGCGGGGCAGCGGCACCCCCACGGTCTGGAAGCGGATGTCGTCGTCCCGGTGCACCACCGAGATTCCCGACACCTCGGTCTGGCCGTAGAGCTGCTTCAGGTTGACCCCGATGGCGTGATAGAAACGGAAGACGTCGGGACCCAGCGCGGCGCCTCCCGTATAGGCGCGCCGGACGCGGTTGAGCCCAAGCTGGTCGCGGATGGGGTGAAACACCGTCCAGTCCGCGAGGCGATGGGCCAGGCGCCGGACCGGACCGATGCGCCGTCCTCGAAACCGCGCTTCGGCGGTCGCCGCGCCCTGCTTCATGGCCCAGCCGTAGAACCACCGCTTGAGCCGGGTGGTGTCCTCGGCCATCACCTGCACGTCCGAGACCATGTTCTCCCAGATGCGCGGGGGCGACATGAGAAAAGCGGGCCCGATCTCACGCATGTCCTTGCGCGCGGTCGCCGTCTCCTCGGGGAAGTTGACCGTGAACCCCGCCAGAAGCCCGCTCGCCACGGCCACCATCTGTTCACCGATCCAGGCGAGCGGAAGGAACGACACGAATTCGTCGCCCGGGTTCATCGCATCCACAGTGCGCAACTGGGACGCCATCACGATCAGGTTCTCATGCGAGAGCATCGCCAGCTTGGGGATGCTGGTCGTGCCGGAAGTCGTGCACAGCAGCGCGATGTCGGCGGGCTGAACTGCGGAGAGTCGCCGGCTGAACTCGTGCGGCGATCGCTCGTGCCGCCGCTCCCCCAGCGCCTCGATCTCCCCGAACGACATCAGCCCCGGCGCCTCGTACCCGTACATCCCGCGCGCATCGTAATACACGACGTATTCCAGGCCGGGCAGCCGGTCGCGCACCTCCAGCACCTTGTCGACCTGCTCCTGGTCCTCCGCGACCACGACGCGGGCCTCGGCGGCTTCCAGCATGCGGGCGAGTTCGTCCGCGATGGCGTCCTGGTAGAGCCCGAGAGGGAGGATGCCCGCCGCCTGGGCCGCGAGCTCGGCGATCATCCACTCGGGCCGGTTGTCGCCGATGATCGCGATGCGGTCCCCTTCTTCCGCGCCCAACTCCGCCAGCCCCAGCGAGAAGGCCCGTACCCGGCCGAGGTACTCCGTCCAGGTGATCTCCTGCCAGATCCCGAACTCCTTTTCGCGCAGCGCGACCTCGTCGGGGCGGCTCGCGGCTCGTCGGGCGAGCAGGCCGGGGAGCGTATCGCGAGAGTGTTGTGGGGGCACGCTCAACCCTGACGTAACGTTGGTCTTTCCGCTCGCACGGGTTCGTTCTCTCCCCGCGCGTGCCCCAGGTAGGCGTCGATCACCGCAGGGTCGCTCCTGACCTCCTCCGGGCTCCCCTGCGCGATCCGCCGCCCGAAGTCCAGCACCACCACCCGGTCCGAGATGTCCATGATCACGTCGATGTCATGGTCGATGACCACCACGGTGATGCCGCGCTCCTCGTGCACGTCGAGGATGAAGCGCGCCATCGACTCCTTCTCCTCGACGTTCATGCCCGCCGTGGGCTCGTCCAGCAGCAGGAGGTGCGGGTCGAGCGCCAGCGCGCGCGCCATCTCCACCAGGCGCTGGTTCCCGTAGGCTAGGTTGCCCACCACCGCGCTCCGCAACGGCTCCAGGTTCATGAAGTCGATAACCTCCTCCACGTAGCACCGATGCTCGATCTCCCGGCGGCGCTGGCGGCCCAGGTAGATCCCGCCGCTGAGCACACCGCCCTTCATGTGCACGTGGCGGCCCAGCATGAGGTTGTCGAGCACCGTCATGTGCTTGAAGAGCTCGATGTTCTGGAAGGTGCGCGCGACCCCCAGCGCGGCGATGCGGTGCGGAGCGAGGCGGTGCAGCGCGTGCCGGGCCCCGTCGCGACCGGTCAGGGTGATGCTCCCCTCCTGCGCGCGGTAGAGTCCGGAAATGCAGTTCAGGACGCTGGTCTTGCCCGCCCCGTTGGGCCCGATCAGCGCGAGCAGTTCGGCCTCGCGCACCTCCATGCTGAGCCCCGAGAGCGCGGTCACGCCCCCGAAGCGGAGGGTGAGGCCGCTGAGTTGGAGGAGAGGTGTTGGTTGGTGCACGGCCGGGCTTGAGAACGATTGGCGAAGGGCGACGGTTCGAAAAGGATAGACCGAACAACACGACTCCGAAACAGGGTGTGCCCATGGGCTGATTCGACTCTTGACCGAGCCACCCACCCGCGTGACAATCGGAACATGGCAGGCGTTCTGTTGACCAAAGCGGGAGTAACTGAGTGAAGATCGCCGGCATCCTCGCCAAGGTCGCAACGGGCAACATTACCCTCCCCGCGTTTCAGCGAGGGTACGTGTGGAAGCGGAGCCAGGTACGCGAGCTCTTCGACTCGCTCTACCGAAGACACCCGGTGGGGAGCCTGTTGACCTGGATCACCTCGCTTGAGCGTGGAGGGCCTACCGAACTTCTGCTGGACGGCCAACAGCGCGTGACTTCGCTGTACGGGGTAATCAAGGGCGAGGTGCCGGACTTCTTCAACGGAGATGAAAAGCCATTCTCCGACCTGTATTTCCACGCCGGAGAGGAGCGGTTCGAGTTCTTCCAGCCCAGCAAGATGAAGGAAGATCCACTCTGGTTCGACGTGACCAGAGTAATGAAGGCTGGGGTTAGCGGACTCGCCGACTTGCTGGCCGAGAGGCTCGGTGCCCCGGGCGAGACGCTTGATCCCATCGATTTCATCACGATCAACAACCGCCTGCTTCATCTACTCGGCGTAACCGGCATAGACCTGCACATCGAGCAGATAACCGATGAGGGCCACAGCGTTGGCACGATCTTGGACATATTCAACCGCCTAAACAGCGCGGGCACCAAGTTGTCGAGCGGTGATCTTGCGCTGGCGCGGATCGCCGCCAAGTGGCCCGATGTAAAGGGGGAGATGCAGAGCTTGCTGAAGGGATTGCGAATCCACTATGGATTCAGCTTTACCGAGGGCTGGCTGCTTCGGTGTGTGAACGCGGTCGCAAACGGAGAGGCTGGTTTTCGACAACTCCATGATGCTCCGCGCGAAGAGATACGAGCCGGCCTGGAGCGCACTTTCCATCATGTGCGCCACTGCTTGGACCACGTCTACCACAGGCTGCGGCTGGACCATGACCGAGTCCTGTTCGGACGCTTTGCGCTTCCGGTCATGGTTCGCCACTTGGAATTGCGCAGGCCGGAACCCGTCGACGAGTGGGAGTGGGATTCGCTCCTCTACTGGTTTCTGCAGGCCGGGATGCGGGGCCGCTTCTCCGCTTCGACCGAGACCGCCATCAAACAAGATCTGGCGTCGGTGGACGGCACCATGGATGGGATTGAGCGGTTGATCGGAGACATAGGGACCAAGTGGGGTCGGCGGCAGGTGGAGCCCGCCGACTTCGACTCCTGGTCGATCGGGGCCCGTCTCTATCCAACTCTCTACTGGCTGGCGCGCGCGGGCGGCGCAAGGGATTTCTGTAGTGGAATCGACCTTCGAGCGGTCATGCCGGACGGCGATGCCCAACTGAAGGTCCACCCCATCTTTCCGAAGAGGGCACTCTATGCTGTCGGGTACTCCCGACCGCAAGTCAACGCTCTGGGGAACCTCGGCTTCGTAGCGCCTGGGTGCGACAAGTGGATTGGTGCGGCTTGTCCGGCAGAACCATCCCCCTATGTCAAGGACACTAGTGACCCCGTGCGTCGCCGCATCGGCCGCCACGGCTATTTCCGGTTCGTGCTCGAGCGACATCCGAGGGTTCTGGAGTCCCAGTGGATCCCAATGGACGAGAAGCTATGGAAGGTGGACAACTTCCTCGCGTTCCTTAGAGCCCGCCGGACTCTACTCGCCCGGGCCGCGAACCGACACTTGAGTAGCCTCTACCCAAGACACGCGAAGAGCGTGGTTGAGCCGTGAACCGAGAGATCCCCGGGGAGGCTGACGTTGCCAAGAGCCAGGTCGTCAGGCTACGGTCGGGACCATTCCCGTGGACGTCTTCCTCGCTCTGGCTGAACAAGTACGATGGAGTGGTCGCCCCCTCCCGACGGCATCGCGATGTGCCAAGATG
>JAPPJO010000159.1 GCA_028820325.1 Gammaproteobacteria bacterium | reverse complement strand
ATCCAGATGTTCTTGACCTGCGTCGCCCGGCGCAGGAATTCGTCGCCTTCCCCCTGCTCGCGCGCCCGCCATCGCCGCTGGAGGCCGGTCTCCGTCCAGGTCTGCTTCATGTTTCCCGTGGAGAGGCGCTCGACCTCCTCCACCCCGGTATCCGCGCCGAAGTACCAGATGGCGTCCACGTCGTCGTGCGCGGCCAGCACTGGCGCCAGTTCGACATGCTCGCCCGTGACGACGTTGACCACCCCGCCGGGCAGGTCGGAGGTGTCCAGCACCTGGCAGAGGTCGGTGGCAGAGAGCGGCCAGCGCTCGGAGGGAACGGCGACCACGGTGTTGCCGGTTGCGATGGCGGGCGTGATCAGCGAGACGAAACCCAGCAGCGGGTTTCGCTGCGGGCACACGATGGCGACCACCCCCAGGCTCTCCGGCATGGCGAGGGTGACGTTCCGGTAGGGCGTGCGGTGGACGTGCCCGTCCCACTTGTCCGCGTGCGCCGCATAGCTGAAGAGCCGCCGGATCGAGAGATCGACCTCCGCGGACGCGCGGTCGGCGCTCTGCCCGGTGAGTGACCGGATGCGGGCGGCGAACTCCGATGCGCGCACGGCGAGGTTCTCCGCGATGAAGTAGAGGATCTGCGCGCGGTTGTGGGCGGTGCGGTCGGCCCATCCGCCGGCGAGCCTCGCCGCCTCGACCGCGTTGCGGATGTCCTTGCGGTTGCCGCGGCCCACTTCCCCCACCACCTCGCCCGAGGCCCCGGGGACAAGCATCGTGTAGCCGCCGTCGGGACGAGTCTGGCGTCCCCCGATGTACATTCTGATGGTTCGGTCCACCCGCGGCATCGCGTCGCCCGCAAGGGGTGACTCGTCGTCTTCCGGCGGTACGCCCGGCCGCCCATCATCCGATGAAACGGACTCACCCGCGACCTTTTGCACGACCTTACGGACGTTCTCCCTTGTCGATGCCCCGTCGCGCGCCTGCCACGCGGGCCGCAGGTACTCGTGGAGCCCCTCGCGTCCACCCTCGCGCCCGAAGCCGCTCTCGCGGTAGCCACCGAACCCGGAGGCCGCGTCGAAGACGTTGGTGCAGTTGATCCACACCGTGCCCGCCTTCACCTTCGGCGCGATATCCAGCGCCAGGTTGATGTTCTCGCTCCAGATGCTGGCGGCGAGCCCGTAGCGGGTGTCGTTGGCGAGCCGAACCGACTCCTCCGGCGTGCGGAAGGTCATCATCACCACCACCGGCCCGAAGATCTCGATCTGCGCGATGGCGGACGCGGGCGCGACCCGGGTGCACAGCGTCGGCGGATAGAAGTACCCCTCCGCGGGCGTGCTCCAAGACGGCTGCCAGATGTCGGCGCCATCCCGCCGGCCCCGGTCCACCAGCCGACGGATCTTCTCGAGCTGTACGGGCGCGATGATGGCGCCCATGTCCACCGCCTTGTCCAGCGGATCGCCCATGCGCAGCATCTCCATGCGCGCCTTGAGCTTGCGCTCCAGCGCCTCCGCGACGCCCTCCTGAACCAGAATGCGCGAACCCGCGCAGCACACCTGTCCCTGGTTGAACCAGATGGCGTCGACGACTCCCTCGACCACGCCGTCCAGGTCGGCGTCCTCGTATACGACGAAGGGCGATTTGCCCCCCAGCTCGAGCGAAAGACGCTTGCCGCTGCCCGCCGTCCGGCTGCGGATGAGGCGCCCCACCTCCGTGGATCCGGTGAAGGCGATCTTGTCGACGTCGGGATGCGCCACCAGGGCGGCACCGGTGCGGCCGTCGCCCGTCACCACGTTCACGACTCCGGGGGGCAGCTCTGTCTCCCGGCAGATCTCGGCGAAGAGCAGGGCGGTGAGGGGCGTGAACTCGGCGGGCTTGAGCACCACCGTGTTCCCGGTGGCCAGCGCGGGCGCGATCTTCCACGCCAGCATCAGCAGCGGGAAGTTCCAGGGGATGATCTGGCCGCCGACGCCCACGGGCACCTGGTCCGGGAATTCGGAATCCATCAACTGCGCCCATCCCGCGTGGTGATAGAAGTGGCGCACCACGAGGGGGATGTCGATGTCGCGCGATTCGCGTACGGGTTTGCCGTTGTCCAGCGTCTCCAGGACCGAGAGGAGGCGCGCGTGCCGGTGGATGCGGCGGGCCAGTGCGTAGAGGAAGCGGGCGCGGGCGTGACCGCCGAGCCGCGCCCATGGCTCCTGCGCGGCGCGGGCGGCGCGCACGGCTCGGTCGACATCCTCGGAGGCTCCTTGTGCAATGCGCGCGAGCGCCGTCCCGTTCGCCGGGTTGACGGTGTCGAACGCTTCCGCACCCGCGCCTTCGACCCAGTCGCCGCCGATGAACAGGCCGAACGAGCGGCCGCGCTCGTCGAGCCACGCTTGCGCCCGCCCCGCGCTCTCGGGCGCGGGCCCGTATTCGAGGGTTTCGAAGATCTCGGAGATTCGCGGCATCTGGCGGGACTCGCTCAGGCCATGGGATGTCGATGGGTGGCTGAATAGCGGCCCGTGACGTGATGCTCGATCTGGCGTTCGATGTCGCCCAGGAGGGAACTGGCGCCGAAGCGGAAGAGCCCGGCCTGCATCCAGCGGGGGCCCAGCTCCTCGCGCATGAGCACCAGCCAGACCAGCGCCTGCTTCGCGGTGCCGATGCCCCCCGCGGGCTTGAAGCCCACGCGGTAGCCGGTGCGCTCGCGCCAGGCGCGGATCTGGCGCACCATGGTGAGGCCGACGGGCAGGGTGGCGTTGACCTTCTCCTTCCCCGTGGAAGTCTTGATGAAGTCGGCTCCCGCCATCATGCACACCAGGCTCGCGCGCGCGACGTTGCTGAGGGTCGCGAGTTCGCCGGTGGCGATGATGGTCTTCAGGTGCGCGCCCCGGGCCGCCTCGCGGAAGGCGCCGACCTCGTCGTAGAGGTCGCCCCAGCGCCCGCGGAGGACGTGCTCGCGGCTGATGACGATGTCGATCTCGGAGGCGCCCGCCGCCACGGCCGTCCGGATCTCGTCGAGCCGCTCGGGGAAGGGCGTCTGGCCGGCGGGGAAGCCCGCCGCCACGGCCGCCACAGGGATGCCGGACCCGGCAAGCGCTTCCACCGCGGTGGCCACCATGCTCGGGTAGACGCACACCGACGCGACCTGGATGGGCAGCCCGGCCGCACCCGCCGCTTCGAGCAGGTCGGCCCGCACGGGATTGCGGGCCTTGCCGCACAGCCTGCGCAC
>JAPPJO010000136.1 GCA_028820325.1 Gammaproteobacteria bacterium | reverse complement strand
CGCTCTCGATCCGGTCCACCCGCTTGTCGAGGAGCGGGGCGGCATGAAGGCGGAACGTGGACTCCCACTGCCCGGGAAGCGGACTCCCGGCCTTCCACGCCTCGCGGTGAATCTTGATCGTCCGGTCGGCCGCCTCGGCGAACGTCGGGACGCCGCGCCCGCGCGGGTCCTGGCCCAGGAGGACGCCCCGGCTGTTGTCCAATGCCTTCTGACGGGCTTCGGCGAGCGTCACCTCGGGATACGGCCCGAGTCCGATCGAGGTGAGCCGCCCCTCGATCCTGACGCGCTGCCGCCATGTCTTGGTGATCCGGCCATCCAGCGTCCGGTGGACGCGAAGGCTCAGCCCGCGCCCGCCGCGCCCGTCGCCGTAGACTCCGGGCCGGTTGATCGTCCGAACGAACGCGGCGGAGAGTGTTCTCGGTCGCTTCATGGTGGGGTTCCTTCCTTGTGGTGTATCACTCATTGCAGCACTATATCGGCAAGAATACACCGGATGGCGATGGACCGCAAGGGAAGACCGGAGGTTAGATATCCTACAGAACACGGTGTCCAATAACGTGTTATGGCCTACTCAGTAGACCTTGGTGGACTACACGGGAAGATGTGTGCCGAGTTCGGACGGAATCGTGCCTGCCATCTGCTGGAAGGAGAGATTCAGCCCGACCACACGGCCAAGGTGGTCGACGTCCACGCCGGCCCATTGCCCCAGCGGCGCGTCGGTAAGCCAGTCCAGGGGCCATTCCCAGTCGGGTCCTCCCGTCGCGTCATACAGCGCGACCAGGATATCATGGTCTGACAGCGGTGGGCATGCTCTCCCGGTGCCCTCATGTGATGGAATGCTCTTCAACCATTCTTGGAACCGTTCTTCAGTCGGTGCGCACAGCCCGGTATCCGCATAGTGCAGTTCCCGAATGGGCAGCCCGGCCAGCGAAGATGGAAGTCTCCCCGAGAGGTCGTTGCCGCCGATGCGCAATTCGGTCATCTGGTCCAGCAGGCCCAGGCTGGACGCCAGCCTCCCGGACAGCCCGTTGCGGGCCAGATCGAGCGTGGTGACGCGGCCGAGGGAATCGGTGACGACTCCGTACCATTGGTCCAGTGCGCCACCAGCGAGCCATCCGTCGGATCTGGTCCATCCTGAACCCCCAGTCGACTGGTAGAGGGCCGGGAGCGCTGTCTTGTCGATCTCGTTGCACGAGCTCAAGCGGTCGGCGTCCTGCCGTTCGATTCCCTCCAGCCATGCGGCGAAGATCGAGGTCCCAGGCCGACAGAGGGATTCGTTTCCGCTCACGTAGAAACGCCCGAGGCGTTCCATGCGCACGATGCCGGGTGGGACCGGACCTGAGAGTTGGTTCCATCTCAGATACAGCCAATACAGCCGTGTCAAGCTGACGAGCTCGGGTGGAATCTGGCCGGTGAGCTGGTTGGCCTCGAGTTTGAGGTCGCGCAATCTGACCAGGCTGCCGAGTACCGGGGGGATGGCGCCAGTGAGCCGGTTGTAGCTCAAGGCGAGTTGGTCCAGGCGCGAGAGGTTACCCAGTTCCGGTGGGATCGGCCCCGTCAGTTCGTTGTCGCTCAGGTTTAGTTGTACCAGTACCGCGAGATCGCCCAGTTCGGGAGGAATCGGGCCGCTCAGACGGTTGTTGGAGAGGGTAAGCCGCTCGAGATTGGCCAGGCTGCCCAACTCCGGCGGGATCGGTCCCGACAGTTCGTTGGCGTACAGGTGCAGTTCTTCGAGAGCCGAGAGATTGCCCAGTTCGGGGGGAACTCGATACTTATCGTCCGAAGCGATCCGATGCCGTATCGTATGGTATCCATAAGACGTTGTTAGACAACGTATTGTAGGTAACTCCCGAACCCTCATCGTCCCTTGAAGTCCATCGCAATCCGGTGTATTCTTCTCGGTATAGTGCTGCAATAAGTGATACACCACAAGGAGAAAACCCATGATGAAGCGGCCCAGAACACTCTCCGCCGCGTTCGTGCGGACGGTCAACAGACCCGGAGTCTACGGCGATGGCCGCGGCGGTCGCGGGCTGAGCCTCCGGGTCCACCGGACGCTCGATGGCCGGATCACCAAGACGTGGCGTCAGCGCGTGAGGATCGAAGGCCGCCTGACCTCGATCGGACTCGGGCCGTATCCCGAGGTGACGCTGGCCGAGGCACGCCGGAAGGCATTGGACAACAGCCGGGGCGTCCGCTTGGGCCAGGACCCGCGCGGGCGCGGCATCCCGACCTTTGCCGTGGCCGCCGAACGGACCATCGAACTGCACCGCGAGGCGTGGAAGGCTGGGAGCCCGCTTCCTGAGCAGTGGGCATCCACATTCCGTCTCCATGCCTCCCCGCTTCTCGACAAGCCGGTGGACCGGATCGAGAGCGCGGACGTGCTCCGGTGCCTCGCGCCGATCTGGAACTCGAAGCCCGCAGCCGCGCGCAAGGCCCGCCACCGGATCAATGCGGTCTTCCGGTGGTGTATCGGCCGGAACTACCGGACGGACAACCCGGTGGACCGGGCGGTCGAGGCACTGCCGAAGGCGAACGGCTACGCGCCGACCCACCATCGAGCGCTGCCTCACGGTGAGGTCGCGGCGGCGCTGCGCGCGGTTCGGCGGACGACGGACACACACCCAGCGGCGGTGCTGTGCGTTGAACTGATCGTGCTGACCGCCGTGCGTCCCGGCGAGGCACGGGGCGCGCGCTGGGACGAGATCGACATGGAAGCGGCGCGGTGGACGATCCCGGCCTCTCGGATGAAGGCGGGCCGCGAGTTCGCGGTCCCGCTCAGCACGGGCGCGCTCGACGTACTTCGGCGGGCGCGCAGGCTGTCGGGCGGGTCTACGCTAGTGTTCCCATCCCGGACGGGCGCGACGCTGCCGAGGAAGGCGCCGCTACGAGTCCTCAGGCGAGCCGGGGCGGCCGCGACGCTGCACGGCTTCAGGTCGAGCGCCCGGTCGTGGATGGCGGAGTCCGGGGTCTCCGCAGAGGTCGCCGAAGCCTGCCTCGCCCATGTGCCGAGGAGCAAGGTCGTTCAGGCGTACCAGCGCTCCGACCTGCTGGAGAGGAGGGCCGAGGTCCTTCAGGAGTGGAACGACTACGTCACAAGGCGATAGTGCTGGCCGGTAGCAACGGGGGTGCGGCTGGCGACGGTCGGTCCGCCTTCGGGACGGCGCTGGAAGCCGTTGGACATCGCCATTTCGGCGGCTGTTGACACCGTCCGAGACAGTCCCCTGACTTCACGTCATGGCGACTCCGACGACCCCGGATTCCGCGCCTCGGCGTGC
>JAPPJO010000008.1 GCA_028820325.1 Gammaproteobacteria bacterium | reverse complement strand
CTGGAAACCGGCCCCGCGTTCAGGCTCATTTGCCGTTGGACAAGACTAAGGGTTGTTTTACTCAGTAACATGAGTAAATTTCCTCATTATGTTGAGTAAATCGTCATTTGTGCGCTCCCAGGCGTCGGATCTGCGTCGGTGGCTGGCCGAGCCCCGCCGTTTCATTCAGATCGTCACCGGGGCCAGACAGGTGGGCAAGACCACGCTGGTCAACCAGGTCGCGGAGCAGGCGGGTTTGCCCTATCGCTACGGGAGTGCGGACGAGCCCACCCTGCGAGGCCCCGGGTGGATCGCCCAGCAATGGGACATCGCACGGCTGGAAGCGGATCGCGCCGGTGCCGTGGGCGCCCTCCTGATCCTCGACGAAGTCCAGAAAGCCTCCGGCTGGGCAGAGTCGGTCAAGCGCCTCTGGGACGAAGACACGCTCGCCGGGCGCAGGCTGAAGGTCGTGCTCTCCGGATCCGCACAACTCCTGATCGGGCGGGGACTGACGGAGAGCCTGGCCGGACGGTTCGAAATCGTGCATCTGCCGCATTGGAGCTACCGGGAGATGCGCACCGCATTTGACTGGTCTCTGGAGCAGCACCTGTTCTACGGAGCCTACCCCGGGGCGGCGCCGCTGGTGGGCCAGCCCGCGCGTTGGTCCCGCTATATTCGCGACTCGCTGATCGAGACCACCGTCTCACGCGACATCCTGCTCCTCTCCCGCGTGGACAAGCCGGTTCTGCTGCGGCGGCTCTTCGAACTGGGGTGCGACTACTCGGGCCAGATCCTGTCCTACACGAAGATGCTCGGCCAGCTGCAGGAGACCGGCAACACCACGACGCTGGCGCACTACCTCGACCTGCTCTCCGCCGCGGGAATGGTGACGGGACTGCAGAAATACTCGGGAGGCGGGCTGAGGAGGCGTGGATCGAGCCCGAAGCTCCAGGTGTTCAACACGGCTCTGATGGCCGCCCTGTCCGGCCTGACCCTGGATCAGGCTTTCGAGGATCGGGCGTTCTGGGGGCGACTGGTCGAATCGGCAGTGGGGGCACACCTCGTCAACGCCGCTGCCGCCGGTGTGTGCGAGGTCTTCTACTGGCGGGGCCGCAGCCGCGAGGTGGACTTCGTCGTGCGTGCGGGACGTCACCTCACCGCCATGGAAGTCAAGAGCGGACGGGCGCGCTCCACGCTGCCCGGGATGGTTGCCTTCACGAGGATGTTCAACCCCGATCGTACACTGCTGGTGGGAGACGACGGAGTGTCCCTGGACGACTTCCTGTCCGTGCCGGTGGAGTACTGGGTGGGGCCCTGACCCGTCTCCGCGACTCGGATGTCGGTGCCTGAGGATCCACCCCATCCACCACCACCGGCAACACCACACGCGACGCCCGCTCTCCATTGTGAAACACCGTCTGCTCCGCCACCCGCCACTCCGTCTCACAGGCCGGATCCCCGTCCGTGTTCAGGTGCCGGAATAGCGGAAACGCCGCACTCGTGATCTGCACCCGAATCCGGTGGCCGGGCAGGAAAGCCTGGCTGGTGGGGGGCAGATCGAACTCCAGCCTCCAGATCCGGTGGCCCTTCGCCGTCGCGCCGACCGGCTCGATCCCGCGCGTTCCAAACGCGTTGGCATACGAGTACCAGACCGGGTACGCGCTCCCGTCCGGGTGCACGTCCACCAGCCGCACGATGAACTCGGTCCCGGGCGCCGAGGACGCCACGTACAGCGTCGCCGACACCGGGCCGGTGATCTCGACCTCCTGCTCGAGTGGCCCGGTCGTGTAGGTCAGCACATCGTCCCGCGCTTCGAGCCACCCGACGTCGACCGGCCCATCCCCCGCCATCTCCGCATTCTCCCCGCCGGTGATCGCCGGCGTCGGATCGCCCGGATCGTAGACATACCGGTCCGGCGGCTCGTCCCCGGGCGGCTCGCGGGCGAGCACCCCATCGCCCCGAATCGAGTTCGCGCTCCCGCCAGAATGCAGGTAGAACGCCGTGAACTCCGTCCCAGGCAGCGGCCACCCCCACGCCTCACGCCACTCGTTTCGCCCCATCAGGAACAACCTCAGCGGAGCCTCGCGATCCACCCCGTTGTCCACGCCCTTCAGCCAGCGGTCGAACCAGCGCAGGTGGATGGCCCGCAGATCCAGGACCGAGGCCTCGCCAAAGTCCAGCGCCCCGATCACCGACGACCCCGAATACGCGTGTGGCCACGGCCCGATCAGCAGGTGCTGATGCGCCCGCGCCAGCCCGCTCTCGCTGTGCCGCACCACCTGCTCGCGGTTATGGAACGCGTGGTCGGTCGAAGCGTCGAACCAGCCCGTCCGCTGCAGGATCGGCACCTCCACGGCGCGGTAGAGCTCGCGATGGTCGGGCCAGTCGGCGATCGGCTCCGTCCACTGGTCCCGCGCCGCCGACTCCAGGTACTCCTCCCACAGCCCGATCTCGTTGCGGATCAGCTTCTCCCAGATCGGAATCTCCCGCCCCATCCGCGCCGGCAACTCGGCCAGCGGCAGATGCCGAAACAGCTCGGTCCAGTCGTAAGCGCTCCCGTTCTGGTTGACCCGTCCGTCCGTCGTGACCAGCCACGAGAGCTCCGAAGGCGCACTGTTGCCCCGCCCGTAGACGGCCAGCCGCCGCCAGGACTCCGGCGTCCGCCCCAAGGTGACCGGAGTCACCTCGGGGATCAGCGCCTTCAGGTGCGGATTCCCCGCCGGCGCGACCATCATCTGAACCAGGCCGCCGTACGAAGCGCCGACCATCCCGACATCGCCGCTGGACCACGCCTGCGTCCCGACCCAGGTGATCGTGTCGTCGGTGTCGTCCCGCTCGCTCCGCCGCCCGTACCAGTCGCCCTCCGAATCGTACTTGCCGCGCGCGTCCTGCACCGCGAACACGTATCCCCGCGCCGCGTAGAAGCGCCCCTGCTCGGCGAACCGCGGCGTCTCGCTGCCGTACGGCGTGCGCACCAGCACGACCGGGAACCGCCCTTCCGCGTCGGGCAGGTAGAGGTCGGTCGCGAGGCGCACGCCGTCGCGCATGGGGACGGGCACGTTCATGGCCCACCTGACGTCGTATGAGGGGGAAGAGGGCGACGCGGTCTCCCGCGGCCCGGCTACCGCCACCGACTGGGAGGAAACCGGCGCGGGCAGGAGGAGAAGGCCGCCGAGCAGCGCGGCCCCGAAGATCGCGCGGATCGCCCGCCTCACCCCGCGCCGTCCCCCCAGACACGGCGCAGCACGCGCACCATGTTGCCCCCGAGGACTCTCGCCCGGTCACCCACGCCATATCCACGCGAGATGAGACCTTCACGCAGCCGCGAGAGGTCCTCGAACCCTGAAAACCCCTCTGGAAAACGGTAGGGAGGAACGGAAACCGGGTCCGAGGGAAACCGCTTCCGGGGCAGATCGGTGAAGTCCAGACCGAGCGCCGCATGGTCCATCCCGGCCGTATCCACGATGTGATCCAGGTGGTTCAGCACGTCGTCCAGCGTCGGCCGGGCGTCGGCGGAGAGGCACGCCGGGAACGCGCTCACGCCGACCACGCCGCCCAGCTCGGCGCAGGCGCGCAGATGCTCGTCGCTCAGGTTCATCGGGTGATCGTGAACCGCCCGGGCGTTGGAATGGCTGAAGATGACCGGGTGCTCGCTCGTCGCCATCGCTTCGAGGCTGGAGCGGGGACCCATCCCGGACAGGTCGATGACGATGCGCTCGCGGTTCATGGCGCGGATGGCCAGCCAGCCCGTGGCGGTCAGGCCCTGGTCGGAACGCTCGAATGCCCCGTCTCCGTACGGCATCTTCCAGAGGTGGGTCGGCGCCATGATGCCGGCGCCCGACGCGCGGTAGGCGGCGAAGAGCGCGAGATCGGCCTCGACCATCTTGGCACCCTGGAACCAGGGGATCAGGCCCACCCGGTCCGTCGCCACCGCCGCAGCCAGCCCGTCGAGATCGAGCACCGCGACCACTTCGTCGTTGAGCGCGCGAACCGCCTCGTGGAACCGCCGCAGGTTCTCGGACACCGCGGGCTCGTGCTCACCGACCACGACCGGCACCATGAAGGCGTTGACGCCCGCCGCGTTCGCCGCCCGCACCTGCGTGCGGACGTGCGCCAGCTCGTGGTCCCACGACGCCACGCGGGCCGGGATCCCCGCCCTCCGCTCGGCCGCCAGCCGCATGCGCTCGGCCTGGAGCCCGCGGATCGGCGAGGCGATGGGCACGGGGCCGACCACCACTGCGTTGTCGAGCGCCTGCGCGTCGGCGTCGACGGGGTCGGCACCCTGCCCCACCGCCGGATCGTCGCCCGCGGCGCACCCGAGTGCCCCGAGTGCCAGCGGAGCCGTCGCGGCACCCGCCACGAAGTCCCGACGGGCGATCTTGCGGCCGCTCATTCCCCCCACACCTCCTCCCACACCCGCAGCCAGTTCGCGCCCATGATCTTCTCGATGTCGTCGGGGGAGTAGCCGCGTTCCATCAGCCCCGCCGTGATCAGCGGGACCCCCGTGAAGTCGTGCAGGCCCTCCACGTAGATCCAGTCCTCGTAGCGCTGCGGATAGGCTTCCGGCGGCAGTGTGACGGGGTTCACGGGTCCTCTGTCGTTGCGGCCAATGATCTGGTCCAGCCCCAATCCCACGTGCTCGACACCGACGACGTCGATCATGTGATCGAACTGGCGCAGGAAGTCCTCAAGCGACGCCTGCCCTTCCGCCACCACGAAGAAGTTGAACGCGGCGATCCCGATCACGCCGCCGGTGTCCGCGATCGCCCTCATCAGTCCGTCGGTCATGGCGCGCGGGTTGTCGCGGAGGGCAAGGGGGTTCGTGTGGGAGCAGACGACCGGTCCCTCGGCGACTTGCAGCACGTCGTAGGAGGTGGCCTCGCTGCAGTGGCCGCCGATGTCCACCACGATCCGCAGATCCTGCAGTGCCTCGACGACCTGAATGCCGTAGTGGCTCAGCGGGCCGGGGTTGGGGTCGACGCAGCCGGAGCCGATGTAGTTCCCGACGTTGTAGACAATCCCCGAACTGCGCAGCCCAATCCGGTGATATCCCGCCAGCTGCGACAGGTCCTCGTCCAGGTCGACCCACTGCCAGCAGTAGCCCACCGCGACCTTCCCCGCCGCGCGGGCCGCGTGGATGCCGACGACCGTGGTGACGGGGGTGAGGTCGTCCGCGTGGTCGAGCATGAACTGGTGAAAGGGCGACGACAGCGAGAGATCCGGCAGCGTGGACATGTTCATGTGCACGCCGCCCGCCTTGAGGGTGCGGACGACTTCCTCGTTGAGCAGCGACGCGTCCAGGCCATTCACGACGATCATGTCGTCCTGAAGTGCTCGCGCTTCCGCAAGCAGGGCCGGGTCGAAAGGGTGGCTCATGCTAGACAACCTAACGTGCCCCGGAGAGTTAGGGGGAGGTGATGCACTGTCAAGCCGGATTTACAAAATGTAAATCAGACATGACAATTCCATCGCCTATCGCCTGGCGTGCGCCCTATTGCTCGGGTTCCAGCGCAACTAGCCTGACCACGCGCACGGTGGGCACCTCCATCTCGTCGAGCTCGATGTAGGCGAGAAGCCCGTCGGGGCCGAAGGCGTCCGGCGTCCGCAGCCCATCCGGCGACAGAGTGCCGATGTAGTCGCCAGCGGGCGTCACGATGTCGGTCGGACCGTCGTCGTCGCCCGTCGGACCCCAGCGTTCCAGCCAGATGCGGTCGTCCCAGTCCACGTCCAAGTCATACAATACCGGCAGCTCCGCGGCGAAGGTGCGTCCCTCCACGCCCTCCCGCTCGACCTGTACGTTGACTCCTCCTGAGCTCACAACCTCCGATGCCTCGCGCTCGCGGTAGCGCTCGCGTTCCGCCTCCATGATCGCATCGTCGACCGGAAGCGGCGCAATCGGCCGCTCGATGGTTCCGGTGACGGTTCCATCGAGTCCAATGAGCTTGACGCGGTATCCGATCGAGTCGATCAGCGCAAGGCGGCCATCTGTCAGGAGGTCGTATTGGAGGCGGGGCTCGAAGGCACGGCCCGCCGCGAAGCGCATGCGCACGCCGCCCGACGTCGACTCCATGCTGCTTTCGTCTTCGTCCTCCTCGGGCAGTTCCCACGCAGTGTAGAGAAGCTCCGGTTCGGTACCGTCGAGTGGGAAGATGTGGATAGGGCGACCGTCGTTCTCGGTCTCCTCCTCGTCACCGCCTAAGCGCAGTATCTGGCCGGCCAACAGGCGACCGTCGGGGAGCGCCATACTGGCCATGACCATTCCCGTAGTAAACGGGTCCAACGTGATACGCCGCACGAACTCGCCGTCGGATTCGAGAAGGTCGATCGTCGTGAATCCCATCACCGTGTAGGAGCCGTCCCGAGCGACGATCGCGGTCGTGGCGTTGCCGAACTCCCCGGGCCCCTCTCCCTGCCCTCCAACTGTACGGATCAGCGACCCGTCCGGCCCGACCACCAGGATATGATCGGCCTGGCTGTCGAAGATGTGCAGGTTGCCTTGTGCGTCGAAGTCCACCGATCGAACGTTGCCGAAGGTGTCCCAGTCGTCGCCCGCAATGGACCCGACAGTGAAGACCTCCTCGGTCACGGCGTTCACGATCACGTCCGGGCCGTCCAGGGTTCCGGCGGTCCCATCGGCCGCTCCGCCCCCGGTTTCACCGCAGGCCGGCAGGAGCGCTGTGAGAAGGAGCGGCGGAAGGAATCGTGGTCGCGTCGTTGTCTTGGCAGTTCTGGTCAGCTTCGGCATTCCGTTCCGTCCCTCCCGACATGGGGCTTGCATGAGTCAATTGGCGGCGAAGGCATGCGCAGGGCCTTGGTGTAGCCCCCACTCCGTCTCATACGCCGGGCCCCCGAGGCCGTTTACACCGTGAACCAGCGGACGCAAGCGCCCCCGCTACAGCCCCACCACCCGCCCCACCCCCTCCTCCTCGGCCCGGCGCAGCACTTCGGCCCCGATGGCAACGTCCTGCACCGCCGTGCCCACCGATTTGAAGAAGGTCAGTTCGCGGCCCGCACTCCCCTCGGGGGCGTCACCGTTGACGATTTCGCCCAGGTCGGCGTCGATCACGTCGGCGGTCACCAGCCCTTCCTCGATCGGGATGATCAGGTCTCCCGCCTCCTCGAGTACGGCCTCCCGCTCCTCGACCACAACCCGGGCCCGCGTCACCACCTCGTCGCCGACCTCGCGCGTGTGCGGCTGGAAGCTCCCGCTCCCGCTGACGTGCGTGCCGGCGGGGAGCCCGGAGCCGTCGAACACGGGCGTGCCTGCCGTCGTGACGGCCACAACGATGTCGGCGCCGTTCACGGCCTGGGCCGGATCGGCGACCGCCCGCGCCTCCACCCCCTCCAGGGAGGCCGCCAGCCGCCGCGCCGACTCACCCCCCTTCGAGACAACCCGCACCTCCTCGATCGGCCGCACGGCCCGGATCGCCTCGATCTGCCAAGGCGCCTGCGCTCCCGCGCCGAAGATCGTCAGCACCCGGCAGTCGGGACGGCTCACCAGCTTCGCCGCAAGCCCGGCCGCAGCCGCCGTCCGAATCGCCGTCAGTTCGCCGGCGTCCATGATCGCGGCCGGGAGTCCGGTTTCGTCGTTGATCATCAGGATCACGCCGTTGATCGTTGCCAGTCCCCTGTTGCGGTTCGCGGGGAAGAGGGACGCGATCTTGGCGCCCCGGCCACCGGTCGCGCCCAGCCGCGCGGGCATGAAGAGCGAGAATCCGTCTCCCGACGACAGGACCACGCGAACGGGCATCTCCACCTGGCCCGCCGACAGCTGCGAGAAGCCGCGGGCCATCGCTTCGATGGCGTCGTCCATGGTGATCAGCGAGAGGATTTCGGCTCGGGAGATTACGCGGAAGTTCATGGAAGATACCGCCCCGCCAACACCCCCCGATGATGCCGCGAGTGGCCGGCGATGATCCACGCCAGACTCCTCACCGTGAACTCGTAGCCGCTGGCGACACCGCGCCGGTCCCAGGCCTGGTCCTCGAAGCTCCTGAGCAGGAGCAGGGTCGCGGTTCGCACGGCCGAAAAATCCTCGGCCAGGTCGGCGAGCGAGCGCCTGTCGGCCCCCGAAGCCTCTGCGTAGGCGTTTTCATCGAATGAGGGGAAGTGCGACCGGTCCCCACGCGCGAACGCCATCGTGCGTACGGCGAACATCCGCTCGGCGTCGATGACATGGCCGACAACCTCGCGCACCGACCACTTGCCGTCCGCATAGCGGTAGCCCTCCCGGTCCGGCGGCACGGTCGCGAGCAGGGCGCGCCAGGCCTCCGCGTCGCGCTCCAGTCCGGTCAGCAGGGGTTCCTCGGCGGCCGCGATGTACGGCCCGTAGAAATCGGCGCATTCGTCCTTCCCGGGCCTTCCGGGCGAGTCGTGCATCTCTATCTGCTCCTGGTTGGGGGTGGCGGCGGCTCGATGGTGGCCCGAATCAGCCGGTCAAGCAAGGGAAACTCGCGATCGAGATACTCGTTGCCTCCCGCTACGATCGCGCTCTGGTCGCCACGGCGCACGCCGCCACCGGAGTTCTCACCGTAGCCCGAGTAGATGCGGTCGACCACGTCCATCCCCTCCACCACCCTCCCGAACGGCGGGAAGCCCTGGTCGTCGAGGCGGCTGTTGTCCACCACATTGATATAGACCTGAGTCGTGCGCGTGTCCGGCTCCGTGAAGGCGAACGCGATGGTTCCCCGAACATTGCTGGCCACGACGAGTGTGTCGTCCGGGATGGTCCGGTCGATCCAGGCGGCGGTGACCTCCGGGTCGCCGGCCAGTCCCCACTGGACGATGAAGTCGGGCACCGTGCGGTGGAAGCGCGAATCGTCGTAGTAACCGTGGCGGACCAGGTTGTGGAAGCGGTCAGCCCCGGTCGGCGCCCAGGCTCGCACAACCTCGATCGCGAAGTCGCCGGTGCTGGTCTCGAAGCGCGCGAGAAAGGTGTCCGGGGCGGCCTCGGCCCACGCCGGATCACCCGGGTCGAGGAGGATTTCGCGGAGCGAAGTGTCGGGCGCACTGCCGCGCGGGTCGTCCGGCCCGCACAACAAAGCGGCAAGCCCTGCGAAGGCGGCCGCCAGCCGCAATCCCCGGTGGTTCAGCATGCCGGAAGGTAGCGCTCCGCCAGCTTCCTGAAAGCCCGTACCTGCGTGACAGCCCAGTCGTCGCCGTGCCCCAGCTCCCGCGCCATCACTTCGGCCACCGCGGGTGCGGCGGCCACCGCGGCCCTCGCGTTCAGGAACAGGGCGCGGGTTCGGCGTGCGAGCACATCCTCGAGCCGAACCGCCAGCTCGCTGCGCGCAGCCCATGCAGCCTGGCTCAGGCGGTACGGCAGGCCGGGGTGCATGAGCGCGCCGAGGCTCGGGTCCGCGGCTTCCATCTCGCGGATGTGGTCGGCGTCGGTGCCGTAGACATTCCACGGATAGCGGACGTCTCGGCGCGTGGAGTAACCGTGCAGCGGTAGCCGCGCAGTGACCGACTGGACGCGCGAGAGGCCGCCCGCGTCGGCAGCCATGCTCACCGCGTCCTGCGCGATCTTGCGGCAGGTCGTCCACTTCCCCCCCGTGACCGTCACGAGGCCCCGCCGCGAGACCGCGACGCTGTGGCCGCGAGAGAGCGCCGCCGTGTCCTCGCCGCCGCCGGACGCCATGAGCCCGCGCAGTCCGGCCCAAGCCGAGAGGATGTCGGCGCGCTCGACGGGGCGCGTCAGGTAGCGTCCCGCATGGTCGATCAGGTAGTCGACCTCGGCCGCACTCGGGACGGGCTCGTGCGAGGGCTCGGCCACGGGTACGTCCGTGGTGCCGATCAGCACGTGGCCGTGCCAGGGAATCGCGAAGAGGATCCGCCCATCGTCGGTCGAGGGGACCAGCAGGGCCGTGCGGCCCGGCAGAAAGGCGCTGCTGACCACGATGTGCGCCCCCCGGCTCAGCACGACCGAGGGTGCCAGGTGCGGTTCGTCCATCCCGCGCAGCGTGTCCGCAAATGGACCCGTGGCGTTGACCACGACCGCCCCGCGGGCGATCCATTCGCTGCCGCCGACGAGGTCTCGAACCTTCACCCCCTTCACCTTCCCCCTTGCTTCGACCAGCCCCGCCGCTTCGGCGTAGTTCAGGGCTACGCACCCGAGGGTGGCGGCGGTGCGTATGAGCGCCCACCCCAGGCGCGCGTCGTCGAACTGCCCGTCGTGGAAGAGGACGCCCCCGCGGAGTCTTTCCGCGCGGAGCGTCGAGAGGTGGCTCCGGCATTTGTTGCGGCCGAGGAGGCGCGAGCGCCCGAGGCTGCGGCGCCACGCCAGCGCGTCGTAGAGCTTGAGCCCGGCACCGTACCAGGTGCGCTCCCCCCAGCGGTACGCCGGCACGACGAGGGGGAGGCTGCGGACGAGGTGGGGTGCGTTGGTGGCCAGGCGGTCCCGCTCGCGCAGTGCCCGGTACACGAGCCCGACCTGACCCTTGCGCAGGTAGCGCACGCCGCCGTGGATCAGCTTGGTGCTGCGGCTTGAGGTACCGCCGGTGAAGTCGCCGCGTTCGACGAGGAGCGTGCGGTATCCGCGGGCCGATGCGTCGAGCGCGGTCGCGAGCCCCGTACAGCCGCCGCCGACCACGATCATGTCCCACGGACGCAGCTGCTTGGCCCGATCGAGCATGTAGCTGCGGGGGAGTGCGTTCACGGGGTCCCTGTCGGGGCACCCAGAGAGCACGAACTACTCCGGATGCGGCTGTTCGACGAGGTTTGGGGATAGAGCGACGTAAGTCGTAATGTAGTGTTTACATTACATTTTGTCATGCTGGCATTACGTTGTAGCCTGCGTTAGTCTGCCTTCGGCCCCCGCGATTCAGACTTCACAAGTCGGCTTCTCGTTTGTCTGTTCGCTGAAAACGAGTCGGTAGCCGTTTGGGTCCCGGATCGAGAACTCCCGGCGGCCGTAGGAATAGACCTCCGGGCCCCACAGGATCTCGTGGTGATCCTTAAGCCTCTCAAAGAGTTCCATGACGCCGGCCTCGAGGCCGATGTGGAGCTGCCCGGTCATCGATGGCGGCCCTTCGGCGGCCTCGTACGGTTCGGTGTGGAACATCAGGTGCGTGGGGCCGTGGTCCAGGATGCAGAACGTGGGAGCTTCCCTCGGCCACAATGACTCCACCGTGAACCCCAGTTCTCCCGTGTAGAACGCGATCGTTGCGTCCAGGTCGACGGCCTTCAGCGCCGGCGTGATGGTGATCGGTGTCGGCATTCAGTGGGGCGCAGGGCGACCGGGCAGGTCGGGCCTGATCTAGGCCTCGTCCCCCAACAGCTCCCGCACGTCCTCCTGCACATCCTCTTCCATCGGACGGAAGGGCCCGGTCCACTTGCGCGCGATTCGCCCGTCTCCGTCGATCAGGAAGCTCCCCGGCAACCCGAGGAGGAGATAGGAGTCCATGATCGCCCAGGAGGGGTCGTGGTAGATCGGGAACGAGATGTCGATCTCCTCGATGAAGGCCTGGATCTGGTCCATGGCGCCCCGGTCGTCCACGCTAACGCCCACCACCCGGAAGCCGCGGTCCGCGTACGCGTCGTGCAGTTCCTGAAGTTCCGGCATCTCCTGGCGGCAGGGGGCGCACCAGGTGGCCCAGATGTTCAGCATGTAGGGTGCGCCCAGCAGATCCGCGCTTCCCACCTCGGTCCCGTCCAGGGTGACCGCGGCGAACGGGGGCGCGGACTGGCCCACTTCAGGGGCCCTGACCTCGGGGACCGCACAGGCCGCCGCGCCGAGCAGCAGGAGCCCGCAGATTGCCGATCGTGTCGCTATCGTCATGATTCTTCTCACCTTAACCCTCCGGCTGTACCCGGGAATCGCCGCGTCCAAGCTACCCAACCCCGCTATGCGCGCCAATAATTGAATGACACTGGCGGCAACCGCGAGCCGTACCGCGACGTATCTGACCAGTGACTCGAATCCACCAACCGGAGCCGGAAAAATGGCCACCGACATACAATCCTCCACCGCGAAGAGGAAGCTGAAGTTCCTCGCGGGGTTTTCACTCTACTTCGTCGCCCTGTGGTTTCTGTGGGACACGCCCGTGACGTACCCGCTCAAGATCTTCGTCGTCATGTTGCACGAGATCAGCCACGGGATCGCTTCCCTTGCCACGGGCGGAACCATCGAGAAGATCGTCCTCGATCCCTACCAGGGAGGTGCTTGCCACTGCGGAGGCGGCAACGCGTTCATCACCCTCTCCGCAGGCTACCTGGGCAGTCTCTTCTGGGGCGTGGTCCTGCTGGCCGCGACCGGCGTGCGGCGCATTCCCAACCAGGCGCTGGTTTTCCTCGTGGGCGCACTGGTGTTCCTGCTGACGGCAATGTATGTGCGGAACGGTTTCGGCCTTTTCTTCGGTCTGGCGTTCGGGGCCACCCTCATGTTCGCGGGCCGCAAGCTCCCGTCCGCCGCCAGCCGCGTGCTGATGACCACGCTGGGCCTCACCAGTTGCCTCTACGCCATCCTCGACATCAAGAGCGATGTGCTGGACCGACCCGAACTGCGCTCCGACGCGGCCATGCTGGCCGAGCTTACGGGCGTGCCGACGATGACGTGGGGCGTGATCTGGATCGCGGTCGCGGCGGTCGTCAGCGGTCTGGCGTTCCTGCGGGCCTACCGGGCAGCGTAATCACCGTAGGTGCAGTCCGGTAAACAAATGACTTGCCGCATCCGCCCGGATCCGTGTACATTGGGGGGTGGTCCCTGACGGGTCCGCTCCCGGACGCCACAAGTGGCGGTTCGGTTCGTGCAGGACTTAGGTGTCCCGCCCGATGTCAAACCCACAAAAAGGAGGTGATCCCTTGTCTAGTCCCAGTACCCAGCCCAACCCGGCAAGGGCACGCGATCGCCGCTTCGGCAACTAAGCCGAAACTCGATCCAAACCTTCGCGCCGTAAGCGGTCTTCGCGCCGGGTTGCGGCAGGTTCAAGCCCCCGCAGGCTCAGTGAGTGTTCCCTGGGTCTGCGGGGGCTTCGTTTTGTAAGCGCGGGAGGGCCGACGGGTCAACCTCCTGCGCGCTCGTACACCACGTCCCCGTGGAACACCGTCATCTCACAGGTCATGTCGCGGAGCTCCTCGGTCGGGACTGTCAGCGGATCGCGCTCCCACACCGCGAGGTCCGCATACTTCCCGGGCTCGATCGTGCCCACCTTGTCCTCGAGGAACATCTGGTGGGCCACCCAGGTGGTGAAGGACCTGAGCGCGGTCTCGACATCGACCGACTCCGCGGTGCCGTAGGGCTGCTCGCCGTAGACCCCCAGCAGCGGCTGCCGGGCGACCGATGCCCACACGCCATAGCGAGCCGGGAAGGGGGTCACGGAGTAGTCCGACCCGCTCGCCCAGATCATCCCGCGCTCCCGGTATGAACGGAACGGGTTGAGCCGTAGCGCCCGCTCGGGGCCGAAGTTGCCGGCGTAGGTGTCGCCGATCCACCAGGTGAAGGTGGGCGATGGTTCGGGGTAGCCCGTGTCCCAGTCGCGCTGCAGTTCCGCCATCAGGTCGAGCGCGCGGTCGGTGGGGATGTTGGAGTGGATGATGCCGTGGCGGAGTCCGGGGGTCGGGTTGGCCTCGAGCGCCTCGCGGAAGCTGTCCACGGTCCAGTCGATGCCCCGGTCGCCGATGGAGTGGATGCTGACGTGAAGGCCGGCGTCGTGGTAGGCGCGGAAACGGCGGCGGAGTTCGTCGGGGTCCATGGTGGGGTAGCCGCGGTTGCCCGTGTCGGTATCGGTGTGGTCGCGGTTCCAGTCCTCGTACAGCCACGCCGTGCGCGCGCCTCCGCTGCCGTCGATGTAGAGCTTGACCCCGCCCGGGATGAGGTGGTCGTCGCCGGTCGATTCGTAGGGCCGCGTGAAGGTGGCGAGGCTATCCGCGTAGCCGCGCACCTCATCGATGGTTCCGTTGCGGCCGCGCCACAGGGCGAAGATCCGCACACTCAAATCCCCTGCCTCCTGCACATCCCGGTACGCTTCCCAGACGCGGGGTCCGATGCCGGGGTCCTTGCCCCCGGTCATGCACTCCGCGTTGAACGCGTCGGCGAGGGCGCGGATGCCGGCGCGCTGCTCTTCGGGGCCGAAGCCGGGGATCAAGCGCGAAACCAGCCCCTGGGCGGACTCCTTCAGGACTCCGGTCGGCCGGCCGTCGGCGTCGCGATCGATGGTGCCGCCGGGGGGATCGGGCGTGTCCGCGGTGATCCCCGCCATGTCGAGGGCGAGCGAGTTGGCCACGCCGTAGTGGCCCATCGTGTGGGAGAGCCAGACGGGCCTGTCGGGAACAACCTCGTCGAGGTCCGATGCCAGGATGTAGCGGAGTTCGGCCAGCTTGCCCTCGTCCCACCCCCTGCCCCGGACCCATTCGCCGTCGCCCAGACGCGCGGCCTGCCCGGCCACCGCGGCCTGGACCTCGGCGATGCTCTCGACGTTCGGGTAGCTGAGGTCGAGCGTGTAGAGCATGCTCTGGCCGCCGCTCGCGAAGTGCACGTGCGCGTCCATGAGGCCGGGGGTAACCGCGCGGCCGGCGAGGTCGATGCGGCGGGTTGAGGGGCCTGCCAGGGCTTCGATCTCGGCGCTGGTGCCGACCGCGGTGACGTGGGCGCCTCGGACGGCCAGGGCTTCGGCCACGCGGCTGTCGGTGTCGAGGGTGATCACGCGGCCGCCCAGGAGCACCAGATCGGCGGGCTCGGAGGGGACGGGATGGCCGCATGCGAGGGTGGCGGCGAGGAGGACGGGAGTGAATCTTCTCATGGGTTTGTCCCCGGTTGCGTTGCGTCGCGGGTAGCTTGTGGCGGGCAAGGTTGCGCCGGGCAACAGGTCCCGGGCAAGTCGGCCGGTCGCGTCGAATCTTGGAAAGGTGCATTGCATGAAAGGGCTCGGATCGCTCGCGGCGGCGGCCTCGGTCGCCCTCGCGCTGGGCGCTGGCGTCCCATGGTTCGCGGCTTCCGCCCAGGAAAGGGTGCCGCCGGGCTACGAGGCCGAGGCCGCGCTCTTCGAGGAGGCGTGTGCCACCTGCCATACGGGGGCGGGCGAGGATCGCACACCCGGTGTGACGATGCTCAGGGCGCTGTCGCCGCGGGCCATCGTCGCGTCGCTTGAGGACGGGGTCATGCAGGCGGAGGGTGCCGACCTGACACCGGAGCAGCGGGTGCGGCTGGCCGAGTACATGACCGGGCGCGCGTACACGAGGGAGATCCTGCCCGAGTCGGCCTTCTGCGCGGAACGCGGGTGGTCGGCGGTCGACCTGGGCGCGGTATTGTCGATGGGATGGGGCGGCAATCTCGAGGCAACGGGGTTCCAGAGTGCGGAGGTGGCGGGCCTGAGTGCCGACGACGTGCCGGACCTGGAGCTGCTCTGGTCCTTCGGCTTCCCGGACGCGGCCGAGGTGCGCACCAAGCCCACCGTGGTCGGCGACGCCGTCGTCGTGGGCGGGCCATTCGGCGAGGTGCTCGCGCTCGACGCAGCCACCGGGTGCGTGCGCTGGAGCTTCGAGGCCGACGCTGCCGTGCGCGGGGCGGTGCTGGTGGGCCAGGGGCCGCAACGGCGGCCGACGGTATTCTTCGTCGATTTTCGCACCAACGCCTATGCGCTCGACGTGACCACCGGCGAGGTGCTCTGGAAACACCACGTGGGGTGGCATTCCACCTCGAACACGACAGGCAGCCCGGCGTTGCACGATGGCCGCCTGTTAGTCCCCATTTCGTCGTGGGAAGTGGTGGTGTCGGGCGATCCACGCTACGAGTGTTGCACCGCTTCGGGCGCCGTCGCCGCCCTCGACGCCGCGACCGGCGACGTGCTGTGGTACCACCGCATCATCCCCGGCTATCCCGAGGAAGCGGGCACGAACGACGCGGGTACGCAGCTCTGGGCCCCCTCGGGCGCCCCCGTCTGGTCCAGCCCCACCGTCGACGCGGCCCGCGGCCTGGTCTACGCCGGGACCGGAGAGAACTACACCCGCCCAACCACCGATAACAGCGACGCGATCATCGCCATTGACATCGAGACCGGTGAGCTCGCCTGGTCCTTCCAGGCCACCCCCGACGACGCCTTCACGATGGCCTGCACGTCCCCAACGGCGCGCCAGAACTGTCCCGACCCTCCCGGCCCCGACCTCGATTTCGGCATGTCGCCGATGCTCGTCGAGCGGCCCGACGGCAAGGAGATCCTGGTGGCCGGTCAGAAGTCCGGGGTCGTATGGGCGCTCGACCCGGACGACGGGGGAGCCCTCCTGTGGTCGACCCGCATCGGCAAGGGAAGCGCGCTCGGCGGGATCCACTGGGGCATGGCGACCGACGGGCGCTACGCCTATGCACCCGTTGCAGACCGGGCCGCGGTGATCGTCGACGTCAACCCGGACCGCGAGCGGTCGCCGGGGATGTACGCGCTCGACCTGATGAACGGCGAAGTCGTCTGGAGTGTTCCGGCATCGGAGGCCGTGTGCGAGGGCAAGCGGGGCTGCTGGGCCGCCCTGTCGTCCGCGCCGACAGCTATTCCCGGGGTGGTTTTTTCAGGAGGACTGGACGGACACATCCGGGCCTACGCCGCCGATAACGGGCGCATCCTCTGGGACTTCGACACGACCGGCGTCACCGAGACTTCGAACGGCGTGCCCGGCAGGGGCGGTGCGATCGACGGCCCCGGTCCGGTGATCGCGGGCGGCATGCTCTTCACCAACAGCGGCTATTCGATGTTCGGACAGATGCCGGGCAACCTGCTCCTCGCCTTCGCGCCGAGATGACTGGCCCGGCACCAACGACTTCAACACATTGGGACCCATGAATTGCGTCGCCCGCCCCCTGATCCTTGCGGCCCTCGCCGCCGCCCTGCCCGCGTCCGCCTGCGCCCAGGCCGGCGACATTCCGCGGACCCCCTCCGGCAGGCCCGACATGAACGGCCTCTGGCAGGCCCTCGGCAACGCGCACTGGGACATCGAGCCGCACGCCGCCCGCCCCGCGCTGGCCATGCAGCCAGGCCCCGTGGTCCCCGTGCCGGCCAACGAGGTCCTTGCCCTGGGCGCCGTCGGATCCGTCCCGTCAGGCTACGGCGTGGTGGAAGGCGGCGAGATCCCCTACCTCCTCGAGGCCCTCGCGCTCCGCGACGAGAACCGCGAGCAGTGGCTCGAGCGCGACCCCGAAATCAAGTGCTACCTGCCGGGCGTCCCGCGGGCCAGCTACATGCCGTTCCCCTTCCAGATCTTTCAGAGCGACACCAGGGTCTTCATGGCGTACGAGTACGCGAGCGCGATGCGGGAGGTCTACCTGGAGGACCCCGGCCCGCCGCAGGTCGACTCCTGGATGGGGCAGTCGGTCGGCCGCTGGGAGGATGACACCTTCGTGGTGGAAGTCAACGGCTTCAACGGCCAGACCTGGCTGGACCGCGCGGGCAACCACCACAGCGCCGGGCTCAGGGTCACCGAGCGTTACACCATGATCGGCCCCGACCACATCATGTACGAGGCCGAGCTCGAGGACCCGAACACGTATTCGCGCCCGTGGACGATCCGCATGCCGCTATACCGCAACATCGATCCGAACGCACGCCTGGGTCAGTTCAAGTGCGTCGAGTTTGTAGAGGAGTTGATGTATGGACATCTTCGCAAGAACCCGATACGCCGCTAGTTCGGTGGGATCCGGCCCGGCGGTGCCTGCGGGATGCCCGGCGCGCGGCGCGGCGACGCCGTTGCGCCTGGCGACCGCGTTCGCGCTGGTGGCTGTCGCGGCGGCGCCCTTCGCCCAGCCCGCCGCCGCCCAGGAGCAGGAGCGCGAGGCACGTGAGTGGGTCCTCCCGCGAACCGCCTTCGGGCACCCCGACCTGCAGGGCAACTGGACCAACGCCACCGTCACGCCGATCCAGCGCCCGGAGGAACAGGGCCCGGTTCACACCTGGGAGGAAGTGGCACGGATCGAGGGCCGCCTGGAGGAATCGCGGGCCGAGGACTACGCCGACAGCGACCCCGACCGCGAAGCGCCACCCGTCGGCGGAGTCTTCACCGGCGATCCCCGATTCGACGCCGCGTCAGGGGGCACCGGCGGCTACAACGCCTTCTACATCGACGCCGGCGAGCGCGTCGCGATCTTCAACGGCGAGCCCAGGACCTCGCTGGTCGTCGATCCGCCGAACGGACGGGTCCCCGAGTTGAGTGAGGAGGGCCGCGAGCGCTTTTTGGAGCGCCGGGCTTTCGCTCGGCAGTTCGGCTCGTACGACAACCCCGAGAACCGGCCGCTCGCCGAGCGTTGCATCATGTCGTTCGGGTCGAACGGGGGCCCGCCGATGCTGCCGAACTACTTCTACAACAACAACTACACGATCGTGCAGACGCCGGACCACGTGATGATCATGACCGAGATGGTCCACGATGTCCGCGTCATACGGCTCGGGGAGCCGCGCCGGCTGCCCGCGCATATCCGCCCGTGGATGGGCGATTCGTGGGGCCGCTGGGAGGGAGACACCCTTGTCGTGGAGACCACGAACCTCCACCCCAACCAGACGCTGCAGGGCATACCCCCATCCGAGGAGTTCAAGGTCATCGAGCGCTTCACGCGGGCCGACGAACACACGATCAACTACGAATTCACCGTCGAGGACCCGCGCCTGTGGTCACGGCCCTGGAGCGGTGAGGTGCCGTTCACGCGGCTCGACGGGCTGGTCTACGAATACGCGTGCCACGAGGCCAACTATGCGCTTGAGAATGTGCTGCGCGGGGCGCGGGCACAGGAGCGGGAAGAGCGGAGGTAAGGAATGATGCGAGGCAAATGGATGGCGCTGGCCGGCGCGGTGGTCGTCCTGGCGGTCGTGGCGGTCCCCGTGGTCGCGCACCACGCCTTCGGCGCCGAGTTCGACCGCAACGCGCCGATCAAGCTGCAGGGCAGGATCGTCCGGCTGGAGTGGGTGAACCCGCACACCTGGATCCACCTGGAGATCGAGAACGAGGACGGGTCCACCGAGGTCTGGGCCGTCGAGGGCGGAACCCCCAACGTGTTGCTCAGGCGGGGTTTGCGCCGCGACTGTCTGCAGCCCGGCACCGAGATCATCGTCGACGGCTACCAGACCAAGGACCACTCGCTCAAGCGCGCGAATGGTCGCGACGTGACCTTCACCGACGGGAGCAAGATCTTCCTGGGGTCGTCGGGGACAGGGGCACCGTATGAGGAGGATCTGTTGAGGGCGCGGAGGGAGCAGGGACGGTGCTGAATGTAATATCAACACGACATGTTGTCGTGTGTTCTTTACATTCAGACAGGTAATCCCTCAAGAGAACCCTATCCAGCGCCCCGCAGCGGCAACGGTAAACCACAACGCCAGTGACACCGCCCCGACCGCGCGGTACGTGACGGAGCCGGGGTCGTGCGGGTCGGCAGGCTCCCTCCGCGCTACGCGTTCCCGCACCAGAAACGTGTAGCCCAGCGCGACCGGCAGCGTGCACATCTTCACCCAGAACGAGGTGTTGTAGTAGGCCCTGATGGCTTCCGAGAGGAAGAGCGGCACTCCGGTCGTGACCATCACCACCAGGCTGCCGATCAGCCACGGACGCGCGTAGCGGGCCAGTCGGGCGACGGGCTGTGACGTGAGCCCCACGCCCAGCAGCCTCAGGTCGACCACGAGCAGCGCGCCGCCCAGCATGCAGAGGCCGATCAGGTGCACCGCCTCGAGGATCGGGAAGGCCCACACCGACTGGGCGACCGCCTGGCCGATCGCCGTCGCTTCGCACCAGCGGAAGAACGGTTCGAGCACGGGTCGCCTACTCCGTCCCTTCCAGCACGGCGGCGCACCCGGCCAGCCAGTTCACCCACGCGGGCTGGGGCTGGATGTCGCAGTCGAACCAGTTGTAGGCGATGAGGCGGCCGGTGATCACGACGACGGCCCAGGCGGACAGCGACACCGCACCGGCGATGCGCGCCCCACGCGGCGGCCTCGTGTCGTGGTCCCATTCCAGGGCGTTGCGGTGCGCACCGACGTGGAATACCGCCGCGTTGATGCCGGCGAGAATCAGCACGACGACCTTGACGCGGAAGAAGACGTTGTGGTAGTAGCGGAGCGGCTGCGAGTAGAAGAGGAGGAGGCCGGTCACGGTCATGATCGCGAACCCGATCCGGGTCCAGGGCAGCAGGCGTCCGGTGAACGCCGTGACCGGCACCTTGCGAAACGCGATGCCCACCAGCCGCAGATCCATCATGGCGGTGGTGCCGACGAAAAGGCCCAGGGCAAGGACGTGGGTCGACTCGACGAGCGGCCATGCGTAGAGCGACTCCAGCAGCGCCACGCTCCACGGAGTCTCGCCGAGCCAGCCGAGGAAGCGTTCGATCACGGCGGATCCGGGCTCGCTTCGTAGTTGGGGCGCAACGTTTCAGTCGCGTAGACCGCGTGGCACCCGGTGCAGACCTGGTAGACATCGCCGCCGACCTCGAAGACGGCGTCGGGATCGCGGGCCTGCGCCGCTTCCACCGCGCGTTTGCCCACGTCGATCATCGCGCGGGACATCGCCACCCAATGACCCTGGCCCTGCGCGCGCTCCTCCAGCAGCATCAGGTTGCCGGATTCGGCGAGCACGAAGGCCGCGTTCTCGACCGCCTCCCAGTCCTCGGGAGTCTCCGGCCTGACGAGGACCGTCCCCTCCATGTCCATGATCACCCCGACGGCGTCCCAGTAGACCTCGGCCGCCGGCTCGATCACCGACAGCATCAGCTGCTTCGAGTCGGCCACGACCGTGAACGGAGGCGGCTCGGGCGTGTCGCTGCAGCCGAGAATCAGGAGGGTGAAAAGGGTGGAGGTCCGGATCCGGCGGGTGGGCTTCATGGTCCGCAAAGTTACCCACACGGCAAGGTCGCGAAAGGGGGCCCGCAGGACCATGTTATCCGTGACCCCACGCGTGGTCGCCGATCCACCCCGAACCCGGAAACCCGAATGAAGCCGAAGCCCGAACCCTGTGGCGCCTTGCTCGCCCTCGCGCTCGCCGCAGGTGCCATCGCCCTTCCCGCCGCCGCCCAGGACTCAGACTGGCCGGAGCACGGCCGCGACGCTGCCGAGACCCGTTACAGCCCGCTCGACCAGATCAACACGGACAACGTGGAACGGCTCGAAGTCGCCTGGAACTGGGAGATCCCCAAGACGGGCGCGCGCCTCGAGACCACCCCCATCGTCGTGGACGGCGTCCTCTACGGGACCGGCGCGCTCAGCTTCGTCTTTGCGCTCGACGCCGTCACCGGCGACGAGATCTGGCGCTGGGACCCGGCGATCCCCACCGACGAGAACGGCGGCCCGCGAGCCTGCTGCGGTGATGTGAACCGCGGCGTCGCGCTGCACGGCGACAAGATCATCGTTGGCCTTCTGGACGGCCGGCTGGTGGCGCTCGACCGCGCGGACGGCTCGGTGCGCTGGACGACACAGACCACCGTGCCCGGCTCCGACTACACCATCACCGGTGCGCCGCGCGTGGTCGGCAATGCGGTCGTCATCGGGAACGGCGGTGCCGAGTACGGCGTCCGCGGATACGTCACCGCCTACGATGTCGAGACGGGCGCGCAGCTGTGGCGCACCTACACGGTCCCCGGCAACCCATCGGACGGCTTCGAGAGCGAGGCCATGCGCGCGGCGGCCGACACCTGGACCGGCGAGTGGTGGATCGCGGGCGGCGGCGGAACGGTATGGGACGCGATGGCCGTGGACCGGGACGCGGAGCTGATCTACATCGGCACCGGCAATGGGTCACCCTGGAACCGGGACAACCGCAGTCCCGGCGGCGGCGACAACCTGTACCTCTCCGCCATCCTGGCACTGGACCCGGCCGACGGCGCCATTCGCTGGCACTACCAGACCACGCCGGGCGACGACTGGGACTACACGGCGACGCAGCCCCTCATGCTGCTGGACCTCGAGATCGACGGGCGCGACCGCGAGGTCATCGTGCAGGCGCCCAAGAACGGGTTCTTCTACGTGGTGGACCGGATCAGCGGCGAACTGGTCTCCGCCGAGGCCTTCGCCGACGACCTCACCTGGGCGACTCACGTCGATCCGGAGTCGGGGCGGCCCGTCGAGACCCCCGAGGCGCGCTACGGGATGACCGGGGAGCCGGTTTACCTGGCCCCGGGACCGAGCGGGGCGCACAACTGGCCTACCATGTCGTGGAACCCGGGCGCGGGCCTCGTCTACATCCCCGCGACCAACAACAACTACTACTACGAGAAACTGCCCACCTTCGACTATCAGCCAGGCATCTGGAACACCGGCACCGTGCGCGAGAACACCGGCCAGCGCCCGTCCCGGCCCGGGCTGAACGGACCACCCAACCTGCTGCTGGCGTGGGATCCGGCCGAGAATCGCGAGGTCTGGCGAGTCGTGGCAGAGGGCGGACACGGTGGCACGGTGTCCACCGCCGGCGACCTGGTCTTCTGGGGGACCGGAACCCGCCTCGCGGCGCTCGACGCCCGCACCGGCGAGGAGCTGTGGTCGGCGGAGGTGGGCCGGGAGGCGGGCTCACCGGTGACCTACGCGGCAGGTGGGCGCCAGTACGTGTCCGTCGCGGCCGGGCTGACCTCCGGCGGGGGCTGGCCCAGGGTCTGGACATTCGCGCTGGACGCGGAGCAGGGTGACGCGGCCGGCCCGGGCGACCAGGAGTGGACCACCGCCGCGCCCGAGGAGGTGGGGATGTCGAGCGAGGGGCTGGAGGCGATCGCGCCGGCCATGCAACAGCTGCTGGACCGGGACGCCACTGCTGGCATCATGACGCTGGTCGCGCGACACGGCGAGATCGTGCACTGGGACGCGCAGGGCTGGCGTGTCCGCTCTCAGGACTCCCTCGAACCGGACGATATCTTCCGCATCTACTCGATGACCAAACCGGTGACCAGCGTCGCGGCCATGATCCTCGTCGAGGAGGGGCGGCTGTCGCTGGACGACGAGCTGGGCAGCGTGATCCCGGACTTCGCAGACGTCCAGGTCTACGACGACGGGGCGACGCGCGCACCGAGCCGGCCGATTCTGATTCGCGATCTGCTTTCGCACACGTCGGGGCTGACCTACGGCTTCTTCGGCGACAGTCCCGTGGACTCGATGTACAACCGGGCGATGGACGCGCTGTCGATGGGGACGGGCAACGACCTGGAGAAGCGGGTCGCGACCCTGGCGTCACTCCCGCTGATCGACGATCCGGGCGCGCGCTGGAACTACAGCTTCTCCACCGACGTGCTCGGACGCGTCGTCGAGGTCGCGTCGGGCCGGTCGCTCGACACCTTCTTCCGCGAACGCATCTTCGAGCCGCTCGGGATGGAGGACACCGGGTTCCAGGTGCCCGCCGACAAGGTCGACCGCTTCGCGGCAATGTACCGGCGCACCCGCGACGGCCTCGGCCCCACCAGTCCGCCCGGCGACGACCCCTACACCCGCCCTCCGACCTGGCTCTCCGGCGGCGGGGGCCTCGCCTCGACCGCCTCGGACTACCTGCGCTTCTCCCAGATGCTGCTCAACGAAGGCGAACTGGACGGCGTGCGGCTGCTGGAACCGGAAACCGTGCGTCTGATGACCCGCAACCACCTCCCCGACGAGATGATTCCCATCATGCCGGGGCTGGCCGATGCGGGATTCGGGCTGGGGTTCGCGGTGCCGGCCGGCGAGGACGGGGGCGCCTACTGGTGGTCCGGGATTGCGAATACCTACTTCTGGATCGATCCCCGCGAGGAGATCGTCGCCATGGCGTGGACGCAGCTGCAGCCCTTCGGAGCGGCACCGCTCGACCGCGTTCTGAGGCCGATCGTGTACGACGCGATCCTGGACGGAAACTGATTTGGGTGATGGAGGCAGGACCATGTTGAAGCGAGCCATCGGGCGCGGCAGAGTGCTGTTCGCCTGCACCGCCACCACCCTCTTCGCTTGCGGTGGCGATCCCACACCCCCGCCCCCACCCCCGGTCCCCGCCTCCCTCACGATCTCGCCCGCCACCGTCACCTTCGTAAACGTGATCGCATAACGCTATTATTATCAATCATTTAGATATGTCGTGGTCCGGTATCCCCACATTCCATCCCTGTTCTCAAACGGGAACACTTTGGGGCTCCAAAGACCTCCCCGGACCGTTAGCTGTTCGGTCAGGCCTTGGCGAGCGTGACTTGTGAGTGGATCGGGGGGCGGGGGGGCTGGGCTCAGCGAGGTGGATTGCCTCTGCTTGCGAGGTCGGCCAGCGCCATCCTACGGTGATGTCAGGTAAACGTTCCTTACCTTTGGTGGCGTCTCACTTCTGAAAGCTACGAGAGGAGAACAGGAACCACGATGGTGCCATGTTCCCTGGTCCACGCGATCGTCGAGTGGGCCATCACCAACCCAGCACAGAGGGTAGCACCTGATGATTGAGAGCACGATCAGGATCGTTCGGCACGGATTGGTGGTCTGGTGCGTCCTCGGGCTTCTTCCGGGCGTCGTGAGTGGACAGGGGAGTGAGCGTGCCGGCGAACGTCGACTACGGTTCTCCCCGGAGGCTCCGCTGTCGAACTCCCACATCCAAGTGACCTATACGCCGATCGAGAGGCTGGCGGGTGAGCAAGAACTCGTGCTGCGCGGTCACTTCCGGACGGAACACGACCGCATGTACAACGGCGGCTTGCGCAACACCGCGCTCGCCAAGCTAGAGCCGGAACCGAACGGTACTTTCGCCGCGAGCTTCACCCTTCCCGCCCAAGTCGTCTACGCCGCCTTCGTGGTCGAAGACAAGACGGGCCAGCGCATCGACGCCAACGGAAGGGACCTGTTCGAGCTGTTGATCCACGCCGAAGATGGCCAACCCCTCTACCACTCGCTGATGCAGCGCGCTTACGACTTCGCTGGCCGCAACTGGATCACCGCTTACGAATCCAATCGACTTGCGATGGAACTCTATCCCGACTCCTTGGCTGGGTGGAGCACGCTGCGGTTCCACGAGGACGTGGCGCTCGGTTCCACCGGGAGCGACAGCTTGCTTGCTTGGCACCAAGAGAACTTCGCGGGCATCCATGAGGAGTACGCCCGTCGGACGCCGCTTTCCCCGGCCACCGTCGTCGCGATCCAAGGCTACGCGGACGATGTGGAGGATTCCGTCGCGGTGGCGTTCTGGACAGAGCGTGCTCGGAATGAGGGCAGGGGCACGCGCTCGTGGGCTCAGATCGTTGGCATCGAAACCGTGCAGAAGTTCTTCGGGGACCGTGACGCCGACGCCGCGCTAGCGGCGTTTGAAGAATACTGGCCGGACGCGGAAGGCACCGGATCGCAGATGCTAAGTTGGGCGCTGAATGTCGCGACTGAGTGGAACCGAGCGCCCGACCTGCCAGCCGCCGACCGCTGGATCGAGAGAATGCTCGCGGATGGGGGAAGCAAGTTCTCTGCCGCGCGAAGGCTCGCCAGCTTCCCCGAGCGTCGAGAGCGGGCCTTGGAACTCGCGCGCCAAGGACTGGAACGCTCGGCGCGAGCCGGGACGGAACACGCAGATCTGGTGGCTCATCCCGGCAGACCACTTGGCCGGACGGTGAGCGAGTACGCCCGCACCCGAGCCCGACAGTGGGCGGATCGGCTCGTCACCTACAGCGAGCTTCTCTCCGCTGCGGGAGAGGAGGACGAAGCGTTGGAGGCTCTTGAGGAGGCGGCAGCCACGGCGGTGGACCCGGAGGTGTTCCAACGCCTCGCTGACGTGAAGTTGTCCCGGGGAGACACCGCCGGTGCTGCGCGCGACTATGCCGTCATTGCGGCCGATCCTCTTACGCATGCAGACCAAGCGGATTCACTGGCAGCGCTGGTCGGACAGAATACCGAGAGTCCGGAATGGCACACTCTTCTTGAGTCAGCCGAAGCCCGGATGCTGCCGCGCATCGTCGCGGACACTGTCCGATGGGCACCCAGGTCCAGCAGCCTCGCCGACAAGAACGGAAACCGTGTACTCCTTTCGGACCTCATCGAGGGCAGGAACACGGTGCTCGTCTTCTGGGCACGGTCTTGCGGCTATTCTGTCGCCGAGATTCCACAGGTCGTTCGGCTTCGCGAACTCCTTGAGTCCACCGGCGTCCAGATCCTCTCCATCACGACGGACGACCAACCCGGTCCCGACATGGAAGAGTTCATCGCGGCCCGAGGCGTAACCTATCCCGTCTACTACGACTTGGCCGCAGAGGCCAAGAACGCTTTCGGCGTCAGCGGGATCCCGTCGTATTTCATACTGGATGCCAGCGGCAGGGTGCGTTTCGCATTCTCGCAGGTCGCTGATATCGCGAGGCAGGTGGAGGCGCTCGTGCAACTCCGGGGCAACCCGCCGCCGGAACCGTAGCCTATGCGGCGCGCAGGCTGCGGTTCCTCGTCCGTACTATCCGTCGAGCGACGTGACCACCGGAGTCGAGAACCATCGTATGCCACGCGGCTACTGCACCGTCGCACGCTGCCGGTGACTGCTATCGGCAGCGACCTACATTGACGTGCGCCCGGCCTCGACGTTCCCTTCCTGAAGGGGTGGGCTGCTTATCCGTCGGGTGTTCCTCGCCGGGAGCGAAATGCCGACCGACCGCAGATCGAATCCGGAGGCTGACGCATGACCGACCCACCGCTGAGGCTCACGACGTCGCAGGTCTCCCTCATTCTTCAGCGCGCGGCCGAGATCGACGCCCGCGGAGACACGCTCAGCGCCGAGGAACTGGAGCGCATCGCCGCCGAGGCCGGGATTGACGTGCAGGCGACGAGAACTGCGCTCGCGGAATTCGTCGCCACGGAGATGTCCGTTACCGACCCGGAATCCGGCGTTCCGGAGGCGACTCGGGTGCCGGCGGTCCCGCGGACGCGCACCCGCAAGTCGAGTTCGCCTTCGCCCCTGCGCATTCTCTCGGGCGGGGCCGTAGGGGCCGCGTTCGGGTTCATCCAGGACATCTCCGAGTCCGCCGCGTTCCTAAGTTTCGGCGGTGCCGTGCTCTACCTCGTGCTGCGGGCAGTGCAGAGCATGAAGCGCGGCGACCAGCTCGATTTCCAGCTCCAGAATTTCGCCCTCTGGCTCGGCGTTCTGATGAGCACCCTCGCCACCGATGTCTCCGTGGCGGAGGAGGCCACCGCGTTCAGCCTCTTCCTCTGGCTAATCGCCTTGTTCCTAGGCGGACTGCTCGTCCGCTTCGGCCCCCGCGAGAAGGAGCCCGAGGAAGAGGTTCCACAGATCGAATCCGGAGGCCGCTAACGCATGGCCGCTGCCAGCCCTGAGCTAGTCCTGAGTTAGTGCTGAGCCAGCCGACGCCGCAAGAATAGTGAGATTTGCAACTACTTGCAGCCGATGAATTTAGCGGGTTTGGAGGCCGGATTCCCGCCGAATGATTCCCGCTGGTCGGGATTTCAGCCCCGAACCCTCGGGCGGCCTTCCAGCGCCGTCCTGAGTTGTCCCGCGTCCGGCCTCTGGTAGCACCTGAGCACCGTCTGGGCGTCCCGCCAGCCGCCAAGCTCGCAGAGCACCTTGAGCGGCAGGTCCATCAGGTCGCTCGCGAACTTCCGTCTCAGCGAGTGCCAGCCCCGCCGCGGCTTCGGCTCCAGTCCCGCGAGCGTCTGGGCCTTCCTCCACCACTGAAAGGCGGAAACGCGGTGTACGCACCGCGTCTCGTCCCTCGACGAGGGCAGCACCGGGGCATCCCCGGTCCCGTCGCCCATCCGGCGCGCCGCCTCCAAGGCGGCGAGGGCTTCGTCGGTGAGCGGCGTGACGTGCTCGTGGCCCGTCTTCTCGTGTTCCGCCCGCCACCGCACCTCCCGGCCCTCGAAGTCGATGTCGCTCCAGCGAAGCTGGCGAATGGCTCCGATCCGGTGACCAGTCTCGTGCGCGAGCACGAGGGCGACGCGGAATCGCCAACCGACCTGCCGCGACACCTTCAGGAGCGCCCGGTACTCGTCCTCGGTGAGAACGACCCGGGCGGGGTTCTTCTCCCTGGGCTTCCTCAAGCCCTTCAGCGGGTTCCTGTCGAGCAGCGGGCGTCCCCGTTCGTCCTTGGACCTCTCGGCCCAGTTCAGGACCGCCATCAGGAACGTCAGGTCCCACTCGATCGTCCGGTTGCCCACGGGCTTGCCCGAACGTCCGGCCCTGCCCGCGCGGCGCGCTTGGATGAAGCGGTCCCAATCGCGCTGGGAGAAGGTGGCGGGGTCCCGGTCCCGTCCGAAAAAGTCGAGGAACATCGCGGTTGCGACCCTGTCGCGCTCGCGGGTCCGCTTCCCCTTCGTCGGGGTGACCTCCTCTCCGTAGATTTCAAAAAGCGAGCCCAGCGTGAGCGGCTCGGGCTCGGCTTCCGCCTTGCCGTTGGGCTCGTGGACCGCAAAGCCCGCGGCGGCCTCGTCGGCCTGCTTCTTGGCTTTCACCCAGTCCCGGTGTCCAAGCGACCGGGTGAGCCTTCGCCCGTTTTCGCGCCACTCCAACTGGTACAGGCCGGTCTTCGGGTCGGGGAACACCCTCACCCGATTGCGGCCCCATTCGCCGGCGCCGTACGAGCGCCGACTTCGTTTCGTGCGTGCCATCGTTCGATTCCTCTCGTTCGATGGACTGCACGATCTGCGCGATTGAAACCTCGCGACGACGGGGCGCGTCGTCCAGAGTTAGTCTTGTCCAACGGCAAATGAGCCTGAACGCGGGGCCGGTTTCCAGCGGGAA
>JAPPJO010000160.1 GCA_028820325.1 Gammaproteobacteria bacterium | reverse complement strand
CTCTCTCTCTCTCTCTCTCTCTCTCTCTCTCTCTCAAGAATCGTGCCAGACTCTCGCTCCACGTCGGCAGCACGCTGGCCAGAAGCGCTGCCCGGCTGGCCGTGAGCGGCCGTCTGGCCCACCAGACGTGAAGCCGGTTCAGCGGCGGTTTCCGGGCCGCGCTCGCGTCCCTCATGGATTCGCATCCGATCGTCTCGATCGGAAGCCAGTCCTCGATCAGCATTCGTGGTCGATTCGTCATCGGAACTCCGGTCTGTCGCACCCGGCTGGGCATCCGGCGCGAGGTGGCTCCACGCGGGCAGGACGCTGGCGAGCAGCGCCGCCCGGCTCGCCAGCAGCGGCCGCCGCGCCCACCAGACGTGAAGGAAGTAGAGTGGCGGCAGCGCGCTCGACGCGCCCCGCTCGCGCATGGACTCGCACCCGACCGTCTCAATCGGGAGCCAGTCCTCGATCAGGGTTCTGGGTCGCCCGCTCATCGAGCGGTGTTCCCCGGCTCACTCATCGGAGACCATGATGCGCAGCGCCCGGCGAACCCGGCCCTGTTCCGGCCCCGTCGTCACCTTGCTGAACCAGTAGTGCGCCTCTTCCGGTTCCATCGAGGCGACGGCCCGCGCAACCTCTTCGATGCGGCGATGCTTGCGGAGGGGCTTGAGGGCGGCGAAGAGCAGGCCCAAGCGCACCGCGTCCTCCTCGGCAACCCTGAACGGCGCGCGGCGCTTCGCGCCAAGATCGGTCGATCGGTATCCCGCGCGCCGGATCGCGGCGAGCACCTGATCCAGGATGCCCGACAGCGGATCTCCCCAGACCCGGATCACCAACTCTCCGGCGGCACCCGAATCCCCGCGAGCGGCGTCCAAGCGATAAAGCGCCACGCCGTATGCGAGTCGGTCGCGGGGAAGCACCCTGAGCTCGAAGGCCGAGGCAGCGGGTTTGCGGCGCGAGGAAGGTGGCGAGAGGCTGGCGGTGGCTGTCGAGGGCATTGGGCGTCACCTATCCGAGTGCCGGTTCCCGGTCCGGTGCCGGCCGTTCCTCGGCCCGGACCTCAATGCGGCCCATGTCCAACTGGACCATGACGTCCCGGAGCGTCTGGAAGGCCTGGGATCCGGGCGCAAGCCCCTCGGGGTAGGAGGCGGTCAGCACGATCTTCACATCCGCCTTGGTCGCCTCTCCAGCCTGTGCCTCAAGGGTGGACCGAAGACGCTTGTAGCGGTCCCAGATTCCACGATAGCGGACTTCCACCGAGCCGTCGGCACTGCGCTCACCGAATTCGGCAACCAGTTGCAGATCCACGCGGTACTCTCCCTTGGGAAACTGGGGGACCGCCATGCCGAGAGCACGCATGTCGGACAGATCCTCGCAAGTGATCTTGAGGGTGTCGATGAACTCCCGCTTCGCGTCTTGGAATCCGTCGGCGATGCGCTGAAAGGCCCGCCCCGGCGCAGCGTCCACAGTGACGACGAGAAGCTCGGGAGCCGGAGAATCGCATATGCACTCCGCATGTCCGCACAAGGGGCACTCCTCGGCACATTCACACTCCGAGCGCCCGCACCGTTCGCATTTCGGCTCCGGCGGAAAAACCTTCGCGGCTTCCTCCGGCGTGTAGAGCATCGCATCGGCGGAGATCTCGACGAAAGGCGGCGGCGAATCCTTGCCGTGGGGGCGGTCCCGCTTCGGGTCGTAGTAGACCCAGATCCCTTGGCTACAGCCGTTCCGGATCGTCTTCTTCAACTGGCCCGGGTCCAGGAGCATCTTGAGCCCGAGGCGCTTTGCGAACTCCCTTCTCAGGTCGTCCGTGGACATGACCCCCGCCCCGCTCGTCCAAGCCTTGGCCTTCACGAAGCGGGCGTTCATCGGGCTGTCGTCGCCAGTGAGGACCTTGTCCAGATCGCGCAGCACGCCCACCAGAATCCCGGTCTGGTCCCGGCTCACCTTGCCCTGCTCCTGAACCGGCATCCCATGGTATGCGAGGCCGTCGGACCGCTTCGGAGCATCGGCCGACGGATAGAAGAGGTGCCGGTAGGTCCGGGTGATCGCGACCCGGACATCCAACTCGGCGGCGGCACCCATCGCGCGCAGGTCCGTCCGCTGGTCCCGGCTGAACTGCGCCATGCGCCCCCGGTCCTTCACGATCCGTTCGATGGCGAGGTGCCGCTGGGCGAGCGCCACCATGCGCTCCGAAGCCGCCTTGTCGGCGACGAGGAACGCCACGTTGTTCTTGAAGGTGCGCGGCGTCTCCGTGGTCCCGGCGTGGGCGAATAGCTTGCGGACGAGGTCGGGAGGCGGCGGCCTCGCACCGCCCGCCTCGACCGCGCACGCCTCGAAGTGAGGGACGGCCAGTTTCGGTGACCCGGAATCGTCGGGGAGTTCGGACGCCTCCGCCGGAAAGTAGACGGGTTTGAAGGTGCCGGGACGCCACACCCGCTGGATGCGCCGGTCCACCTCCTTTTTTGCGCGCACCAACCCCACGAGCGAGAATTCGTCCTGCACGACCTTCTCAAGACTCGGTTCGGTCTTGAACAGGTACAGGCGGCCATCCCAGTGCAGGAACCAGAACGCCTCCCCCGGCGCTCCGCGCTCCTCGCCCCGCGCACGGGCGAGGGTCTGGCGCAGTAGTTCGGGATCGTCGCCGGGCTGAACAGTGGCGGCCAGCAGGTCCGGCCACTCGATCCCCGTGGCGATGCCCTGCGTGAGGCTGTGGACGAAGATCGACGTGGCCAGCCGGCTACCGTAGGGCGGCTTCCCCTCCGCCACCCAGCGTTCGTCCAGTTTCTCCGCGTGGGCGGGATTGCCCGAACGGCCGCTCGCGATGTCGGCTTGGACCACGGCGCGGAACTCCGGCCGTCCGAGCCGCGAAGTGAGATCGTTGAGAACCGCTTCGTCGCGCAGATCGACATGGAACGGCGTGATGGTCCACACGTCGGGACTCCGCGACTCCCACAGCCCCCGGATCATCCGGGCCAGCAGCCGAAGCGCGCCGCGGGTCTTCTGGAACTGCGGGATCGTCGCCGTCTTCAGGGTGAGAACGGTGAAGAGGTCCGGATGGAACGGGTAGTTCTTCAACATCTCCTCGTGGTGGTCCGCACGGAGGAGACGTTCGGGGATGTCGACCCCGCGCTCGGCAATCTCCGCGTAACATGCCCGGTACGCGTCGGCGGCTGCGGCGGCGGCCGAATCGTCGAAACGCTCGAAGAGCCGGTGGCGCACGATGGGCGCGATTTCCGACTCGGACGCGGGCGTGATGACCCGCTCCTGCCGCGCCGAAACGTTCCTCACCTCCTCCAGTTCCGCCTGCAAGCGCAC
>JAPPJO010000129.1 GCA_028820325.1 Gammaproteobacteria bacterium | reverse complement strand
CCTGGCCGAGCCGAAGGACTTGGCGTGGCTGCTGGCTTCCTACGCTCGCGACGGCTTGGCCCGAGTCGAGGCGGCGGGGAACGTTTCGTCCCTGCTGGCCGTCCGCTCGGCGATGGAGGATGCGCTCGGCATTCGCTTCGAGGGCGAGCGCGGGGAGCGCTTCTTCCGTTCGACCCTGATCCAGACTCTGTTCTACGGCATCTTCTCCGCATGGGTGCTGTGGTCCCGCCATGAGCAGAAGAAAAACGGACCGCTGTTCGAGGACCATTACAGTCCGCGTCGATTCCGTTGGCGCGAGGAGGTCTGGCACCTGCGGGCTCCGGTGCTGCGAGCCTTGTTCATGCAGTTGGCCGATCCGGGACGGTTGAAGCCACTTGGGCTGGTGGAAGTGCTGGACTGGACATCGGCCGCGCTCGACCGGGTGGACCGGACGGCATTCTTCTCGCGGTTCAACGAGGGCGAGGCCGTGCCGTACTTCTACGAGCCGTTCCTCGAAGCGTTCGACCCGGCGCTCCGCAAGCAGTTGGGCGTGTGGTACACGCCGACCGAGGTGGTCCGCTACATGGTGGCCCGCGTGGACAAGGCGCTGAAGGACGATCTGGGCATCGCGGCGGGGCTCGCGGCGGAGAACGTCTATGTGTTGGACCCGTGCTGCGGCACCGGAGCCTATCTGGCGGAGGTGCTTCGCCGAATCGCGGGCAACCTCGGTGAGCAGGGCCTCGGGGCGCTCGCTGGCGCGGCGGTCAGGCGGGCGGCAACCGAGCGGGTGTTCGGGTTCGAGATCATGCCCGCACCGTTCGTGGTCGCACACTTGCAGGTCGGCCTCACGATGCAGAATCTGGGCGCGCCGCTGGCGGAGGACGGATCGGAGCGCGCCGGGGTGTTCCTGACCAACGCGCTGACCGGCTGGGAGCCGCGCACGACCAAGCCCTTGCCGTTCCCGGAACTTGAGGAGGAGCGCGACCTCGCCGAGTCGGTGAAGCAGGACATTCCGATCCTCGTGATCCTCGGCAACCCGCCGTACAACGGGTTCGCGGGCATGGCTGTGGACGAGGAACGCGAACTCTCGGTAGCCTACCGCACCACGAAGCGGGTTCGGAAACCGGAGGGCCAAGGCCTGAACGATCTCTACGTCCGGTTCTTCCGCATGGCGGAGCGGCGCATCGCCGAGAAGACCGGCCAGGGCGTGGTCTGCTTCATCTCCAACTACTCTTGGCTCGACGGGCTGTCCTTCACCGGGATGCGGGAGCGGTATCTCGAAGCGTTCGACGCGATCCGGATCGACTGCCTGAACGGCGACAAGTACAAGACGGGCAAGGTCGCGCCGGACGGCTCGCCGGACCCGAGCATCTTTTCCACGGAAGGCGATCCGGTCGGCATCCAAGTGGGTACAGCCATCGCCACGCTGGTGCGCAAGGTGGACCACGAACCCGCCGAAGGGGTCGGGTTCCGGCACTTGTGGGGACAGGCCAAGCCAGCGGAGTTGACCGCCACGGCCGACGAGGAACCGGACGTGCTGTACTCCGAAGTCGCACCGCTGCTGCCGCTGGGCCTGCCGTTCGCCGAGACCGCGGTGAGTGCCGATTGGTTCGACTGGCCCGCGCTGCCGGACCTGTTCCCGGTCTCGTTTCCGGGCGTCAAGACCAGCCGCGACGGGTTCTTGGTGGACACCGACCTCGACCGCCTCCGGGCGCGTGTCGGCGACTACTTCAACGCGACCCTGAGCCACGAGGAGATCGCACGACGCCATCCGAGGGTCATGAAGTCCACGGCGAGGTTCGATGCCCGAGCCGTGCGCGACACGCTGCTCAGGCGGGGTGGGCCGGACGAGTCCGGGTTCATCCGCTTCGCCTACCGGCCGTTTGACAACCGCTGGCTCTACTGGGAGAAGGATACGAAGCTGCTCGACGAGAAGCGTGCCGACTACAGGCCGCATGTGTTTGAGGGGAACAGGTGGCTATCCTCCGCCCAGCATCTGCGGAAGGGAGCCGGTGAGCCGCAGACGTGTTGTACGAGCGACATGGGTTCCCTGCATCTGATCGAGCGCGGGGCGCTGATGTTTCCGGTGTGGCTCCGCGAGGATGGCTTGGGAGCAGCTTCTGGGACTGACCGTCGTGCCAATCTCTCGGGGAAGGCGCAACGGTATCTCGACCGTCTGAGCCTCGGTGTCGAGGATCTGTTCCACCATGTGCTCGCCACCCTTCACGATCCGGCGTATCGAGAAGCCAACGAGGGGGCGCTGCGCATGGAATGGCCGCGCATTCCGCTGCCCGGCTGGCCGGACGGAGAATCCGAAGGAGCGGCGGAGGCACTCGCTGGATCAGCGGGTGCCGCACCGCGTGATTCACGGCGAGGAATCGTCTAAAGTAAACTGGGACTGCACGATCTGCTTCCCTTGCCGTTGGGTCGTATCAGACTCCAGCGTATCAAATTTCGTGGCAAATCGGCATAGAAGAGCGGGATTCGCCGGGACGACAACAGTGGCAGCCGGACGGGCTTTCCGTCTCAGGCCCGTACCAACGACAACCGGCACTTGGCGTGACCTCGCCGAGAGATAGACGGGAGGGCCGGGCGGTCAAGCACAACCGTGCTGAGGCCTCTCTTGCGCTCGCAGGCTGAGTGAGATGTCCTGTATTGTTGATGGTTCCTTGTCGGAGGTTGAACCGGCCAGGACGACGGTCGGGATGGAGCCACCCAATTGACTCTGTGGGGGAATCGACCCTTGAGGATTGAACACTGGAACGCGAACACGGCGTACTACCGCGAATCGGATTGCTCCGGGCTGAACGACAGCATGACGCGCGCGTACGGACGGCTGATCGCGGGGGCGGGCGCGTTCGAGACCCCCGCGCCTCTGCGGCATCGGGACGATCCGTGGCGGCTGCAAGTGCTCGCGCACGAGAACGGCCCGCGCGTCCTGCAAGCGCGCATCGTCGCCCCGGACGAACAGCCCGTCGCGGTGCTGGCGGTGGCGGAAGGCTGTGGCGACGGCCCGCGACGGGCATGGCGCGAGACGGTGGCGGCTTCCCCTTGGATGAGCGCAGAACGCGGCCCGAGCGATTTCCGCGACCACCTGCCGAACCGACCGTGGGTAATCATGGGCTTGCTACCGGCGCTGGCCGTCCACGGCGCGGCCGTGGAATGGCTGGGGGAACTTGAGCAGTGCATCGCGTGGGCCTTCCTCAAGAGCCTCCCGCCGATGGCGAGCGCCTGAAGCCGTCCGCCGAGATGTGGCGTTTGGTGCCGGCATTTCGACGAACGGCCTCCCTCCACCGGCTCGGTGAGAGCTGAGGATTTCGTAAAGCTGTGGCTCGCTGAGCGCAAGCGGACGGAAGGTCCAGGTAACGGGCTTGCCGGAGATGGCCGCGCACCCCCTCCGATCCGATATCGAGGTAGATCGTCCGCTTCGAGGTGACCCGCTCCCGTCCCGCCGGGCCGACCATCGAACACGGCGTGCTCAAGGTGACCCAGCACTCTTGGGTCGAGACGGTGGTCTAGCTCGTCAACCAAAGACGGCACCTCGCTTCAGGAGAGCGCGGTGCCGTCCAAGGTCAGGTCGAGTACCGCGTCCAAGAGGGGATGCCCGGGACCGACGAATGCCGCCACCGGTTGTCTCCGCACGGCGCCCGTCACGGGTCAGATCCGTGCCGGTATTTCGGTTGTCCAAGGTACACCTGTCATCGGACTTCGTCCCCGTGCGCCTTGTTGATGGGTCTGCCGACGAACACCTTGAGAGGCGAACCGCCTTCATCGTTGACCACCAGCGACGCGCATCCCATGACACAGCGCGACCAAATCTCCCTTCCCCGTCCACCTCCACCGACCGACTCCCGTACGCCTATGGTGCCGGCGCGCATGGTCAACGAGTGGGTATACTGTCCACGGCTGGCTTATCTGGAATGGGTGGAAGGGGAGTGGGCCGACAGCGCGGACACCGTCCGAGGGAGTCGCGCTCACACCCGCGTGGACAAGGGCGGCGGCCGTCTCCCTTCTCCCGACGCCCTCGACGGTGAAATCTCGCAGGTCCGGTCCGTTACGATGTCGTCGGAACGCCTAGGCGTGATCGCGAAGATGGATGTTCTTGATATCCGCGACGGGGTGGTCATGCCGGTGGACTTCAAGAAGGGCAAGCGCCCCCACGTTGCGACCGGTGCTTACGAGCCCGAACGCGTCCAAGTATGCCTTCAGGCCATGATTCTCGAAGACAACGGATACGGGGTCGAGCAGGGAGCGATCTGGTACGTCGGCTCCCGGGAGCGGGTGCGAGTCAACCTGGACGAGGAACTTCGCGCCAGAACGCTCGAAGCCGTTCGCGACCTGCGCGGCGCGGCGCAGACGCGGACGCGGCCAGCGCCGCTGGAGAACAGTCCCAAGTGCCCGCGATGTTCGTTGGCGGGCATCTGTTTGCCGGATGAGACCAACCTGTTCAACCGCGGCTATCCGCCCCGGCCCCTGAACCCATCGGACGATCCCGCCCTTCCGCTCTACGTCCAAACTCCACGCACGCGGCTACGCAAGAAGGGCGAGCGTCTAATCGTCGAGTCCCAGGACGAGACCGTCGAAGTGCCGATGATCGACGTGTCCCAAGTGGCATTGTTCGGGCCGGTGTCTGTAACTACCCCCGCCCTTCACGCGTTGATGCGGGCGGAGATCCCTGTGTCCTGGTTCTCGACCGGGGGATGGTTCCTCGGGCACACCATCGGGACGGGAAACGGCAACGTTGCCGTCCGCGAAGCCCAGTATAGAGCTGCGTTTAGCGAACGCCGGAGTCTGTCTTTTGCACGCGACCTAGTAAACGCCAAGGTGCGCAATTCCCGCACGATGCTCCGCCGCAACTGGCGTCCCGAACGCGGTACGGACGACAAGCAGGACGCGATGGCGGGACTCAAGCGAATCGCCCGGCGTGCGCTCCATGCGAACGATGCCCAGCAGCTACTCGGTTTCGAGGGAGAGGCGGCGGCGATCTACTTCTCCCAATTCGAGAAGATGCTGGCACCAAGCGGAGCGGAAGACTTCGACGAGTTCTCGTTCGCAACCCGCAACCGCCGTCCTCCCACCGATCCAGTGAACGCCATGCTGTCGCTCGCGTACGCGCTGCTCGCCAGAACGCTGACGACGACGATTTCCGCAACCGGTCTCGATCCTTACATGGGTCTCTATCACCGCCCGCGCCACGGTAGGCCAGCGCTTGCTCTGGACCTCATGGAGCCGTTCCGTGCAATTCTTGCGGATTCCTGTGTCATCCAAGCAGTGAACAATGGTGAGGTGAAGCCGAATGATTTCGTGTCGAACGGACCAGCGTGCTCGCTGAAACCGAAGGGTCGAAAGGCGTTGATTGCGGCTTTCGAGCGCCGACTGGACCAGGTCACCACGCATCCGCTGTTCGGATACCGTGTCTCCATGAGGCGTATGCTGGAGGTCCAAGCCAGACTGCTCGCCCGCCATTTTCAAGGCGAGATCGTCAAGTACCCGCACTATCTCCCCAGGTAGCGTGCCATGGCAAAGGAACGCCTCTACCTCGTGACCTACGACATCTCGGATCCCAAACGATGGCGCCGCATCTTCAAGCTGATGAAGGGATACGGACACTGGCTCCAGCTGTCGGTGTTCCAGTGCCGGTTGACGGCCCGCCGTCGCGCGGAAATGACCATCCGACTCGAAGAATGGATGAAACCGACCGAGGACCATATATTGATCTTGGACTTGGGTCCCGCAGACAAGGTCAAGCCCCGAGTGGAGAGCTTGGGAAAAAGCTATGAAGCCCCCAGGCGACAGGCCACGATCGTCTGAGCAACCCGCTGGCGGATCCGCTGGAGACATCGGAGAGAAGGGACACTCCGCCACCGAGGACGGAGAGTGGGATCGGCTGAACGGGCCGACAAGCCTTGGACCAATCGCGCATTCGGAGAACGAGACCGGACGGACCCACGATCTGGTCGCCCACCTTCGTAGCGTTTCCGAACTGGCGTGCGAGTTCGCGCGCGAGTTCGGCGGCCACCATCTGGCCAAGTATCTGGGGATGTGGCACGACCTCGGCAAGTTCCACCCGGACTGGCAGGCGTATGTCCATGCGAGTCGGGGAGCAGGAGCACCCGACCACAAGTGGGCGGGGACCCGGATGGCCGCTCACTGGGCGGGCAGCGCGGCGCTGGTGGTGCATGGTCACCACGGCGGACTGAAATCGCTGGCCCGCGTTAGGAGCTTCCTTAGCGACGAGGCGTTGCAAGAGCGCGGGTGCGAGGCGCTGGCTCTAGCACCAAGATTCATCCCCGATCTGGAGCCGTCCGAAGATCTTGGCTTGGTGCCGCATTATGCCACCAGAAGCCACATCCATCTGGAGTTCTTCCTGCGGATGGTCTTCTCGTGCCTGGTTGATGCAGACTACCTCGACACCGAAAACCACTTCAGGCCCCGGGGCTGGCAGCCGGGGGAAGCCCGTGGCGAGATCACGGCCCTGAGAGATGTTCTCGACAGCCACTGTCGGGTACGCTTCTCGGGCGCTTCAGGCACGGTCAACGAATGTCGGCGGGCGATACGCGAAGATTGCTTGAGAGCCGCAACCGGAGCTCCGGGGCGGTACAGTCTGACCGCCCCGACAGGTTCCGGGAAGACTCTCTCGGTGATGGGGTTCGCCCTTGAGCACGCCGCGCTCCGGGGCATGGACAGGGTGATCTATGCCGCTCCGTTCATCAGCGTGACCTCCCAGACGGCGGAGGAATTCCGCAGTGCTCTCGAAGGGGGTGCCGAGGCGGTTTACCCGACGGAGCGCACGGCGGAGACGCTACGTGACGCGCTAGGTGAAGGCGTGGTCTTGGAGCACCACAGCAACGCCCCTTGGCGAAGCGAGGAGGCGGCTGGGACTCCGTGGGCGCGGTGGTCGGAACTGTCGTCGGAGAACTGGGATGCCCCAGTGGTCGTGACGACGACCGTTCAGCTGCTGGAGAGCTTGTTTTCGAACAGGCCGGGTAGGTGCCGCAAGAATCATCGCATGGCTAACGCGGTGATCGTGCTCGATGAGGCCCAGTCGATTCCTCGCCATGTCACGGTCCCCTCAATCGACGCGCTGCGTTCTTTGACCGACGACTACGGATCAACGGTTGTGTTGGCCACCGCGACCCAGCCCGCGTTCGAGTCGATTCCCGGGATCGAGCGATTCGACCCAACCGAGATCGTCGACCGCGTAGAAGAGCACTTCGATACCCTGAGGAGGGTCTCCTATCGTTGGAATCACCGAGAGGAGCGGTCTTGGTCGGAAATCGCTTTCGAAATGATGGCCGCGCCGCGTGGTACGGCGCTCGGTATCGTCAACACCCGTGGCCACGCTCGCCTCCTGCTGGAAGCTCTCCGCGCCGCCCAAGCCCCCGACCCGATGCTTCTGTCCACCAGACTCTGCTCCCGGCACCGCCGCCGCGTCGAGGAAATGGTCAGACAACGCCTGAAGCGCGGGGAACCATGTCTGTTGGTGTCCACGCAGATCGTCGAAGCGGGCGTGGACTTGGATTTCCCGGCGGTGTGGCGCGAGTTCGCCCCCCTGCCCTCGGTCGTGCAGGCAGCGGGCCGGTGCAACCGCGAGGGAAACATGGAGGATCTCGGGACGGTCACGGTCTTCAGGACGCCCGATACATGGGCAGCTGCCGATGCAGTGTACGGCCCCGCCATCGGCCAGACGGAAAAGATCGTTTCCTCCCACGACTTCGCGTGCGACCGACCGGAGACAGCGATGGCTGGGTATTTCAGAGAACTCTATGGCCTGTTGGCACCGGGGAACGGACTCGACAGGTGTTCGATCCAAGATCGGCGATCAAACGGGAACTTCCCTTATGACGAAATAGCAAAGGACTTCCGCCTGATCGAGGACGATCAATTCCCCGTCGTGATCACCAACTTTGAGCGCGGAGACGAGGTGCGCGGCTGGCTACAGTATCTCGATAATATGGCGGAGGGTCCCGCCACGCCGGACCCGACCAAGGCGCGGAGGCTTCGCCGACGTCTGCAGCCCTATCTGGTCGACCTCGGGCACCGGGATTTCGAGCGTGCCCGCGCCGATGGCATGACGGGGGAACGGGGATCGGCATCGGGGTTTCCCGAGTGGACGGGGCCGTATGATGCCACGGCGGGTCTGGTCTTGGATGAGCCCAACGCCCGGAGGAGGTTGTGACGCGATGGGGTTCTCGTATAGCTTTATGGAACTATGAGCACTGTTTCGTTAAACACGGCAGTGAGGATTGAAACATGGATCTATGGAATACAAGGAACCAATCGCTCTTGGCAGGAGAACCGGCATGACGACATCGCAGAACCGCATCACAGACACCCGCCGCAGACACGATTTCGTGCTCCTCTTCGACATAACGGACGGCAACATCTCCGGCGATCCGGACGCTGGGAACCTCCCGCGCCAAGACCCTGAAACCGGTGCCGGCCTGATCACCGACGTGGCCATCAAGCGGCGGGTCCGGGACTATGCCGCCGCCGAAGGCCACGCCATCTTCGTCCAAGGCGACACTTACCTGAACGCCCACTTGGAGAGAGCATACAAGGATGAGGGACTGGAGGCACGCTCCACCTCCCGGAAGGACCGGGAAGCCGGCGGGAACCGGCTGTGCGCCACGTTCTGGGACGTGAGAACGTTCGGGGCGGTGGCGAGCACGGGCGACTACAACTGTGGGCAGATCCGCGGCCCCGTGCAGTTCACGTTTGCGCGCTCGGTCGACCCGATCAATCCGATGGTCCACACACTCACCCGCAAGGCGTTCACGACGCGGGAGAAGTTCGAGAGCACGAGCAGCGAGACCGAAATGGGCAGCAAGGCGACCATTCCCTATGGCCTCTATCGCGCCCACGGCTTCGTATCGCCCCCGTTCGCCGGGAGGACGAAGTTCAATGCCTCGGATCTGGAGCTCCTTTGGAGGGCGCTGAGAATGATGTGGGACCTCGACCGTTCGGCCGCCCGTGGCCTGATCGCGACCCGGGGACTGCACATCTTCTCCCACGAGTCCGAACTCGGCAACACGCCCGCCCACGAACTCTTCGACCGCGTTCGGGCGCGGCTGAAGGACGGCGTGGAGACTCCGCGATCATTCCGGGACTACAAGATCAAGGTCGATGGCACAGGACTCCCCACGGGCGTCTCGCTCACCAGCTTGGTGGGATAGGTCATGAGACCCCTATCGGTGCAGGTTTGGGGAGAGACGGCCTGCTTCACGCGGCCGGAGCACAAAGTCGAGCGGGTGAGCTATCCGGTGATGACTCCGTCGGCCGCCCGCGGCGTCCTAGAGGCCATCTACTGGAAGCCAGAGTTCGAGTGGGTGGTCACGGGGATCGACGTGCTCAGGCCGATACGATGGCATTCGTTTACCCGCAACGAAGTCAACCGCCGAGCCACCGGTTCCGTTGGGTTCGTCGCGAGCGCGGCCCGCACCCAGCGGCACACCGTCGCCCTGCGCGACGTGGCCTACGTGATCCGTGCCTGGCAGGAACCGCGCCCGCACGAAAAGGAAGGTGTCGTCCGGCATCGGGACGTGTTTCGGCGGCGGGTCGAGCGCGGCCGGTGCTTTCACCGGCCCTACCTGGGTTGCCGGGAGTTCGCGGCGCACTTCGGCCCGGCAGTGACGGGCAACGCGCATCCCATCGACGAAACGGTTGACTTGGGACCGATGCTCCTGGACTTGAACTACGATCCCGATGGCTCGGGTCGCGGAACACCCGTTTTCTTCGACGCCATGCTGCAAGAGGGGACGCTGGTCGAAGCGCGGAGCTCCCGCCTCCCCCGCCGTCCGTTGTCGCGAAAGGTCTGAGATGCTGTTCCGGCGACTCATGGAGTATGGCAAGGGACTGGAGGACGGGTACGCGTATTACCAGAGGGACGAGAGCACTCTCGTTGTAGACATCGACTCGACCTCTGGGAAGGTGCAGCCCATTCACATGGGCACTGAAGGGCAGCCACTCGCCGTCCCCAAGGTCAACAGAACGTCTGGGAACGAACCGTTCCTTCTGGTCGAGGGACCCGAGTACGTTTTCGGAATGCCTGTGGGCAAAGGAGAGAGGCGGGCGAGGCGGGCAGAAAAGAGACATGCTGCGTACCGGGAATTGCTGAACCGTTGCGCAGATGAGACCGGGAGTTCGGCAGTTGGAGCGGTGGCGGATCTGGTGTCGGACGCTGACGCGTTGTCCTTGTTGGAGGCACGCCTGTTGCCCGGCAAGGAGCCGAGAGTCCTGACCGAGAAGGAGGCCAAGCAGTGGATCGCCTTCCGCGCTGACGGGAGCTACGTGCATGACCAGCCGGATGTTGCAGCGTTCTGGGCACGGGAGGTCGAACGTTCATCGGCCACCGGAGAGGGCCGCTGCTCCGTCTGTGCCCGCAGAGGCCCGCTCGCGAAGAAGAACCCCGTGAAGGCCAAGGGTGTGGGCGCGGCTGCTGTCACCAGTGCCAACGAACCGGCGTTCGTGTCGTTCGGACTGGAGAAGCATGGTCCGAAGACCGAGAGGTATCGTACAACGTCGGTCTGCCTTTCCTGCGCCTACCGCGTCACCGTTGCGTTCAATGACCTCATGGATTGGAAGGCGGGCGGCGGTCGAAGCCTCGCCGCGACACACAACCGCGGCGGTAGCCACCGGATCGGGGATGCGAAGCTCGCCTACTGGTCAACCGGTGACCCGGGGTTCGCAGTGGACATCATGCGATGCCTAGAGAACCCGTCATCGGCTGATGTCGCTGAGCTGTTCCGGTCTCCTCGCACCGGCAGGACGGCGCTTCTCCCCGCAGACGCTGGCTTTCACTCATTCACTGCGTCGGGATACAAGTCACGGGTGGTGTTCAGGGACTGGATCGACGTGCCGCTCCGTGAGGTGCAGGCCAACGTTCATGGATGGGTCGAACGCGTGAACATCGTGGGGCAGAACGGGGAACCGGCTGCTGTCGGTATCGGCCAGCTGCTGGCTTCCACCGTGCACCCGCGCAAGGACATCAGGGCCGCCGATGGGCTTGCCCTCTGGCGCACAGCGCTGCTCGGCGCGCCCTTCCCGCAACGTTTGCAAGCAGCCGCGGTACGACGAGCCTCGGTCGAGCGGAGGATGACGACCTCCCGCGCCGCCATTCTCAAGGCCGCTGTGCTCGACCGCACCGGTCTTGCACTCCGAAACAACGACCATGAACTGGAGAACGACCGCATGAACGACGCATCGACCGGCAATCTGACGCGACTGAACCCGGACCATCCCAGCCCGGCCTACCACTTGGGCCGCCTGTTGGCGGTGCTCGACGACATCCAGTACCAAGCCCAGAAGATCAGGACCGTGGTCGACCGCAACGTCGGAGGCGCGACGAGTAGCCCGATGGCCGTGTTCCCGCGATTGCTGGAGATGGCGCGGAAGGCTCATCTGCCGAAGATCGAGAGGGCCGAGGAGACAGGGCGCCGACACATCCTGCAAAGACGACTGGAGGGGTTGATCCCTGAGAAGTTCCCCCGAAGGCTGGGATTGGAGGACAAATCGCTTTTCATGGTGGGCTTGTACCACGAGGAAGCCGACCGCCGGGCAAGGATAGCCGCCGCAATAGCCCAGAAGGAACGGGGCGGTGGGTAGGCTACTAATTCAATGGCGTGATCGCATCTACCTCGTTGCCGCCGCGGGTGCGACCGCTCCGTCAATGCAACCAGGCCGGGACAGCGCTCGAATGTGTTGGACCGCAAGGGCTTGTGATGGACAAGACACGATCGGAGGACGGATACCGGGATCGGGAATCTCCGGTCGTGCTACAGCGCTCGCATTCTCCGTCGTATGCGATGTCCGGCCATGGGGTTATGCTTATGGCTGTGCGCCCGGCGCCAGCGCCGGGCGAGGATTGAAACGGCAGCAAGTATCCCGTCAGCTTTTCGCCGATCAGGGTGCGCCCGGCGCCAGCGCCGGGCGAGGATTGAAACATGGTCAGATCGCTGCCATCCGTCAGCGAATGGGTAATGTGCGCCCGGCGCCAGCGCCGGGCGAGGATTGAAACGAGTTACGGTTCCGGCCTCTGCTTCGGCCTGACTGGCGTGCGCCCGGCGCCAGCGCCGGGCGAGGATTGAAACTTCGGCGAGAGACGGTGGTAGACGCCCTTGTGGGCGCGGTGCGCCCGGCGCCAGCGCCGGGCGAGGATTGAAACTCGCGCCTGTCTTCTTGCGTGCGTGCGAGCGTCGCGCAGCGGTGCGCCCGGCGCCAGCGCCGGGCGAGGATTGAAACGGAAGCGCTGGACGATCCATGTTCCGCGATCATCAAGTGCGCCCGGCGCCAGCGCCGGGCGAGGATTGAAACGTGAGGGAGCTGGACAGCTTCGTGGTGAGACGTGCAGCGGTGCGCCCGGCGCCAGCGCCGGGCGAGGATTGAAACCGCCAGGGCATGCTCGATCTTATCCAGGGCGCGGAGGTGCGCCCGGCGCCAGCGCCGGGCGAGGATTGAAACTTACCGCAGTCCAGGCAGGTCCACGTGGGCGCGTCAGGTGCGCCCGGCGCCAGCGCCGGGCGAGGATTGAAACACCCAGACCTTTACAAAATTGTCGAACAGATGGCCGAGTGCGCCCGGCGCCAGCGCCGGGCGAGGATTGAAACTGAATCATCGAGGGCAGCGATGACCTGCCTGGGAAAGTGCGCCCGGCGCCAGCGCCGGGCGAGGATTGAAACCTCGGACGGCTGGGACACGAAGCCCCACCTACACGAGTGCGCCCGGCGCCAGCGCCGGGCGAGGATTGAAACGAGGATGCCGCCCCGCTGATTGATCTCCACCGCCATCCCGGTGCGCCCGGCGCCAGCGCCGGGCGAGGATTGAAACGAGGATGCCGCCCCGCTGATTGATCTCCACCGCCATCCCGGTGCGCCCGGCGCCAGCGCCGGGCGAGGATTGAAACACGTTGTCGAGATACCGGACGCCGCCCGGCTGGCGGATCGTGCGCCCGGCGCCAGCGCCGGGCGAGGATTGAAACACTCACTGGATCGACCCTCAGTACGCCAAGGATCCCCGTGCGCCCGGCGCCAGCGCCGGGCGAGGATTGAAACTCATGGATCTCAAGCGTCAGGATGGTTCCTTCAACCGGTGCGCCCGGTGCGGATTGAAACGGCGATCCGCCCCAGCTTCGTTGAAGCCCCAAGCACCGCACGACGGGTATGACCAGAAAGAGGAATTCAGCTATGCGTTTCAACCGCCTATTTGACCTCAGACCTCGCGGAGCGATCTGAAAAGGCGCGGCGCATGACGAATTCGTACTGTTCGCGAGCACTTTCTAGCATATCGTCGGGCACCTTCGCCGGGAGATCTTTCGGCTTGACGGGACGCTTCCTGCCCCCATCTTCGGCGAGTGGCGGATCCGCACCATTTTCCCACAAGATGTCCGGTCGAGGGACCCGGTAGTAGTTTGACGGGTCACCGGGCTTTGTGGCTACTTTCGCAGTCTCGCGGGGATCCCGGACGAAGCGACCCAAGGCAGCTTGACAGTACTCGTCCAACAGCTCGATACACGCCCACCTACGCCCGGTTCGTTCACACACTTCGCCGGTGACGCAGCTTCCGGCAAACGGGTCAACCACCAAATCGCCGGGTTCGGTCAGCATCCGGATGAAGTACTCAGGGAGCGCCGCCGGGTAACGCGCCGGGTGCGGCTTGTGGCCCTTTTCCTCGCAATAGCGCAGGTAGAAGCTGTTGCTCTCCGTGTTCGGAATCGCAATGAGGTTGGGCGGGATGGCCGCACCGTTGTCAATGCTGAACTTGCTGCTGATGTCATGGCCGGACGGGCGCTTCTTCGCACGGTAACCTTTCGTCAGCAAATCCCGCATGCTCGGACTGTAGGGCTGGAGAACGCGGCGGTTGCTGGCTTTGGGCCAAGGAGTCTTGGAGAGCCACCAGACCGTGTTGACGGCGTCCTTCACTCTGATCCGGCGTACTGTCACCCACTCGGCGGGCGTTGGGAGTTTCGAGGGATTCCACCAATAGAACTCCTGTGCGAGGCGGAAGTCGAACTCCTCGCAAAGCATGATGAGCAGCTTGAAGTGGTAGAGGTTCCGGGTGGGGTAGCCCTTGTTCCAAGCTCCGCCGATGTCGATGACCAAGCTGCCGTTGTCCTTGAGGACGCGGTGAAACTCGGCGGCGAATGACTTGAACCAATCAACGTACTCGTCGGCCTCGACGTTGCCGTAGTCTTTCTTGCGAACCAAGCCGAATGGTGGGCTGGTCATTATGAGGTCCACGGACTCGCCGGTGTAGCTCGCCAGCACGTCGCGACTGTCCCCCTGAATGATCTTCCCCAAGGGGGTTTCGCGAAACGTAGTGAAGGCGGGCTGTGCTTGCGACATGGGCGGGCTCCTACAGTTCTAGTTTCTTGAGTTCCATCGCGTGGCCGGCCTCGCGATTGAACACATCGACGATAGCAGCGGGACGGGCCTCGATCAGGGCAAGATCGTCGCCATCCAGCATGACGACGCAGAGATTGGAGTCGGTCATGATCTTGTTGGCGTACCGCCGGGCGTCTTCGCTGATCTTGCCGGTCGACACCATGACGATCGCGTTGCTTTTGAGGAAATGTGTGAGCCCCACTTCCTTGGCTACGTCGTCCAGCGATACACGACCGGCGTTCTTGCACTGGACCTGCCACCGGGAGAAGACGAGCCTGGTGCTCTGGAATACGAGATCCACCTCGGCTCCACCGGTGGCTGCGCCGCGGAGGCGAGTCGCCACGTAGGTCAGGTCAATGAGGCGCATGAGCTTGAAGGCAAGCGCTTCGAGTGCGAGGCCGCGAATGTGTCGATCTTCCGCTCTCAGATCCGCGCGCACGTCCCGGAGCGACTTGCGCAAGAGGGGCCGCAGATCGGCATGGGTCAGGTGCTCGATCTGCTCGATCAACGGTGCGATGACATCGACCTCCAGCTTGTCCGTGGCCGTGACCATGAACGGCTTGGCACCCCGACCCGCCTTCTTCGTACCGCGCTCCAGCTCAATGTACCCCGCTTTCTCCAGCGGGTAGAGAACCTGTTTGGGAAGGTTCTTTTCGTTGAACGTCACGCCGTAGGTGGCGGCCGCGAGTCGTTCGATGTCGTTGGATGGGTGCGGGCCACCCCCGTCGATGTTGGCGAGAGCCTTGAGATAGGCGCGCTGTTGCGGTGAGAAGATGGCCAGAGCTTCGAACTCCTCCACGGCGATGCCGAGAATCTCGTTGAGGCGCGCCTGATCAACTCGGTAACCCGAGACGAGCACTCCGCCTTTTTCAAGCCAGAGGCGCATCGTGCTCATGTGCTTACCGCCGCGCGGCACAGCGATGCCTCGCTCCTGAAGCCACTGGCGGAGCTTGATGAGATTGATTCGCTCACCCGCGACATGCATGTCCAGCAGACACTGCACGAAGCTCATTCCGCGACAGTTCTTGAGAATGTGGCGGGCGAATGCCTCGAAGAGCGCTACTTGGTCGTGGCGGCTCGCATAGAGTGCCTCGCCCATCTCGGTGAGAGTGGCATCGGACTCGCCGATGAGCCCGTAGGCCCGGAGGGACAGCTTCGTATTGTTGGCGAGTTTGCGCTTGTTGTAATCGCTGGTCTTGTGTTCAGCGAAATAGCGATCTCTCACGGCCTCTTCGAAGGTATTCCAATCCGCACCGTGCTCCTGCGCCAACTCCAGTAGGACCGGGAGATCGATCCGGTCTGGCGAGAACTCGCTGCCGAACGGAAGATCGCTTCGTGGCATATGACCTCGGCTATGTGAACAGCGCGGAGGTCGCGACTCCGCTGATCGTTCGAGCAGCCACGGATGCGGCTGAACCGCTCTTGATGCCGCAGCTAACGTAAGGATCGCGGTGGATCGCCGAGGGTTCTTCCCCGTCCCCTTTCAGACCTCTTCGCGACATTTGGGCCACGGTTGTCTTCGACCTCTCGGCGTTCGATCCTCGCCCAAGCCGCTCCCGCCGTGCGAAGCGGACCCGCCACCGGCGACTCCGGTGTGTGACGCTGATCGGCGGCATGGGTTCCGAAGCGGATCCGTGCGCTGCGACGGGAAGCGGGATGGCTGAGCGGATCGGACCCGGCGTTGCCAAGCTTGCGGCCTCGGCTTCCTCTAACCGGTCCGTCGGGCTGTCCATGGGCTCTCCCTCCAAGTCACGAGTCGGCCAACCAATATAGCCCCCTCTCGCCGTCCCCAGCACCTGGCTTCGCAAACACGCAGTGTACTCATTGCGGTGACGTACCGACCGCTCCGGTCATTCCGCGAGACGCGCGCCAACCCCTCATAGCCGTTTCGAGATCCAGACCGCCCTGCCGACGACTTGGATCTCCCCGGCGAGCTGCTCGTGGCTGTCGTATTCGGGGTTGACAGGCTTGAGGACCACGCGGGGCGGGTCGGAGTGCGGCACATGCTCGATCCGCTTCGCGACGAGCGCGATGCCGTCCCAGATCACGAAGATCCCCGGCGGCGCGGGCACCGTGCGGCTCGCGTCGATCAGGATGTGGTCGCCGCTTGAGACCAGCGGCTCCATCGAGTCCCCATCCAACTCGATCATCCACAGGTCGCCGGGATCGGCCCGGAGCCGGTGGCGGATGAACGAATCGGCGAACAGCCACGCCTCCCCGGTCTCCCGCAGCTCGCCGTTCCAAGCCTCCGTGCCCGGATCCAATCTGACATCGGCCTCCGGCACGACGCTGTAGCCGACCGGCGCGGAGTAGGCGTCGGAAGGCGGTGGCGGCCGCTTGGCGTGCGTCGAGAGCCGGTAGCTCCGGCCGTGCTTGAGGAGCTCGGGCCGGCAACCCAGATGCTCCGCCAGGATCTCGCGGTCGTCCTCGGCGAGGATCTTCGGCGTGCCCCTGTGAACGAACTGTTGCAGGTAGGCCTCGTTGCGGCCCATGGCAATCGACGCGGCCTGCAAGGTCGAGCCCTTCGTGGTCAGGAGCTGGAGTAGCCGCCGACGCACCGGATCGAGCCGCGCCGAGGCCGTCTTCCTTTGGTTCTTCATGGATTGAAATAGTCCCGATTCCGGTCGGCTTCGCAAGGCAGGGGGGGAACCCGCCGGCCGATGGCCCGGCATCGCCTTCCACGTCCGGATACGTGACCCACCACTCGCTGGCCGGCGGCGCCGAGTCCGCCGTTTCCGCGCCTACCGCACGGTCCACCTTCAGATCGTTTCGGGAGACTGCCCGCAAGCGTGCGCGGGGGTGCTTCACCGCCCCGCTGGCGGCGGAGTCCAGCGCCAACTCGACGGCATTGGACCTCCTCGACGTTATCGACACTTAGGCGATCTCCTAGCTGTTGACTCCCCTGCGGACAAGTCTTCACCGTTTTCGCCATGAAGACGCGAGAGCAGTACGGCCATGGAGACGTTGGAGCGGTACTTCAACGCGCGCGTCGCCGCGTTTCTCGACCGCACGGGCATGCCGCCGACGACGTTCGGCATGAGGGCCGTGGGCGACCCGAACCTGATGCGCCAGATCGCCGCCGGGCGCTCGCTGTCGCTACGGATGGCGGACCGGATTCTGGCCTTCATCGACGGCTACGACGCGGACTCGGACGGCACACGCGCTCCACCACGCCGCCACCGGCCTCGGTGGTCGAAAGCAGCCGCGGGACGAACGAGAGGGAGTGGAGCGATGGCCGATAGGCCGAGCGAGAAGAGAACGGACGAGCCGATCCGCTTCATCCGGGCATCCGAGATCGCGGCCCGGCTGGGGGTGGCGCGGCCGACGATCTACGGCTGGGTGGAGGCGGGTCGCTTTCCCCCGCCGATCCACCTGGGTCCGCGCGCGGTCGGCTGGATAAGGTCGGAGTTCGACGCGTGGGTCCGCAATCGAATTGCCGAGACCCGGGGCGGTGGAGAGTCCGTCGCCCCAATGACCCTTCAGGGAAAGGACAGGAAATGATGAGAACGTTGCTGACGACGATGCGGACGACCGCGTGGGCCTTGCTGCTGATGCTGACGCCCGGTGCGCTCAACGCGCAGGGCACGAGTCCGTGGGTGGACGCGGTGAACGAGCTACAGACGCAGTTCACGGGACCGATCGCGCGCGGTCTGTCGCTGATCGCGATCGTGGTGGGCGGTCTGATGTTCGCGTTCGGCGAGGGCGGGAGCAAGCGCACGCTGGCCGGGATCATCTTCGGGATCGGGATGGCCGTGGGCGCGGTGAACTTCCTCGGCTGGCTGTTCTGATGCGGGGCCTCGGTCGCTGGCCGGGCTACGCGGCGCTGAACCGTCCGCTGACGGTGCTGGGCGTGGAGCGGCGGCTGTTCCTGCTGGGCGCGACGCTCGCGGTCGCGGTATGGAACGCGACGGCCTCGCTGGTGGCGGGCGGCTTGGTGTTCGCGGGTTGCTACGGCGCGGGCTGGCTCGCGGGCCGGCGGGACCCGGCCATGCTGGCCGTGCTGAGGACCGCCGCCCGTTATCCGGCGCGGATCGATCCGGGCAAGTGGGCGGACGAGCCGTGGCATCTCCGCATCCGGGCGGACTCGAAGTGAGAGTCACTGAGGAACGCCGGGCCTACGAGGCGGCGGGCTCGCTGGCCGAGGAGCTGCCCTACTGGGGCTGGCTCGACGATGGCCGCACCTGCCTGACCCGTTCGGGCGAGTTGGTCGCGGCGGGTCGGATCCGGCCCGCTGTCACGGACGGCCGCACGCCCGAACAGATCGACCGGGTGCTCGGTCTTTGGCAGCGGTTGATGTCGGGCCTGAGTTCCGACACGCGCCTCCAGTTCCACATGCTCCGGCGCCCCGGCCTCGCCGAGGGTCCGGACGACGGCGGCTCGGACATCGCGTCCCTGTCGGGCCGCAAGCGAAGCGCGTTCCTCGCCGGGCGCGTCCAGCGGCTCGAAGCTTTCGTGGTATGGTCACACGACCCGGGCCTCCGCCCGGCGGGCGGGGGTTCGGGGCCGGGACCGCTGTCGCGGTTCAAGCGGCTCCGAAAGCGCGGCGGCAAGACGGCGACATCCTACCTGGCCTCGGAGATCGAGGCGGCCGCGGGCCGGTTCAGGGCGATGATCGACGCTGGCCGCTCGCTGGTGGCCGAGCACACGCCCGTCGAGATGCTGGACGCGTTGGAAGGCTCCCGTCTCCTCTCCGAACTCATCAACCGACCCGGCACGTTCTGGGACGGTGCGACGGGGAGCGGCATGAACTGGCGGCTCGCGCTGTCGGAGCTGGAGGCGGAGCGATCGCACCTTCGGCTGGACGGCGAGCCGGTGATCCTCTACTCGCTCTTGTCGCCGCCCGGGCAGGCGCACGCGAACCTGCTCAAGGACCTCTACTGCCTCGATGCCGTGACGACCGTCTCGCTCGAATGGCGGCCGTGGACGGTGGAGGCGGCGCGGCGCCGGATCCGGAGCGCCCAGCGCCACTACTTCTCTCGGCGCTACTCGATGATGGCGCACGCGCAGGACGCCCAGGGCACGGCGGCGGCGATGGTCGATTCCGCCGCGGCCGCCGAGTCCGACCGTCTGGGAGCGGCGCTCGTCGAACTCGAAGCCGACGGCGTGGCCTACGGCGAGGCGTCGCTGACCGTGGCGCTGCACGGCGAACTCGACGGGATCGAGCGGCTGGACGGCGACGTGCGCCGCCTGTTCGCCGCGCACGACGCGAAGGTGATCCGGGAGGGCTACGGCCAGATGCCCGCGTGGTTCGCCCGGCTTCCGGCCCAGCCGCGCAAGCGGCAGGTGCGGAGGGTGTTCGTATCGGCCGGTCTCGCGGCGTGCCTCGCGCCCGTGTTCGGCCCTCCGAGGGGGAACCGGAAGAGCCGCCATCTCGACCGCGAACCGCTGGCGGTGCTGGAGACGCCGTGGCGCACGGCTTACCGCTACGACCTGTTCTGTGGCGACGTGGGCCACACGCTGATCCTGGGAGCCACGGGATCGGGCAAGAGCTTTGCGCTCAACTTCCTGCTCGTCGAAGCGCTCAAGTACGATCCGCGCATCCTGATCCTGGACCTGGGTGGCTCCTACCGCTGGCTGACCCGGTTCCTCGGGGGCCGGTATCTGGAGCTTGCCCCCGGCGAGGCGGAGCCGACGCTCCGGCTCACGCCCTTCGCGCTGCCCGCTACCACGAGGACGTTCCAGTTCCTTACGGGCTGGGTGCTCCGGCTCCTGAAGCTGGGCGGATACGAGGCCGACGGCGCGGACACGAGCGAGATCCGGGCGCGGATCGAGGACCTGTACGCGCTCGGGACGGAGCGCCGGACGCTCACCGTGCTGACCGGTTCGCTCCCGTCCGCAATGTGGCCCGCGCTCAGCCGCTGGACGGAGGGCGGCGCGTGGGGCGCGTTCTTCGACAACGCGCCATCGGGCGGGACCGACATCGAGTTCCGGGACTGGCAGGTGATCGACCTGGCGGGCGCCGCCGAGCACGCGGATCTGTGCGAGGCGGCGCTGTCGTACCTGCTGGAACGCATGCGGCTGGAGATCGAGGACCCGGCCGAGACTGCGCGGCTCAAGCTGATGGTCGTGGACGAGGCGTGGCGGTACATGCAGGACCCCGCCGTGCTGAACTACCTGGCCGAGGCGGCCAAGACGTGGCGGAAGAAGAACGCCGCGCTCGTGCTCGCGACGCAGTCCGCCGTGGACGTGACGGGGACGCCGGGCGCTTCGGCGCTCCTCGAATCGATCCCCACCAAGCTGTTCCTCGCCAACGCCGAACTGCCCGACGAGGCCGGGGCGCTGTTCCGGCTGAACGAGTCGGAGGTCGCCCGGATCCGGGCGCTGACGCCCAAGCGCGAACTGTATCTCCGCCGCCCGGACGAGGCGGCGGTGCTCCGCCTCGAAGTCGATCCGGAGAGCTACTGGCTCTACACCTCCTCGCCGCTCGACGCCGAGAGGCGCGCCGAGGCCGTGGCGAGGCACGGGCTGGTCCGGGCGCTCGAAGCGCTCGCGGGCCGAACCCACTCCACTCCACCCCACCAACCGAGAGGACGTGAACACCATGAAAGCAACCCCAACCGCCGCGATCCTGCTCGGGATCGTCGTCGTCCTGCTGACGCTGCTCCTGGCCGTGGTTCCCTGCGATGCCGCCGCGCAGCAAGCTAAAGGCGATGCCGCCTACCTTCGGGTGCCGGTGCCGGAGGAAGGCGAGGAGCGCATCCCCCGGCTCCGCGCGCGCGTGCGCCATACCACAGTCATCGTGCTTCCGGCCGGAGAGCGGATCCTCGACTTCGTGGCCGGCGACTCCGAGTACTGGCACCTGACCGGCGCGGCGAACGTCGCCTACCTGAAGCCGCTGGCCGAGGACGCGGCGACCAATGTCGCACTCGTATGCGAGTCCGGTCGCATCTACTCGTTCCTCGTGTCGGAAAGCGGCGAGAAGCCACCGCATCTCGTGGTCCGTGTCGAGGCAGGCGCGGAGGCGGAAGTGATGTCCGGCGCTCCCGGGTTCGTCGCCCGGAGCGAGGTCGCCGCCTACCGCGAGATGGCGGCGCAGGCCGCCGATGCCGCGCGGCTGGCCCGCGAGGAAGCCGAGGCCGGGATCGTCGAGGCGCGGGAGCGGGCGGCTTCCGAGGTCGAAGCGTTCCGCGCCTCCTACCCCGAGCGGCTCCGGTTCGAGTACCGGCTGGACCGTGATGCTTTCGAGCGGCCGTTCCGGGTCGAGGCGATGTGGCACGACGGGGAGTTCACCTATCTCCGCTCGCGCGCTCAAGAAGCGCCCGCGATCTACGCACTCACCGACGGCGAACCGAGCTTGGTCGCGTTCGATCTCACCGAGGACGGCCTCTACGTCACCCGGCGCGTCTTGGGCGACGGATGGCTCCAAATCGGCGACAAGCGGGCCGGGTGGCGGTTCGAGCCGAGGGACGCGCGATGAGCCGCTGGAAGCAGTGGGCGAAGCAGCCGAAGGGCGCGCTTCCGGGCGGCATCGTCACGAAGGTCGGGATCGCCCTGATCGCCGTGCTCGTCGCCGGGCTGCTGTTCTCGTCATCGCTTGCCGGTCCCGGCGAAGACGCGGCCGCCACGGGAACCACGATGGAGCCGCGTGCGGTGGACAGTCGTACGGGCCGCACGTTCGATGCGGGAATCCGCGACGAGACGCAGCGCGAGACGCAACGGGCTGCGGCCGAGTCCCGCGACGATCCGGGAGACCGGGGAGCGGGAGCCGCCTCGGGCGCGGGATCCGCGGGGGCAGGGTCCGCGGGCGCGGATGCCGACGGAGGTGTTCGATTCACCGGCATGGGCCGAGCGGAGTTCGAGCTTCGCGAGGCGCTCTGGCTGGAGGAGGTCGAGCGCCGGACGCGCTCGCTCCGCTCATTCCCCGTCGCGCAGTCGCACCGGGATCCGAACGAACCCCCGGAAGCGGCGGCGTCTCCCGTGGCGACCGAGTCTCACGATGCGGCACTCGACGGGGCGCTCGCGTCCCTCGGTCAGTCCCTCGCCGCCCTTGAGGCCGAGATGGCGGCGGGGCTGGCCGCCGGAGGGTTCGCGCCCGGCGTCGGAGGCCCGGCACCGCGGGCGGACGTTCCCGCCGCGCCGCGCACGCCCGAGCCCAGCCGTTTGGTCCGGCCGCACGACCCGCCGGGCTGGGAGCGCATCCACGAGGGCACGTTCCTCGAAGCGGTGCTCCTCACTCAGCTCTCGGGGGAGTTCCCCGGCCCGGTGCTCGCCATGGTCTCGGCCCCGCTCTATTCGGCCGATCGCCAGCGGGTGCTGATTCCGCGCGGGGCGCGCGTCGTCGGCACGGCCCGGGCCGTCGAAACCCAAGACCAGAGCCGCCTCGCCGTCTCGTTCCACCGTTTGCTGCTCCCCGATGGAAGCTGGGTGGACCTTGAGTTCGCGGGCCTGAACCAGGTGGGCGAGAGCGCGCTCCGCGACCAAGTGAACCGGCGCTACCTCTCGACGCTCGCGGCTGCCGGGGCGGTCGGCGTCCTGAGCGGTCTCACTCTCGCCGGAGCGTCGCCCTACGGACTCCGCGCAGGCGTCGGACAGGGACTCGGGGGCAGCGCCACCTCGATGCTGGACCGGTACCTGAACCGTCTGCCCGAGATCACGATCCGCGCGGGCCACCGGCTCCGCGTCTGGCTCACCTCCGATGTCCTCGTCCCCACCCCTCCGACAGACCGATAAGAGAAAGGACTTGTCCATGCGATTCCGTTCCCTCGCCACCGTTTTCCTCGTGCTGCTCCTGATGCTGGCCAGCGCCGCTCCCGCGAGCGCGCAGTTCGACTTCGGGAGCTGGTTCCAGCGGGCCACGATCATCGCGAACCAGATCACGCAGATCTCGCACCAGGTCACCCAGATCCGGTCGATGGCCCGCCAGCTTACGGAACTCGAAGACCAGCTCGACCACATGGAGCGCGCCGCCAAGGGCGAGATCGACGCGCTGCTCCAGCCGTTTTCCGACCTGTCCGCCGATCCCGTGGGCCTCGTGCGCGACGGACTCGGCTGGCGCTCGGACTTCACCGGCCCGGCCCGGGGCACGGTCGACGCCGTCCGGAGGATGGGCAGCGGACGCTCGTTCACGCGGCACTGGAGAACCATCCGCCACGCCGCCGACCGGGTGTCGGACGCCGACATCCTGGCTCTGTTTGCGAACCTTCCGCCCCAAGCCGCGACGCGCGCGCTGGAGGACCACCGCCGCGCCCGCGAGGCCGCCGACCGGCAGCGCGTGCTGGACTACGCGGCGCTGGACGCGGCCGCCGCGCTCGCCGGGACCATCGAGAGCGCCCAAGGCTCGTTCGCGGACCTCACTGCGAACGGAAACCTGTCCAACACGGCCCTTCAGCAGGCCGGAGTCGCGGCCTCGCTGAGCCAGGGGAGGATCAACGCGGCCCTCGGCCAAGTGCTCGCCCATCAGACGGCAATGGAGGCGAGCCGGGCGAGGCAGGCCGAACTCGCGCACCTGGACTGGCTGGGCCGCTGGCACGATGGCCGTGCGCGGGCGAACGCGTTCGCCGGGACCATGCGGAACGCGGCTTCGCTGAACCGGGCCGCGCTCAGGGACGGGCTCCTGTTCCGCGTCCCGTCGTTCTACCGGTAGGGCGCGACGGCCATGCAACTGCCCCCGCAGTCCATCGACCCGAACGTCCCGGCGCAGATCCCCGCCGATCAGCTTCAGGACTTCAAGAGCTTCCTCGACGTGGTGCTCGACACCGTCGTCGGCGGGGCCGCGCCCGACGTTCACACGCTCGGGCTCCAGCTCTGGGGCGGGCTCGCCGCCGTGATGGTCGCCTGGACCGGCCTCAAGATCGCGTTCAGCGGCACGTTCCAGCCCTGGGAGATCGTCAAGCTCGTGATCGGGATCGCGATCCCCCGCACCCTGCTTCACTACTACGTCGTCCCGATCCCCGGCGTCGGGCTCACGTTCCCGGCCATGGTCGCCGGAGGCGGGATCTGGCTCCAGAACCTGTTCCTGTCCGACGTGGTGTCGGCAGGCTACACCGAGATGGCCGCGCTCGTGCAGGCGTACTCCGCGCACCTGGGCGCGGCGTGGTCCACGGGCAACCTGCTCTCGATCGTGACCGCCGGTACGACAGTGATCTTCTCGTCGCTCGTCACGCTCGTGATGGGCGCGTCGCTCGTGGTCTGCCTGCTGGCGCTGTTCTGCGTCACCTACGCGCAGGTGATCTGGGCGCAGGTCGCCATCGCCATCGCGATCCTGCTCGGTCCGGTGTTCATCGCGTTCCTGCTCTTCGAGCCGCTCTCGTTCCTGTTCTGGGGATGGTTCCGGACCATGATGGTCTACACGCTCTACGGCGTCGTGGCCGGTGCCGTGCTCAGGGTCTTCATGGGCGTCGGCATGGGCTACATCACGACCTACGCCGATGCCCTGATGGGCACCGGCACGGCGGACCCGTTCGAGCTCTGGCTCTGGGCCGTCGTCCTCATGCCGCTCGTCGTCTCCGGCCTCATGGCCGGGCTCAAGGTCGGCGAACTCGCCTCGATGCTCGTGTCCGGTTCCGGCTCCGCCGGGTCCGGGTTCGTCGCCCTCGTCATGCAGGGAGCGAGCAAGGCCGCCGCTCCCGCCAAGCCCCCCGTCTGAGCCCCAAAGGATTAGCCGATGATGAAACGAGACCGTGACGCGGGCCGCGAATACGCCGAGATCTGGGGCGAGGCCGTGCAGGCGAACCGGAAGCTCAGGACGATCCTGATCTTCCTCTCGGCAAGCATCGTGCTCGGCGTCTTCGTCCTGCTTCGCATCGCGGGCGCGGAGCCGCCCAAGCCCATCGTGGTCCGGGTCGACGAGGTGGGCCGGGCCGAGGCGCTGGCCTACGAGGCCGCGACCGCGCAGGCCGATCCGCTCGATCCAACGACCAAGTACTTCCTGAACCGGTTCGTCCACGACTTCCACTCGCGCCGCCGGGCGACGGTCCAGGAGCAATGGACGCGGAGCCTCCGGTTCCTGAGCACGGACCTCGCGAACGCCGCGTTCCAGCGGGACGGCGCCGAGGTGGCGGCCACGGCGGCCGGAACCGCCGGGACCGAAATCGAAGTCGAACAGGTCGTGCTCCGCATCCATCCCGCGCCCGAGCCGCCGCACGGCGCGACGGCCGACTTCGACCTCGTGCATCTGAGGGGCGAGCAGGAACTGCGGCGCGAGCGCTGGTCGCTCACGCTCCGGTTCGAGTTCCTCGACTCGATCCCGAACGAACTCGTCGTCCACAACCCGATGGGGCTCCTCGTCACCTACATGCGGGCCGACCGGGCGCTCGTCAGCGGCGGGGAGGAGCGATGACGCTCCATCTCAAGGGACGCGAGAAGGCGCTCGAACCGTTCGGCTGGACGGGAGCCAAGGCCGAGTGGATCGCGCTCGTGTGCCTGCACAGCGGCGTGTTCACCCGGAGGCAGGCCACGCGGTTCCTGGCCACGCACCACGACCGGGCTCGCCGCATGGTCCACGCCCTGATCGCGCAGGGACTGGCCGCCGAGGAGACGGTGCCCGGCATCCGGGGGATCGGGCGGGTCTGCCGGATCTACTCCCGGCGGCTCTACCGGGCCTTCGGGGCCGAGCACATCCGGCACCGCCGCCCCGCGTCCCCCCGGGTTCTGATGCGGCGCCTGCTCTCGCTCGACTACGTGATCGAGCACCCCGACCTGCCCTGGCTTCCGACCGAGGACGAGAAGGTCGCGGCGTTCGAGGCGCTCGGGATCGAGCGGAGGCTCCTGCCGTCCCGCCTCTACCGGGGCGCGGCGGGCGACACCCGCCGCTACTTCCCCGTCAAGCTGCCCGTCGCCATCGAGCCGAACCGCGCCGTGTTCGTCTACGCCGAACCCGGCCACGACACCGTCAGCGGGGTCCGGTCCTGGGGGACGGCGCACCGGGGCCTCTGGAGCGCGCTCGCCCGGCGCGGCCACTCCGTCGAAGCCGTCGCCGTCGGACGCACGAGGGACGAGACGGAGCGCGCGCGTCGGGTGCTGGGCCGCTGGTCCGAGGACTCCGGCCGCGGCGAGGCGGACCCCGGCGTGGCCGACGAACTGGCCCGGATCGAGCGAGCGATCCACCGGGGTGCCGTGGAAGTCCTCGACGAGTACGGCGGGCTGCAAGCCGCGCTGAAGCGCAGCGTCGCGCTTGAGAAGGAGGCCCGCCGGCAAGCCGGGCGGGGCGGACTGGGCCGCGCCCGCGCCTGGCGGACGACCCGTCTCGCGGGAGTCCTCTACCGATGATTTGCGCACCTCCCGCGCCGCGGGTCATGGCCGCTCCCGCCCCCGAAAACGACACGGGGCGCCGATGCGCACCCCGGTGCTCCGGGCGTGCGCACCGGCGGGGCGGCGCAAGTCGCCGCGCCCGAACGTCTTGCGCCTCGACGGCCCGGACGGCCGGGGCCGCGCGGGCCGTTTCGGCGGGGCTGGGAGCGACCCCGCAGTCCGAGGGCCTGCTACGGGTTCGGGGCCGTGCGCGTTTGCGCACCCCGGACCCCGCCCCCTCGGGTCGCTCCCAGCCATCGATCCTTTCAGGAAGGAGGTTCGGCCGATGAAGTCCGGCACCCTCGCCATCATCGGGGCCGCCGTCGGCGCGGCCGGCGCCCGGGCGCTCAAGGCGCCGTTCCCGCCCGCGGACGCGAACCCGTATCTCGACCTGATCGCCTGGCACGATCCGGCCCTGCACGCCGCCGTCCGCGTCTGGCATTACGCGTGGCCCGCCGTCGCCGTCGTGCTCGCCGGATCGCTCGTCCTCTCGGTCTGGCGCGTCTGGCTCCAGCCGCTCGTGAGGTTCCGGCGGCGGGGCAGGTTGCCCGAGTGGCCCAACTCGCCCGGGGACGGCGCGCCCTCGGTCGTGATCGGCGAACTGCACCATCCGACCGTGCCGGAAGAGAGCGAGCGGCCGTCGTGGCTCGTCATCCCCGAGAAGGGGCTCTACACCGGGCTGCTTGTCGTCGGGGCCGTCGGCACCGGCAAGACCACGGCCTGCATGTACCCGTTCGCGCGGCAGCTGCTCCACTGGCGGGCGGACGACCCCAAGCGCAGGGCGGGCGCGCTCGTGCTCGAAGTCAAGGGAGACTTCTGTCACCAGGTCCGGAGCATCCTGAGCGAGGCCGGGCGGGAGGACGACTACCTCGAAATCGGGCTCGGCGGATCGTGGCAGTGGAACCCGCTCGACGATCCGCTGCTCGACTCCTACTCGATGGCCTACGGCGTCGCGTCCCTCATCAACCAGCTCTTCGGCAAGTCCCGCGAACCGTTTTGGCAGCAGGCGTACACGAACCTCGTCCGGTGGATCGTCGAGCTTCACCGGCTCCTGCCGAGGGGCTGGGTCACGCTCCGCGACGTATACCGCTGCACGGTGGACGCGGAGCTTCTGGCCGCGAAGATCGGCGAGGCGCGGGCGATGGCCGACGAGGTCCGTCCCCTCCGGGCGATGATCGCCGCCACCGACCTGACCGAACACAAGAACGCCCTCGAAGACGCGGCCTGGGAGGCCGTGCCCGGGACCGCGAGGGTCGGATGCAGGCTCGATCCGCCGCTGCGGGCGAAGCTCAAGGAACTCGGCGTTGCGTACGAGACGGAGCCCGTCGGAGGCGATGCCGGGAAAGAGTTCGCCGAAAGCGTCGAGGCCATCGAGCGGTGGTACGATAAGGACTGGTCGGCGCTCGACGCCAAGCTCCGCACCTCGATCGTCGAGGGGATCAGCGTCTTCCTCTCGCTCTTCGACCAGCCCGACGTGGCGGCCGTGTTCTGCCCGCCCCCGCCGACGGACGCCACGTCCGGCGAGAGGGACGATGCCGGAGGTCCCGCCCATCCCGTGCCGGGACTGCGCCGCCGCCTGCCTCCGCTCTCCGACCTGATCGAGGGTGGCAAGGTCCTCGCCCTGAACATGCCCGCGGGCGCGAATCCGGCCCTTGCACGGGCCATCGGCGTCCTGCTCAAGAATGCGTGGATGCAGGCGCTGCTCCGCCGTCCGGCCGAGGCCGCGCGCCGCCCGGACCGCTACATGCGGCCCGCCGTGTTCATCTGCGACGAATATCAAGCCTTTGCCACGGTCGGCCAGGACGACCCGTCGGGCGACGAGAAGGCGTTCGCGCTCACGCGGCAGTGCCGCTGCATCCCCATCGTCGCCACGCAGTCGCTCTCCTCGCTCCGCTCCGTGCTGCCCTCGGGTGAGGCGTGGCGCACGCTCGTCCAGACGCTCCGCACCCGGATCTTCCTGTCCCTGTCCGACGAGTCGTCGGCCAAGATCGCGTCCGAGATGTGCGGCACCGTCATGAAGACTCGGGCCTCCTACACGTTCACCGAGACCACGGGCAGGCCCGAGTTCTCGCTCCTGTCCGGCCGCGCCGGGGGCGGACGCGGCACCATCGGCGCGAGCAAGTCGTTCCGTCGGCAGAGCGAGCCGGTGTTCACGCCGCGCGAGTTCGGGTTGCTCGCCAACTACCAAGCGGTCTGTCTTCCGTACGACGGCGTGAAATCGCTTCCGGCGACCCGCGTCTACCTGAAGCCCCACTACCTGCCTCGCGAGACGGGCTACTGGCGGCTCCGGGAGGAGGGGCGGATATGAAGCGCGCCAGCGG
>JAPPJO010000102.1 GCA_028820325.1 Gammaproteobacteria bacterium | reverse complement strand
AGGCTGCGGATGGGCCGTTTGGGCGAGGAGTCGGCGTTGGCGGAGGTGTAGGTGGTCCCGTCGTCGGTGCCCGAGTCGTAGGGATAGAGGGTGACCTGGAGTTCGTCCACCCACTGCCCCAGGTCGTCCATCAGCGACAGCGCGGAAACGCCCACGAACCAGTCCGGGCTCGGCGCGATCATGGTGACCAGGGTGACGAGGGGGTAGTCCCCCCGGACGACGACGCGGGAGATGGTCGTGCGGGCCGGGCTCGTGCTGAGTCCGGGTCCGCTGATCACGGAGTGGGCGGCGGCCGGGATGTGCGCGCGGATTTCCGACCTGAGCGTGCTGGTCCCTCCCGTCTCGGCCATGCTCTCGATGCCGGGGGTGGCCGTCTCGCCGCTCGCCCAGAAGCGGATGCCGTCGTTGTGCACCGCCCCGATGAGCGGCGAGAAGTGCGCGCCACCCGGGTAGTCGGTCGGGTGGGTGGCGGCGCTCCAGGTGGCGTTGAAGGCTACGCTGTAGACGGCCGAGTCGGGTGGGGCGGGGAGCTCTCCCGCGGCCGCGCGGATGTCGGTCGACACTCCTGCGGCCACCGACGCCGTGAGGGTCTGGGCGCCGGCCGCGTCGCCTAGCGTCCAGGTCGTGGCGGCCAGGCCGGCCGCGTCGGTGGCCGCGGTGGCGGGGTCGGCGGATCCGTGCCCGGCGGCGGCAGAGAAGGTCACGGTGGCGCCCGCGAACGGCGAGCCGCCCGCGTCGTCCACCCTCACCACCACGGCCTCGGCGAGCGTGCTGCCCGCCATCCCCTCCTGCCCGCCCCCCGACACGACCACAATGGCGGCGGGGGCGCGTGGCGGCTCCCCGGGCGGTTCGGTGCCGGAGTCGCCGCAGGCGGCCAGGGCCGCGACGACGGGGATGCTTCGGAGGAGGGGCGGCACGCCGTGGCTGTGGACGGAGGTGCGGGTGACCTCAGGACGGCAGCTCACGCACCTGCTCTGCGATGCGGAACTTGAGGTCCTTGCTCGGCTTCATCGACGGAAAGGGGCTGAACCGGAACTTGTAGTTCGCCGGGGACACCTGGATCGTGAAGTAGTGCGCGACCAAAAGGAGGTTGACGCCCAGTTGCAACCCCATCCACCGGGAGCCGAGGCACCTGTGCGTGCCCAGGCCATAGGGGGCGTACCCCGGGCTGCGGTGCTCATTGCGGGGATCCTTGTAGCGGTCGATATTGAAGGTGAAGGGGTCCGGGAAAACGTCGTCCATGAAGTGCGAGGCTGTCTGGGCGATGGCGACCCGCGTTCCAATCGGTATCTCGTAGTTCTCGACCACCCAGGTGTTCATCACGTTCCGCATGGACATCGGGACGATCGGGTACATCCGCAGGCATTCCTTGATGAAACGGTTGGTGACGTCCATCGCGGAAAGGTTGAGGTCGTCGCCACCCGGTTCGCCGTCTTCGAAGAAGACACCGGCCTCATCCCGGATTCTGGCATAGAGCTCAGGCTGTGACGCCATGGCATAGAGCGCGCAGTTGAATGCATCCCCGAGATACACGCTGGCAACCAGCGCGGCCGACAGGGCGAACCGCAGATTCGACTCCGGTACGAACTGTGGATCGCTCGCGTGCAGGCTCAGCCAGTCATCGGCAAGGCTGCGCGGGCAGCCGGCCCGCTGGGCGGGAGTATGGACGCTGTAGACCCGTTCCAGCAACGTCTCCACGGCCTGCGCCCGGCGCTTCATTCCCGGGGTCTTCAGCATGAACTTGGGAAGACCATTCAGGATGTGGACGTTGAGTGCGCGTTCCTTGAACACGATCAGATCGTCGATGATATCCTGCGAATCCACGCTCAACATGAGAGGAGAGATCTGGCTGTTGATCATGCGTCGGCAAAGGCGTCTTGCCGGGTAGGTGTCACCCACCGTCCAATCCGCCATGTATGCACGGGCCTGACGAAACAACTGGTCTCCCTGTCCTGCCAGCCTCGCGCGCGAGACGCCTGGCGCCATGGACTTGCGAAGCCGGAAGTGGTCTGCGCCATCGAGGGAGGGCAGGACTCCGGACGCACCATAGACTTGCTCGAAGTCGGCGAAATAGTCCCTGGCTCTCAGATATCTGCGCCCGTGCCGATTGACCCGGCGGTTTGTCCGCGGTCCGGCGAGGAAGATCATGGGTTGCGAGAACGGTGGCCGGAGCTCGAACACCGGGCCGTACTCCCTGGCCAGATCCGCGACGAGCGCGGGCAGGTTGCCACTGCGCAGGTGAGGATTCAACAGCAACTTGCGCAGCGGGACACGCGGAATCTGCTTCGCGAGGCGGGACCGCTGAACCACCGGGCCACCGAGGTTGGTCACCACCGCAGCCGCGATCGAGCGGCCGATCAGGTCCATCCTGCAGATGAACTCGATGCGCTCGTGGGCCTCGTCGTCCAGTTGGAATATGAAACGAAAGACATCACATGAGTTCACCAGACAGATGATGATGATGTCTCTCGGGTCGGGGATCTCCTCTGTGAAGATGACCTTGCCGATGCGCGTCCTGATGAACTGGCGTGCGGTGCCTTCCTCGGTGTCGCCGTACAGTTCCGTCTGCCAGACCCTGCGAGCCAGGGTCCAGAACTCGCCGTCGTGATGTTGCAGGATCTTGAGTTCAACCAGGCGGTCCAGCGTCAGATCGATGATCGACTCGGCACGGTGCGCGAGGTGCTCGATCCAGTACTGGGCGTTCCGCTGAACTTGCTCGTCTGCGATTTCCTTCAGAATGGGGTCCAGCGCGGGGTCGCCCGTTTCCGTCGCGTCCACCAGGAACAGTGACTCCATGTCCGTGTCGATGCGCGTCAGGAGCGAGAGTTCCGCGAGCACCGCGCCGATGACGGCGCAATGCAGCCGCCAGCCGGGCACCTGGTGGAAGTAGCCGTTTTCCTCGTTGAGGAGCATCAGGATGAGCTCCTCGGGCAGCGTCAGCGCCTGGGTGGAGACACTCTCTGTCGCAACAGCCAAACCCGAGCTTCCTCCAGCTAAGGTACACTTGAACATGAGCATAGCTTCATGGGCGCGGCTGCGTCAAACGGAATCTGTCGCGAGAAAGCGTCGTTGTGACGCAACACCCGACGATTCTTCGAGGGCCGATCCCCGGATCGCGTCCGCCGGCGGTATCGCGCGCACCGCGGGGTGCCTTGATGGTGCACGGCGAGTACCCAATGAGTATCCTGTCCGTGCGCGTCCCTCGTCCACACCCAGGCCGATCCAGCACAGATGAGTCGGAACTCGAACAACCACGGCGAACCGGGCGGCCCCATTGCCTATATGGCGACCAACGGCGTCGCCGCCAATCTGCTGATGTTCGGGATCATCGCAGCGGGTCTGGTGTCGCTGACCGGTCTCGAGCAGGAGG
>JAPPJO010000156.1 GCA_028820325.1 Gammaproteobacteria bacterium | reverse complement strand
GGATGAGTCGGAGGCTGTTCGATTGCATTCAGCTAGGAATACTCGACGAGCGGTCGGGCAGGGTCAATGTCAGGCCACGACACGGTGGATTCGCTGCCCGAGATCGCCCGAGAGAACCGCGATCACTTCCGGGACGAGGGGACGCAATTCCTGCAACCGGGTGCGTCCGGCGATCATGATGACGACGGGGATAGGAAGTCTCTGGACGCTCTGCTGATACGCGAACCCTTGGTCCACCGTGACGAGGACACCAAACCCATGGTCCGCCGCAAGGCGCAGCAATTCTCCGTTCGAGCACCCGGCCCAGCCCATCTGCTGCACCGTCCGCGCTCCGAACGACTCGGGAAACTCAGCCGCGAGCCGCCTTGGAACGGATTCGTCCAACAGCACCTTCATCGGGCATCGCCCACCAGTTGCGCCGTTGCCCGTTCGAGCACGCCGACGGCCTGCTCCCTCGTGACCGTGGGGTAGTCGTCCAGAAAGTCGTCGAGCCGGTCACCCGCCTCTAGGTGCTCCATCAGGATGCGCACGGGAACCCTGGTCCCCGAGAACACGGGCGTGCCGCCCAACACGTCGGGGTTTCTGTCGATGAGCTTCTCGGTCATGGTGAACTCCTCTCGGGTCGGTCGGATGTCGCGATCAGCAACGCGCCAATGCGCCGTGCGGTGTCGGCGAAGTGCTGGACCTCCTCTGGTAGCAGTCTCCGGCCCAGGACCGTGTTCTCGCGATAAGACAGCCACTTCTTGAGCACTTGGTAGCCCCCAAGCCGGTAGTCCCAGACGGCGGTCGGGACGTTGCGCCAGAAGGCTTCTCCGTTCAGGTACACGTCGGAGGTCGTCTCACCGAGGACGGCAAGATGCTCCGTCAACGCGGCGCGCTCGTCCGGTCGATAGGCACGTTCGACGATGCGGCCCCTTCCGGGCATCACGGCGTCGCCCGTCCCGAAGTGGCCCCAGCCCGCAGTCACGGCGAAGTCCTCGCCCGCCATGTAGCGTCCCGTCGCGGTGTCCGGCACCGCGATCTCGGGACTTAGGCGCGTCCCGGTCCCGCCCGACACAGGCGATTCCGAATCGAGCAGTGCGGCGATCGTACGGCCTCTGGTCGCTGATCCAACGCCCGATTTCAGTTTCGGATCTGTTGCGATCATTGGACTTACGGGGTTTGCGGGTCTGATTCCCGCCCTTCGGTTCCCGCCGAACGGGATCAGGTACGAACTCGGCGACGGTTTGCGAGCGCGGTTCTGAGCTGTCCCTCGTCGGCTCTCTGGTAACACTGGAGAACGGTCTTGGCCGTCTTCCAGCCGCCCAGCTCGCAGAGCACCTTCAGCGGCTGGTCCATGAGATCCGAGGCGAACTTGCGCCTCAGCGAGTGCCAGCCGCGCCCGCGCTTGGGCTCCAGTCCGGCGAGCCGTTCGGCCCTGTCCCACCAACCTCGGGCCACCCAAGCGGCCACGCTCGACGAGGGGTCCTTCGGCGAGGGCAGGACTGGTGCGTCGCCCGTCGCCGGGTTCCGCCGCCGCGCCTCCTCCAAGGCGGCGACCGCCTCGGGGGTGACGGGCGTGGTGTGCTCGTATCCGGTCTTCTCGTGCTCGCTGCGCCACCGGATGGTTTCGCCGTCGAGGTCGATGTCGTCCCACCGGAGCTTGCGGACGGCTCCGATGCGGTGTCCCGTTTCGTGCGCGAGCACGAGCGCGACGCGGAACCGCCAGTCCACCTTCCGGGACACTCCGAGAAGTGCCTGATACTCCTCCTCCGTGAGAACGACCCGGGTGGGGTTCTTCTCCATGGGCGTCCTCAAGCCCCTGAGCGGGTTCGACTCGATCAGCAGGCGGCCCCGCTCGTCCCTCGACCTCGATGCCCAGTTGAAGACCGCGATCAGGAACCTCAGGTCGTATTCGACCATGCGGTCCGACACGGGCTTTCCGCTCGGTCCGACCCTCCCCGCCCGGCGCGCCCGGATGAACCGGTCCCAGTCCCTCTGGGAAAGCGTTGCCGGGTCGCGGTTCCTTCCGAGGAACCCGAGGAACATCTTCATCGCGGTCCGGTCATGCTGCCGCGAGTGCCGGGTCTTGGTCGGGGTTACCTCTTCACCGTAGATGTCAAAGAGCGTCTCCAGCAAGTGTTGCGAGACGCGCATCGTGTTGTGAACGTGGTAGTTGCGGGCTTCGGTAGTTCGACTCTCGCCGAATGATTCCCGCCCTTTCGGGGACCTTAGGTGCGGACCCTCCGGCGGCCATCCAGAGCCTTCCGGAGTTGTCCCGGGTTGGCTTGCTGGTAGCAACGCAGCACCGTCGTGGGCTCCTTCCAGCCTCCCAGTTCGCAGAGCACCTTCAGCGGCTGGTCCATCAGGTCCGAAGCGAACTTGCGCCTGAGCGAGTGCCAGCCCCGGCCCCGCTTCGGTTCGAGGCCCGCGAGTTTCGCGGCCTTGTACCACCATCTCAGCGCCATGTAGCGACCGAGACACTGCGAGGGCTGTTTTGGCGCGGGCAGCACCGGATCGTTCCCGCTTCCCGGTTTCGCCCGCCGCGCCTCTGCAAGCGCGGCCAACGCATCGTCGGTCAGTGGCGTGGTGTGCTCGTAGCCCGTTTTCTCGTGTTCCGCCCTCCAACGGATGGTCTTGTCCTCGAAATCGATGTCCTCCCAGCGGAGGTTGCGAATCGCTCCGATTCGGTGCCCGGTCTCGTGGGCAAGCACGAACGCGACATGGAATCGCCAGTCCACCTGCCGCGAGACCCCGAGCATGGCCCGGTATTCATCCTCGGTCAGAACGACCCGCGTGGGGTTCTTCGCGATGGGCTTGCGGAGGCCCTTGAGCGGGTTCCTGTCCAAGAGCAGCCGACCGTGGTCGTCCCTCGATCTCGCCGCCCAGTTCAGCACCGCCATCAGGAGCGTCAGGTCGCATTCAATCATCCGGTTGCCCACCGGCTTGCCTCTGGGACCGATCCTTCCCGACCGGCGCTCCCGGATGAAGCGGTCCCAGTCGCGTTGCGAAAGGGTCTCGGGCCTTCGGTCCCTGCCGAAGCACTTGAGGAACATCGCCATCGTGGCCCGGTCCCGACGCCGGGACTGCGGCGTCTTGGTGGGCGTCACCTCCTCACCGTAGATGTCAAAAAGCACTCCCAGTGTCGGCGGCTCGGGCTCGGCTTCCGCGTTGCCGTTCATGTCCGGCCCGGCGAGGCCGGCGGCGACCTCGTCGGCCTGCCGCTTGGCCCGCACCCAATCCCGGTGCTTCAGAGACCGGGTGAGCCTGCGTCCGTTCTCCCGCCACTCGATCTGGAAGATGCCGGTCTTGGGATCGGCGAACACCCTCACCCGGTTCCGGCCCCACTCGCCGGCGCTATAGCTGCGCCGGTCCCGCTTCGTGCTTCCCATCATTCGATTCCTCTCGTGATGGG
>JAPPJO010000094.1:2542-3522 GCA_028820325.1 Gammaproteobacteria bacterium | reverse complement strand
CCGGGCCGACATCGCGCGGGACGAATTCCGGGAGGGCCGCCTCGCGCGCATTCCACTCGGACTGATCGGCAATCCGGAGGACGTGGTGGGGGCTGTCGTGTTCCTCGCGTCGGGCGACGAAGCGCGCCTCGTGACCGGGACCAGCGTGTTCGTCGATGCCGGGCAGTTGATCTGAGGGTGCGCAGGGGCTCGCTTTTCGCTACGACCTTCGCCAGAACATCCAGGACCGGGAGCGAGGATGGCGACCGAAGCAGGCGAGCGCGCTCATGTGGAGAAGACGGGCATTGTAGCAATGGCGCTGCCGTTTGAGGAAGCGTTTCCGCTGTTCAGCGCGGAAGGCGAGCGGCGATGGGTGGCAGGTTGGGACCCGCGATATCTCCATCCGACCGAGGGTCTGGCGCGAGAAGGCCTGGTGTTCCAGACGCTCAAGCAGGGCGTCGGAACTGCGACCTGGATCCAGACGCGCCACGAGCTCGCCAGGGGCATCGCTTCCTTCGTGTATGTGATTCCGGACCATCACACCGCCATGGTGGACGTTCGCGTGACCCCTGATGGCGAAGGCCAAAGCCGGGCGTCGGTGAGATACCGCATGACATCGTTGTCATCGGACGCGGATGATGTCGTGCGGGCGTTCGGAGAGGCGTTCGACGACTACATGGCCCACTGGGCCGAGGCGATCCGGCGGCACGTTGTGGAAGGTGTTCCACTTGGGCGGGAGTGACAACGGGGGCGCACGTGCGCTGCGCCACGCGAGCAACCGGCGTGAGCGAACGGCGCGGGTGCGAGCCGGCCTCGGGCTTGTCCGTGGAGGGAACGGCCGCAGCCTGCGAGCGCTGATCGCACTGCCGGCGGCGCTCCTGCTGGCGTCGTGCCGCAGCCCGGAATCGGGCAGCTCCGGCAGCGCAGCCCTGGGTGACTCCCCCACGTGGGAGGTCCGCTTCTCCCATGTGCTCTCGACCAATTCGGAGTTCCATCTCCTG
>JAPPJO010000094.1:985-2384 GCA_028820325.1 Gammaproteobacteria bacterium | reverse complement strand
GACCTCCCGTTCCTTTTCGAGAACCGGGATCACGGGCTCGCGGTCATGAACGGCCCGGTCGGGGACTGGTGGCGCGAGCTGCTGCTGGAGCGCACGGGCGTCCGCTCGCTGGGCTTCCTCGACTACGGGTTCCGCCACGTCTACAATCGGCGCCGGCCCGTCGAGACGCCCGCGGATCTCGCCGGACTGAAGCTTCGGGTCCTGCAGAACGCGACGTACCTCGCGGCGTACTCGGCGCTCGGCGTCCAGGCGACCCCGATGAACTACGGGGAGGTCTATTCCGCGCTGCAGCAGGGCGTGATTGACGGCGGGGAGGCGAACGCCATCGGCTTCGTGAGCAGCCGGCTCCACGAGGTGGCCCGCTTCTACAGTTTCACGTCCATCACCTACAACCCGATCACGCTTCTGGTGAATGAGCCGTTCTATCGAGCGCTGCCCGAGGATGTGCGGGCGACGGTCGACCGTGCGGCGGCCGATGCGCTCGCCTACCAGAGTGAAGTCGCGCGCCGGATGGAGGCGGAGGCGATCGAGCAGATGCGGGCCGCGGGCGTGGAGATATCGCGTCCGGATCTGGCGCCGTTCGTCCCGGCCGTGCGGCCGCGCATCTGGAACGAGCTGGCCGATCGACTGCCGGACGGCGGGGCGCTGATCGAAAGGCTGGTGGCGGAGGCGGAGCGTGCGAGGTAAGGCGGAGAGCGCCAGTCGGGGCGGTAGGCAGGTGCCGCGGGCCGAAACGCGGTGCGGATGATGCGACGGCTCCGCGCCCTCAACGGGGTCCTGGTGAAGCTCGAGACCTGCGCGGCGGGCGGCCTTCTGATCACCGTGGCCCTTGTAGTCCTCCTCCAGGTCCTGATGCGCTACCTCTTCGCGTACCCGAATCCGTGGAGCTGTTCTCGCTCCTCCTCATCGGCACCGGCATCGCGCTCATGGACCTGACCATGGGAGAGCGCTCGCCGGCGCTGAACCTGCCTGTCGCCCTGGTCTACGCAGCGGCTCCGGTGTCCGGCGTGCTGATGGTGGTGCACATGGTGGCGGGGTGGGCGGGGGAGGACACCCGCTGATGGGCGCGTTTCTCCTCGGGATCTTCGGCCTGCTCGTGCTGGCCGCCGTGCCCATCGGCTTCGCGCTCGCGATCGCGGCCGTTCTCGCCATCGTGGTGGCGGACCTCCCCCTCGTCATCATTCCGCAGCAGATCGTCGCGGGGATGGATTCCTTCCCCATGCTCGCCGTCCCCCTCTTCATTCTGGCCGGCTTTCTGATGGACGTCGGGGGGATCAGCCGCCGCCTGGTGACGCTGGCGCGGGCGCTCGTGGGACACCTCCCCGGGGGTCTCGGACAGGTGGTCATCATGGCCGAGATGTTCTTCTCGGGGGTGTCCGGCTCCACTTCCGCGGATGCG
>JAPPJO010000094.1:0-975 GCA_028820325.1 Gammaproteobacteria bacterium | reverse complement strand
GGCGAACGGCTACGGCCGCGCGCGCGCCACCGCGATCGTGTCGGCCGCGTGCGGAATGGGGATCCTCATTCCGCCGGCGATCGTGATGGTCGTCTATGGCGTCATCGGCAACGTCTCCATCGGCGCCCTGTTCGTCGCCTCGATCATGCCCGCGCTCCTCATCGCCGTGGGCCTGATGACGCAGATCGGGTGGCAGGCGCGGAGGCAGGGATGGCCGGCCGGAGAGCGCGCGTCCTTCGCGGAACTCCGCCGTGCGGCGCGAGATGCGCTGCTCCCCCTGTTCATGATCGTGGTCATCCTGGGCGGCATCCGCTTCGGGCTCTTCACGCCCACGGAGGCCGCCGCGGTGGCCGTGGCCTACGCGCTGCTGCTTGCCGGGGCGGTGTACCGGTCGCTCACCCTTGCGGAGCTGTGGAAGAAGATCGTCCAGACCGCCATGGTGTCGGGGATGGTGCTGTTCGTGGTGGGTGCCGCGCGCCTGCTGGGCTGGGTGCTCGCCGTCATGCAGGTGCCCCAGACGCTGGCGGCATCGGTGGTGGGGATGGGCGGCGGGCAGGCCGGCTTCATGATCCTCACGATCCTCGTCTTCCTGCCGCTCGGCGCGATCCTGGAGGGCGTGCCCGCGGTCGTCCTGTTGACGCCCATCCTGCTGCCCCTGGCGACGCAGCTCGGGATCGACCCCGTGCACTACGGCGCCGTCATCGTGGCGACCCAGGGCATCTCCGTGTTCCTGCCGCCTGTGGGCGTGAGCCTGCTCGTGGCCTGCTCGGTAGGAGGGGTCGAGCCGGCGGAGGTGGCGCGGCCGCTGTGGCCGTATCTTGCGTTGATGCTGGGGCTTACGGTGGTGATCGCGCTGGTGCCGGGGGTGGTGTTGTGGCTGCCGGGATTGTTGGGGTGGTGAGCCCCGACCAACACCGGCGCGCGCTCCACGGCGCGATGGCGGCGCTCTTTCTGGCCGCCATGGGGAACACGGTC
>JAPPJO010000137.1 GCA_028820325.1 Gammaproteobacteria bacterium | reverse complement strand
GTCCGATGCGGACGAAATTGTCGACCAGCCCGGCCGTCTCCTGCCGGTAGGAGGCCCGCAGGTTGAAGGCGAACTCGCCGTAGGGAGGTTCGCGCTGCGGCTCCGCGCCCGTGAAGGGAAAGAAGAGGTAGACCTGGCGGTCGCTGAATCTCTTCAGAAGCGGCAGCACCCGGGTGACGGTCGGCGTGCCGACGTACCCGAAGAGCAGGAAGACGTCGTCCTCCTGCATGAGCCGGAGGGTGTTCGCGACGCAGGTATCGGGCTGGTATCCGTCGTCGTAGAGCTTGAGGACGATCCGGCGGCCGTTCACTCCTCCATTGTCATTGATGTAGCTGAACCAGGCCATCGCGCCGCGATACAGCTCCGTGCCCAGACCACGAGAGGGACCCGAGAACGCAGCCGACACGCCGAGTACGATGTCATCGGCCTGTTTGACGACGTTGCGGCGGCTCCGGCGAATGGACGGGGCGGAAGCGGCCAGCGGCTTCGCGAAGGGGGCCGCGGCCAGCGCGGCGAACCCGGATCGCAGGAGCGATCGGCGGGTGAGAAGGTACGACCTTTGCGGGGTTCCGCTGGGGACGGGGGTATCGGTGCCCTCGCCTGATAGGGCCACACACACCCCTTTGCCTCCCCGCCGAATCATGCGAGATGCCGCTCTTTGGTCTGTCCGCTACGGGCTCATCCCGGTCGCCCCGGAACCCATCCCCCACTGCCCAGCCTCCAGCGTACTCATTGTTCCATTATGCCGCAACCGACAGAGTGGGCAACCGTGTCAGGGTATTCGTGCGACCGACAAGAACGCGCAATCAGGACGACGTTATTGTCACTATCAATGGACTTCCGCAGCACAGTCCGCGCGGGGCGGCGGGCCGCCGTTCAGTCGCGGCCGTCGTCCGCGAGGTGTCGTGCGATGCGGTCCAGCTTCGGGCCGATGGAGGACATTACCGCCGCGAACAGCACCAGCGCCCATCCCGCCGAGAGGATGAGGTGAGCGCCGACGAGCACGCGTCCGCCGAGCGAGACCGGAGAAAGCGCCGTGAAGTCCTGACCCAGCGCGGTGAAGAACGCGAAGGACAGCCAGTCGGTGATCCCCGTGCCCGCCCCGGCAAACGAGCCCGGGGCAACGCGCTCCAGAGTGCCGTAGAAGCCCGCAAAGAGAAAGATGATCGTCAGGTAGCCCACCGCGAACCCGCCGATCGGAACCCACATGACCCGCAGGTAGGCGGCGAGCTGGCCGTATACCTCAAGCCGCGGGCGCAGCCAGTTGGCGGCGGCGCGCCCCGCGAGAAACGCCGCCAGCGGAATCACCAGGATTGAGAGGATGATGGTCAGGACGATCCACAAGACTGCCATGGCGCCTGTAAACCCGTCGTCCTCCTGGATCACGCCAAAACCGAACAGCAGACCCATCAGAACAGGGAGGGCAACGGCGCCGAGGACCAGCAGACGGGGAGGCGGGGCACCGTCCCATTCCTCGCGGCGTCGGCTGAGGAGGCCGATCAGCAGGGCGGTCCAGGGCATGGCCACGAGGGTGAATACCGCCAGGAGTGGTGCCTGGTCGAAATCGCCAACGACCAGCGCGGGGATGAACCCCAGGCTCAGCAGGACGGCGAGGATGAACGTCTCGCGGAACACATCCCGATACCCGGAAAGAGGCGAGCGACCCAGGCCATCGATCAGGCCGACCGCCAAGGGCAGAAGGGGCGGTAGGATGATGCCCCAGCCGACACTCAGCGCCCCGCTCAGGTACGCCGCGACGACGCCGACCGCCGAGCCGATCAGGATGCCGGTCCAGGGATGGCTGCCCGAGCCCCCGCGGAGACCGACGCCGACGCCCACCGCAACCCCGAATCCCGCCCCAAGCAGAACGTCCGTATGGACCCCGGTGATGGCGTAGCCGAAGGTCACGACTACGAGAGCGATTGCGGCCGCGATCCGCACCGCAAGCCAGACCAAGGGGCTCATGTCGACCTGCCTCGGTTCAAGGAGGATCCCTCACTCAATCGCCCTCCTCCGCGTGGCTCCGGGCGATCCGGTCCAGCTTCGGCCCGATGGACGACATCACCGCCGCGAACAGCACGAGCGCCCAGCCCGCCGAGAGGATGAGGTGCGCTCCGACGAGCATTCTTGAACTGACCGAGACCGGTTCGATGGTCGCGAAATCCTGGCCGAGCGCGGCGAAGAACGCAAACGAGAACCAGTCGGCGATCCCGGCTCCGGCGCCGGAGAATGCGCCCGGGCGGAAGTGCTCGAGCATCCCGTAGAACCCGGCGAACAGGACGATGATGGTAAGGTAGCCGACCGCGAACCCGCCGATCGGAACCCACATGACACGCAGGTAGCCGGCGAGATGGCCGTACACGCTTAGCCGCGGCTGGAGCCAGATGATGGCGGCGCGCCCCAGAAGAAACGCGGCCGCCGGGAGGGCCAGCAGGAGGGAAGATGCGATAAGGACCTCTATCAGGATGACAAAGACTTGCGAAACGCCGCGGACGCTGACTTCGGTCGCCGCCAGGAGAGCCCCTGCGACGAACAGCGCAAGCGCGGCCAGAACCAGCAACCTGGGAGGACGGGCGTCGCGCCAGCCCTCGCGGCGGCGGCTGAGGAGCCCCGCGATGAGCGCGACCAACGGCACCAGGATGATGGCGGCCACCGGGAGAAATATTGCCTGACCACCCGACGCTGCCGCGGCGGGCACCAGTCCCACCGCCAACAGGACCGAAATAATGAACGTCTCCCGGAGCACGTCCCGATACCCGGAAAGCGAGGACCCGCCAAACCCGTCGATCAGGCCGACCGCGAGGCCGAGAAGGGGGAGGATGAGCCCTCCCATCCCTCCAAGGGGCAGCGTGCCGGCGATCAGCGCCGCGGCCATCCCGACGATCGATCCGACCAGGATTCCGGTCCAGGGGCGACCCGCGGAGCCGCCCCGGAGGCCGACCCCTATGCCGATTGCCAGCCCGCAACCGGCTCCGACCAGGACGTCGATCCGAACACCGGATACGGCGTAGCCGAAGGGCACGACGACGACGGCGATGGCGGCCGCAATCCGGACCGCCTGCCAGATCAGACGGCTCGGCATTCCGCCGGGCCGCGGCCGGAAGCCGCCGGCACTACCGTTGCGGGTCCGACACCACCACCGGCCCGCCCTCCCCCTCCAGCGTCTCCAGCACCTGCCGCCACTCGAACTTCTCGCCGATGCCGCGCACGTAGTAGTCCATCCAGGACATCTCGCTCACGGCCTTGACCAGGCGGTTGCGCGGGTCCGGGATGCCGTGGCTGCGGCCGGGATACATGAACAACTCCGTCGGCACGTCCAGCTTCTTGAGCGCCATGTGCAGCTCGACCGACTGCGGGCTCGGCACGCGCGGATCGCCCTCCACGACGTGGATCATCGTCGGGGTAACCGCGTTCGTGATGTACTTGAGCGGCGACTGGTCGAAGTAGGTGTCGAAGTCCTCGTACAGGAAGCCGTCACCCACGTAGAACTGCCGGTTCCGCTGCACGTCGCTCTGCGCGTACATGCTGATCCAGTTCATCGTCCCCGCGCCGGAGCTGATCGCCTTGAAGC